>DATEKC010000188.1:0-28226 GCA_035277665.1 Terriglobia bacterium
TGACGAGCACAAGGCGCGGCTTCACCCTTATTCTACCGAATCCGCCACCACCTTGCAACGAGAAGTCGTTGGGTAGGCCCGTTCGCGTGTCAGCGTGGGCGGGCCTACCACGGTAAGAAACCCTGCCTATAGCTCGAACTACCGACAGGGCTTGAGTCGACAAAATTAAGATGGCCGCACGGCTCACATTCCGTGCGGCCCTTGCCTCCTCTTAGATCAGGTCGTCCTCGCAGAGGCCAAATGCACACTCATATCTTGGCGCCATAGAAGTGGATTGTCAAGTGCCTATCTGGTAACCTGTTGTCGCCAAGCTGGGCGGCCTCACACCTACCCAGTAGGCTCCGATCTCCTGAACAGGAGACGCAGAAACGTAACCGTAAAACTTCAGAAGGGGTATTTCCAATGGGGTGTAAGGTTAAAGCCCAACCGGGGCTCAAATGCACAAAAACCAAAAGCGCCCGGTGGCGTATATCTTCCGAGCGTGGATCACCGTGAACGGTGAAAAGCGCTGGGCAAGGGACTACGGCTACCGGGCGTGGCGAATCCCTATTTACAGGTAGATAGGGCCTAGCACCAGCTACCAGCCTCGGCTGGCGCGCTAGCCGGAAAGCGGGGAACAGAAGGGCCAAAGCTGAAATACCCAGCCGAGGCCTCCGGCCTCCAGCAACACACCATTAGCCCACTACCTGTGAGCGAGAGGCTGGCCACGCGCTGGCGGTTATGCCATCCTGAGCCAAAGCGGTGGCCCGGCGGCGCGGTCATGGGGTGCCGTCTGAGGAGATCACCAGGTACATACCCATTCCCTGGCGGTTGATGCGCAGCAGCACCTGTCCTTTGGCCTGGCCTGCCAGCCGGTTGAAATCCTCCACGTTGCGGACCGGCTGCCGGTTGATGCTTTCGATCACGTCGCCCTGTTGCAGGTCTCCGGCCGCGGGGCTATCCTGCGCCACGTCTGAAACCACGACCCCGTTCACATTGCCGGGCACGCCCAACTGATTGCGAAGTGAAGCCGTCAGGTTTTGAACTGACACGCCGGAGAGAACGCCGCCCGAAGGCGCCTGGGTTTTTCCAGCAGCGTTGCTGATTTCCGCCGGGCGCTCGCCCAGGGTCACTTTCACGCTGATGGGTTTACCGTTGCGGAGCAGGTCCAGCGTCACCGTAGTTCCGGGATTGGTTTCCGTCACCATGGAGGTCAGGGCGCCCGCGCCGTCCACGGCCTGCCCGTTGAATTTGCGGACCACGTCACCGTTCTGGATTCCGGCCTTCTTCGCCGGCCCTCCGGGTTCCACGTTCTGCACCAGCGCTCCGGAGGTATCCGGGATATCAAATTCTTTGGCCATCGCAGGGTTCAGGCTCTGGACATAAGCGCCCAGGTAGCCTCTCGAGACTTTTCCGGTGCTCACCAGGTCTTCCATCACGTGCTTGACGATGTTCGATGGAATGGCGAAGCCGATGCCCAGAAAGCCGCCCTGGCCTCCGGGGCCCGTGTCGCCGCTCAGGATTGCGGTGTTGATTCCCACCACCTGGCCCTTCACGTTCACCAGCGGCCCGCCGGAATTTCCCGGGTTGATGGCCGCGTCGGTCTGGATGTAATTGTCGAAATTGTTCTGCTCGACCCCGGAGCGGCCCATGGCGCTGACGGCGCCGCGAGTCACCGTGAAATTCAGGCCGAAGGGATTGCCAAACGCCATCACAATGTCGCCCACGCGCAGGTCGCTGGAATTTCCCCATCGGGCCACGGGCAGGTTGCCGGCGTCAATCTTCAGCACGGCAACGTCGCTCGATTTGTCCGATCCCACAATCCGGGCCTTAAACGTTCTCTTGTCTGAGAGCATCACCTCAATGTCTTTGGCTTTACCCCAGAAGACCACGTGGTCGTTCGTCACAATGTACCCATCTGGAGAAACGATGACGCCCGTGCCCAGGGCGTGTTCGCTCTGCCGCTGCGGGGCTTCGGGGCCCTGAAAGCCTGGAAGGTTGCCGAAGAACTGCTGCCACATGGGATTTGAAAAGAAGGGAGACTGGCTTGCCCGGACCACCTGCGTGGTTCGAATATTCACCACCGCGGGCAGGACCGCGCTGGCAATCTGTTCATAGGCTTTGTTCAGTTGTTCCAGCCGGTTGATGCCGGGCCCGTCCACGGCCTGCCCCGTGGCAAGCACCAGCCGGGGCCGGGTTCGCTGGCTGAAGCAAACCACAGAAGTCAGAGCCAGGCATGCCAGGCTGATAGCGGCCAGGCCCATTCCCAAAAGATGATTGCGAAAGAACTGCTTTTTTAAACGTTGCATCGTCAATTTACTCCTTTCATTCTGTTGTCGGTGCGGCATTCGCCGCGTTTGCGCACACTTCACCCCGAGCATATCGCGCCCTGTTTTCCCAGTGGCGAGCCGAGTTCGGGTTACAGGTTCGGCATGCTTTCAACAAACGAGGCGTACTGGCCGGACTGCTCCATCACCGCCATGCCGCCCCACTGCGTTGAATTGGACGTTGCCGTTCGGGTGTTAAGGATTACGGGTCTCCAACCCTCCTCCTGCAAGGTTTCAAGATTTTCAGCGACGCTCCCGGCCGCTACGCCGGCGGCGCTGGCGGGAACGACGATCACAACCAACGTCTCCTGGAACGCCCCCGGCCGCACCTGCCGCCAGGTTTCGCGGACCAGCACCAAATGGTTGCTGCTCACATCCTCATATTGAGATATCAACATTGCCGGACGAATGCGTGGCGCGCCGGGCGTGGGAGAGAACGCGGCGGTCACCGTCCCCACCCTGTTGCGGGCCGGCGGCGCCAGCCTTGCCAAATGGCTTTCGCCGGCCTGGTGGGATTTCCGCGCGCGGGCAGGCGCCGGGGCCGGAACTTTCCGCGCCACCGCTTCTGGATGGACTTCGATCTGCCTGGCGGGGCGGGGCACGGCGTTTTGGGCCGATAGCGCCGGCTGCGCCGGGCCTGGCTGTGGCCAGAGCCGCTGCGCAACCGTCGCCAGGCCGCCCAGCATCATCGTGTTGGCCAGAATGCCCAGTGCCAGGGCGAGGGCGGAAGCCGTTGCCAGCGCCGGGTGGCGGGACGCGCTGCGCAGCCCGCAGCGGACCCCGGCAGCCAGCTCATAGGCAAGCTGCACGCCCCAGCTCCGGCGGCATTCCTCTTTCACCTGTTCCAGGTCGCCAAATTCAAATCGCGCCAGCCTTTCCGCCGCTTCAGGGGAGAGGCCTGCGCGGATGTGCTTTTCCACCTCGTGTTCGAGATGGGCGCGAAGTTCCTCCTCCAGTTCCGCTTCCATGCTGCTTCGCCGGAGCAGCGCCCGCATGCGAAATAAGAGATCGTGAAACATCCTGCACCCCGCTACGCCGTTTCCAGAATCTGGCTGACGGCGGTGGTGAGCCGCCGCCAGGCGCTTTCTTCATCCTCGAGCTGCTTCCTGCCGCTCCGGGTAAGCTCGTAGTACTTGGCGCGCCTGTTATTTTTAGATGCGCCCCAGGCGGCTTTAATCCACCCGCGGCGCTCGAGCCGGTGAAGCGCCGGATAGAGAGATCCCTGCTTGACGCTCAGGACCTCTTTTGAAACCTGCCCGATGCGGTCGGAAACAGCCCAGCCATGCTGGGGCCCCGGCGCGAGCGTCTTGAGGATCAGCAGGTCAAGAGTTCCTTGCGGCAGATCGATGGTTCGGTTGGCCATATCTTCCCCCTTTGGCTTCTACAAGAACGATCTTACACCCGTCGTTGTAGAAGCGCAAGGGGGAAAATTGTTCGTCGAGGCGCCCTTCAGGGCGGAGACAAAAAAGGATGAAGTGTGAAGGATGAAGGATGAAATGGGAAGTAGGAAATAGGAAGTAGGAAGTAGGAAGGAGGGAGCCGGGAGCGGGCGTCGGAGCTAAAGCTCCAACCTTCTAATGGAAAAGGCGCCGACTTGGTTTGGGGTATTCAGGGGGTCGGACCTTCAGGTCCGACAGAAAACGTGCCAAACGCGCCGCGCGCGCAAATCGTGCTGTCCTACATGTGCGGTTCGTGCGCGGGAGACGAGACTTGAGCCACAACCTCGACCAGGCCGGCGACGTCGCCCAGGCTGTCGTAAATCGGGCCGAGGACGGAGACCATTCCGGGGCGCTGCTTCACGGTGAGGCGCTTGCCGCTCTCAAGCACTTCGCGCATGGGCGGAAACACCTCCTGATCGATGGCGCCGAACACCCAGAACTGGCCGAACTCATGAGCGTTGCGGATCACCACCTGGATTTTGTCCGGGTGGCCGGGGATGGGCATCCAGAGATTGACGTCGCAGGCAAAGGGCGCGAGGCGCGACAGGCGGATCAGCGTTTTTTTGGCAGCGTTGAATTCGGCGTCGTTCACGTCGTAGTTGTCGCCGGCCAGAAAGCGGTCATGCGGGTCGGACTTGAACATGTATTCGAGCGCGCGCGGCGTGACGATGCGCCGGCAGAGGTCGCCATCGACCATCGCGGCGGCAACACGGGCGATGTGGTCGAGTTCCTGCTCGATCTGCTGGGGCGTGTGGGTCATCTTCTCGGTCATGATTTTTCCCGGGCAAGCTGCATAATGGATTGCCGGACGCGCTCCCAGGCATCGGCGTCGATGTGGGCGAAAAGTTTGCTCGTGTGGGCAGTCGCGGCGGTCATCTCGGGATCGGTCCATTCGTAAGTGGGCTGGCCGGCAAAGGGCGGGCGCGGGTCCCACCACTCGGCAGGCGTCGAGCCGTTGAACTGCTTTGTGGCTTCCGCCTTCAATGCCTCGATGCCGTGCCGCGCCTTGAAGCTGTCGAGCAGCGTGAGTTCCTGCACGGCGTTGCGCTGGATTTTGAGCCGCACGCTGGGGATGGGATCGCGCAGCCCGAAGCGATCGCCGGGATAAACCAGCGTGGTGCCGCCGCCCGTAAAGTTGAACCAGGGATCATTGCCGGGCTGGACGGCCAGCCAGTGCACAAAGCCCATCGTGTCCCACACCCAGGCGCGCAAGACAAATTCCGTGATGGCGGAGGCCGGCTCGGTGACGCCGGGCGGCCCGCCGTAATACAAAACGATGTCGCCGCGCTCGCGCAGCATTTTGGGCGCGCCCTGGTACCAACTGAGGATGCCGCCGCCGCACGTCCACATGTTGACCACGCCGTCGAGTTCGCGGAACTGCTGCTCCATGTCCCAACTGACGTCCGCGCGGAAGACAAAGCGCACGGGCGTATCGGCGGGCAGCGCTTTGTTCAGCAGCCGCCCGAATTCGTGAAAGTAGCGAAGGTCTTTGGGGAAGCGCACCTCGTCGCCGTCCCACGAAAAGCCCATGTAGCGCTTCTTGTGGTTGAAAAACATTTCCAGATGCGTCCGGGTCCAGCCCTTCTGGCGAAAGTGCTTTTCCATTTCGCCCACTACATTCGTGAACTCGGCTTCATAGCCCGGCTGGCCCCACCATATCCAGGATGCCGGCCATTCCGGATTGATGGGCAGATAGGCATACGGGATGGGCGTGGGGCCGCGGCGCGTGCCGGCAAAAGCCGAGCCATCCAGCAGCGGGCCGTAGTGACGGTCGTAGAGGTCCCAGTTCGCGACACGCTTCCCGCGGCCTTCGCCTTCCAGCGCCGGAGCGAATTCCGGCGTGACGTGGCCCGCGTGGCCGTAGCCAAGCTGATGGAAAATTCCGTGGTTCTCGTAAAAGATGCGGTGATAGGAGTGGATGAGCCGGAAGAGTTCATCGCTTTTGTAGAAGTCGCCGCTGGTGGCGCGGACGCGCGCCGGAAATTGCGCGGCAATCCAGGAATCGCCATAAGAATTGTGGTCCATGGCCACAACGTCTTCCGCAGGGACCACGGCGGGCAGCACCTTGAGATGCAGTTCGAGCGCGCGGCGCGTGCCGCCGGCCTGGAGCGTGGCGCGGCCGGAATAATCGCCGGGTTCGGCATCCGGCGGGACCCAGACGTCCACCCAGAAGGCTTGCGCGGTCTGGTTGGCGATCTTGTTGTCCGGGTCGGGAAGCCGGGAGCGGTAAGGCCGCTGCACGGGGACCAGCGCGTCCGGATAATAATCATCGGAGCGCAGCCGGTGAAACCATTCGCGATAGAGGTCAGCCTGGATTTTGCCGCTGCGGTCGCTTAGTTGCAGGTCGAGGCTGTATTCGCCGGGCCGGGCCGTCTGCGCCACCAGGTGAAATGAGGCGTACCCGCCGCGGGGGCACTCGAGTGAAAGGCGATGGCCCTTCTGGAAGCCATTGGCGGCGGCAGCGGCGCCACGGTCTGCGCGAACGATATCGCCAAAGGGACCAGGCCGGAGAAACTGCGGCAGCGCGAAAAGGCGCGTCGCGCCGGCCTGCGGGCGGCTTGAATTTTCGGCGGCTTCACCCAGCGCGGGCAGCGCCTGTTCAGCCGCCAGCGCCCCCAGCGCGGTTTGCAAAAACGTCCGGCGCGAAGGATGGCTGGTTGTTTTGTCTGAAGGCTTCATACGCGCATCGACCCAATACCAAGAGTTCTGCCGCAGGCACATGAATTGCGTCGAGACCCGCGGGCGGTCGGAATCCACAGATTCCTTGCAAGCGTGAAATCATCCCCGAATTCAGCAGCGAAGTCAATCAGAGAGAGCGGGAGAGGTCATGCGGACATCGAGCGGCGCCTCTGCACTCTCGTATATTTCGTTCTGCGGCGAAAACATCACACCCTCCTGTGACTTCAGTCACAGCGGCCAGTGACGAGGTTCGGAGATATTGTAAGAACCCTGCCGGGCGGCGAAAGGTTCAACCAAGGGGGCAACATGGCAACCCATGTGAAGGACCGGGAATTCAAGCGAGAGGCCGTTCCTTTTGTTGAGGACGCGGCGCGCGGGCAGGACGCATTTGTGCCCATCGACCCGCTGAATCCCTGCGAGCTTGAGATCGACCTTTTCTGCAAAGGCATCCGCGTGGACGAATCCACCCTGGGCGAAGAAGGGCGGCCGCTGACGCGCACCCGCGCGGGCCTCGGCAGCGGGCTGGAGGTCATCATTCCAGGACCGCTGAAGGACGTGTGGGCCAACATTCCGGTTGAAGAAGAGTTTGCCAAAAAGTCCTGCTACCGGATTGTTCGGGAAGGAAAAGCCCTCAAGGTCGTAGACGACCGGCAGGGATTCAGCTACCCGGTAAGGCTTTCGCCGGAAGTCCCCTGGTACAACCGCAACACCGCCCGAGGCGTCCCGATGCAACGCATCGGCGTGCTGCAGGGCACTTATCTCGGGATCTACATCTCCAACTCCTGCGGCTTCTGGTATCACTCGCCGGCGCTGAACTGCAAGTTCTGCACCACGGGGCTGAACGTGGGCGTGAATGAAGTGGAGCTGAAAGACGTGGAGGACGTGGTGGAGGTGGCCCGGACGGCGAAGTCCGAGTCAGGGGTGACCTTTACGCATTTTAATTCCGGCTACCAGACCAACCGTGACCTGGACCGCGCCGCGCCCTACGTGAAGGCCGTGAAGTCTCGCGTGGGCAGCCTGATTGGCGTGCAGTTAACACCTACCCGCGACCTGTGGAAGTACGACCGGCTCATCGACCTGGGCGCCGACCACTTCAGCTTCTGCTACGAATTCCAGAACCCGGAATTTTTTGCGAAGCTCTGTCCCGGCAAAGAGAAGCTGATCGGGCAGAAAACCTTCTTCCGCGCGCTGGAATATACCTCCAAGAAATTGGGGAAGGGCGCCTGCTCGGGAGAAATCATTGCCGGCATCGAGCCCGTTGAAGACACGCTGGCCGGGATCGACATGATCGCCGGCATGGGAGCGTTCCCCACCGTGTGCATTTTCCGCCCCACCATCGGCGCTGACATGGAGCGCTGGCCGCCGCCACGCTTTGAAGACATGATCGTGGTCTACCGGCACCTCTATCAGGCGTGCAGAAAGCACGGCATCCCCATGGACGTGACGCCGAACATCGAGGTGAGCCTGATTGTCCAGCCGGGCGACACGCGCTACCTGGCGGACTCGAGCCTGGCCACGAAGCTTTACGACATCAAGCTGAGCCTGATGAAGAAGGCAGCCAGACCCTATTTCTGGTGGGCCGGCCGTCCCAAAAACATCAAGGCTTCTGAAATCCTGAGCCAGTGATCCCTGCGCGCGCACTTCCTCCTGCGGCCCCTGCTGCGTTGCTGCACACCGGGCAAGGCGCAAAATTTTCCAATTCTTTAAAGGTTGCCCGCCTGTTTTTCCCGCGATTAATCGGCCATCCGAACACAGCTAAATGGACTCAGAAGATGGCAACAACGCCGAGCAGAAACTGCCAAACATTGACTGAATGATTGCCTTCAACAGACTTGTAAGAAGAGAGCGTCGCGTCAGACCTGCAACGAGCTCTGCTGCTGCGAAGCCAGGTTCAGCGCAGACCCCGCGAAGGACATGACGATCAGGTCCGCCCGCCGCTGAACTCCGAACTTGGCAAGAAGATTGGAAACGTGGAATTTGGCTGTGCGCTCAGAAATGTTCAACTGGCCGGCGATTTCCTTGTTCGAGAGGTTGTCCAGCACTGCCTGAAGGACCTCCCGCTCCCGCCTGCTGAGGGCCACGGAACTGCTGATGAGGGTCCGATTGCGCGAGCTGGGAAGTATGGATTCCACGAAACGCGAAAGGAGGACTCGTGGGACCCAATAGCTGCCTTCGAGCAGAGCTTCGGAGGCAGTTGCCAGACCCGTTTGCGCTTCGGAGTAAGTCATCAACCCTTTGACCCCGAGGCGGAGCAACGGGAAGGCGTTGGTTTCGTCAAACTTCTCGCAAATCGCGACCACCCGCGAATCCGGGTAGCGGTCCATGATCTCGGATACGAGGAGTGCCGCGGCGTTGGGGACACAAGCATCCACGATATAAAGAGGACACTTTGGAAGAGACAAATCGTGGAAATCAGTAGTTAAACGGGAATCTATGTGCTCGGCCTTCACCTTGTAGGATAAGTCAGCCAGTAGTTTTGTGAATTCGCTCAGAACTAACGGGTGGGGGGAGAGGAGGCAAACTTTCAAACACGGCTTGCCGTGTTTTCTTAACCTACGAGAGAAGCCTGCGAGGGGGTGCTCGATCATTGTACGCTTCTCCTTGCTTACTAGCGTTCCATCGTTTTTTTGCCGAAAAGCTTCAATGGACTCCGGCGGTCCACCACCGAAAGGCAACCATGCAAGAATCACCTTAAGGTGGAAGCCTGACTGGCCTAATGGGCCCTCCCCACCCAATTATCCAGACCTTTACTCCATGACTCGACTACAAGTTGCACATTTTGGCAGAGTAAATTCTTCGAGTCAAGCTATAAATTTACTAATTCCAGACACTTCGCATGCTTTAGAGAATCATGATATTTTAATGCATCTGGTTTATTAGAAACGACTTATTTTAGAAATTCAGGATTTCATAATAAGGAAAACTGGCCGGTTTATTAATTAAAATTTCGTATGAAAGAGGGAACAATTCGGCCTGTTTGCAACACTGGCCTGTCGGGCAACTTTGGCACGGGTTTTCCGGTACAGGTCGGCGACCTGTTCCTGGCCTGTCCCATCCAGATGCTCATTTTTTGGCCATGGCTTCGAAACCGGCTGGCCAGGCGCGGGATTCGCGCCTGGTTCTATTCATGATCTATTCTGGCGGCCGCAAGCGGGGTAAGTTTCCTGCGGCGCAAGACAAGGTAAAGAGCGAGAACCACGAAAATTTCCGTCGCCACCACGGCCGCGGCCATGCCCAGTTGCGCAAACTGTGGCGCGAAAACCACGGCCAGAACCAGATTGAGCACTCCACCGGCCAGGATCACCCGGTTGAATTGCCGGTCCATTCCCAGGGGCACCATCCACAGCACCCCGAACATCGTTCCGAGGGCATCGAGCAGTGGCAGGGCGGCCATGATTTCGAGCACGGGTATCGAGGCTGCAAAGCTCCTGCCAAGAATCAGCGGGACGGCCCAGGGCGCCGCCAGAAATGCGGCGAGGCTCAAAGCGACACCAACCGAACTCATGACAAACATGCTGGAGCGCGCCAGGCGATTGGCCGCGCGACGGTCATGTTGCGCCAGGTGGCTGATGCGGGGATAAAGGCTCTGGTGGATGGGCACCAGCAATCCCATCAGCGCGCGAGCCAGCTTTTCCGCGCCGGCATAAAATCCCACGGCCGCCGGCGAGGCGAAAAGGCCCAGGATAAAAGCGTTGCCGGCCCCATAAAGGCTCATGGAACCCTGGAAGAGAAACATGCTCCATCCCATGCGCAGGGTGTTGCGGACCAGCCGCCAGCCGGGAAGCCGGAAGGGGACTTCGCGATAGACCAGCGCTGTGGCCACGATGACGGAAAGCAGCGAGCCGCCGCCCTGCAGCACCAGGACCTTCCAGCCGTCGGCGGGGTGGTGAATGAGGATGAAAATGCCCGCCGTAGCCACCGCCTTGCCCGCCACGTCCAGCACAGCCACCAGGCGCATCCGTTCAAAACCCTGGTAATACCAGAGCATGCTGAACGATTGCGCCACCGCCCAGAACACCGCCGCCCAGAGGAAGGCGGGATGCGCGCGGAAAAGCGGGATCCACGATTCGAGGAACGCGGCCAGGAGCACAGCGCCGGCGGCCAGCAGCACTTTGGCGCCCATCACACCCGCTACCAGGCTGGCGAGTTCGGATGTGGATTCACGGTTCTTCGCCACGGCGCGAGTGGCGGAAAGATGGAACCCGTATTCGATGCCAATACCGGCGTAGGCGCCGAAGGCCTGCGCGAACGCCACCAATCCCCACGTCTCGACGCCCAGCACGCGCGTGAGGTAGGGAATGGTGACCAGCGGCAGCAGGTAGTTGGCGAACTGCACTCCGTAGAGCGAGGCCACGTTTCGCGCCAGACCCCGGTCCAGCGGCCAGTTGCGTATTTTGGCGCGGATGTTCTTCATGCCGTATTCACTCCGCGGGTCCCCCCGCGCGCCACGGTGTGATTAACTTGTGTAACGGATGTGGAGTTGGAAAGCAAAGGATTTGCTCACCCGCCTCAAATTAAGAGCGGGACGCGCGCGGTCAATGATTGAGACCGCGTGAATTTTTCTTCCCGGCGCGCGCCACAGAAGGCCCGGCATCATGGCGCAGGTCGAAGACCAGGTATCGCCTTTCGTTGGCTAGAAGTGGAAAATGCCTGATCAGAAATTTCCCCAGCTCCAGCTGCGCCCGGTACTCGCCGATTTCTGTCACGATGAAGTAATCTGAAGGGTATTGGCCGATGATTTCTTTGTATCGTTCCTCCACGGTAAGGTTCGGACGCGCCCACCCTTGCTGGGAGTGCATTTCGCTTCGCCATGGCCAGGGAATTCCAATCAATTCCCCATGATATTCAAGTAATTCGCCGTCTGCGTAACTTAAGAAAATGGCCTTTCGAGTGTGGGCTGTCTTCTCTCCAATCTGCTCCGAAATCGCAACCTGGCCGTAGTCTTCAAAATAGATGGGTCGCCAGTTGGCCCGGACCCAGGCTCCGATCGCCAATAACCAGATGGCAAGCAACACGGCCGGGAGGGCGCCGCGTGCCGGGCCTGCGGACCACCGGGCGCTTTCTATGAGTTTGACAAGGTATGAAGCTCCCGCCGCCAGTGTGAATGCCACTATGGGCAGGAATTGCAACTGGTAATAGCTGTGAGTGGAGATATGGTGGTTGAACACGAGCCCAAAAATGAGGTATCCGGCCCAAAGCCCGCAACCCAGCGAGCGCGCGAGTCCCTTGGGCAATAGCGGGATGCACAATAGCGCCAGGACGAAGGCCGGGATCCCTACCGCCGCTCGAATCATGTGAAACCACCCCCGCCAGTAGCCAGGTTCGAGAAAGAGCCGGAGGTGGAAACTGCCTTCGGCTTGATACCGAATGTGCCCGCCCGTGAGGGCGCCGTAACCGTAAAACACCAGGCTCGGGGGGAGAGCGACGAGGCCGAAGACCCATATCCGAAAATTCCTGATGGTAGCGCGAAGACCCTGCCCGGCGAGGGGCACTGAAATAAAAGCTGCGAGGATTGCAAACAGGCAGACGGGCTTAATCAGGATGGCCAGCGCCGACAACGCGGCGGCGATTGCAAACTTTTTCGCGGACGGTCCCTCGAAATAAATCCAAATCGCATAGATACTGGCGACAAACATCATCACCATCAGCGGATCGGGTTGAAAGCTGCGGCTGGCCATCAGGCTAAACGGAGCCAGCAGGTAGAAAGCGACGGAAAACAGCGCGGCGTCCGCTGACACCGCCTTTCTGGAAAGAAGGTAGAGAAACACGCCGCCGGCCAGCCAGAAAATTGCGGAAAACAATCTGGGAATCCAGAGGCGTTCTCTCCCGGTGATGCGATAAGCCCACGAGGCAAGGTATTCGAGCAGCGGAGGCTCCAATGTGCCGGACCTTTGGCGCAGCAGGTACGCCAGCTTCATTTTCCACGCGGGAACAGACTTGAGATGCTGGTAATAGTAATACCTGGCGATAAAGGCTGAACGGTATTGCCGCACCGGATGAAACTCCAGCGGGAGTTCCTGGATGCCGTGGATTCGCAAGGCAAACGCTGCGAGGAACAGCAGGACCAGAACTGCCGCTCGCATGGGGGCCGGATACACTGGTGAAGGAAATTGCCCCGGAAGACATTTGCTGGAATCAGATTCCATTGGTGCCGCCAATTTTCAGGGCAAATGACTACTCTGTCCAGGACTATTGCCGGGCGCTACCAGCGCGGGTGGACTTGTGCCCGCAGGCGCGTGTCATAAAGCTCGCGCACTTTTTGCATGGCCGCATCGCTGAGCGGCGGCAGCTCGGACGCGCGCGCATTGTCTTCCACCTGCGAAGGCCGCTTGCCGCCCGGGATGGCGCAGGTGACGGCGTCAAACATCAGGATCCAGCGCAGGGCGAACTGCGCCAGGGTGGCGCCTTCCGGAACCAGCGGGCGCAACTGGTCGACAATGTCGAGGCCCAGATTGTAATCGACGCCGGAGAAGGTTTCTCCCTTGTCGAAGCGCGCGCCCTCGCGGTTGAAGCTGCGATGATCGTCCTGGGCGAAAGCGGTCTGGCGGGTCATGCGACCGGTGAGCATGCCGCTGGCCAGCGGCACCCGCGCCAGGATGCCCACGCGGCGGCGTTTGGCTTCAGGGAAAAACAATTCCGCCGGGCGGTGTCGGAACATGTTGAAGATGATCTGAACGCTCTGGATGCCGGGATACTCGATCGCCTTCAGCCCTTCTTCGCAGGTGCGGACGCTGACGGCATAGTGGCGGATTTTGCCGGCCTTCACCAGCCCATCCAGCGCCTCAAAAGTTTCCGGAGTGTAGTAAACCCTGTTGGGCGGGCAGTGGAGTTGGACGATGTCCAGGCAATCCATCTGCAGGTTGCGCAGACTGTCTTCCACAAAGCGCGTTAGGTTCTCGCGGTTGTAGCCTTCGGGAGTTTCCGGGTGCAGTTTTTTGCCGGCCTTGGTGGCGATGTAAAAAGTTTCCTTGCGCTCTTTGCGGAGCCGCCCCAGCAGGCGCTCGCTGCGGCCGTCGCCATAAACGTCGGCAGTATCGAAAAAATTGATGCCCGCGTCCAGCGCCGCGTGGAGCGCCGCCATTGATTCCTTCTCATCCACGCTGCCCCACATCGACCCGATGGCCCAGGCGCCGAAGCTGATCTCCGAAACCTTCCATCCCGTCCTGCCCAGTTCCCGATACTTCATTCTTTGCTCCTTTTGATCTGGTTCTTTGCGCACCCCGTCATTCCGGGGGCCGATGCTCTTGACCGGCCCGAGGAACCTGCTCTTCCCGCCAGGAAGGGAAAGCAGATTCTTCGGCCAAAAACCGGCCTCAGAATGACGTTCGAGATCGTTCGGTGAGTTTGCAACTCAGGCCGCTAGCTGCTATCCCTTCGCCGCTTCGGCCAGGCTCTTGTCGAGAATGGCGACCGCCTGGTCGACGTCGGCCACAGGGATGTTGAGCGGCGGCGACATGCGCAGAACGTTAGCGTAGAGGCCGCCCTTGCCGATCACCAGGCCGTTGGCCCTGGCGCGCTCCAGGACTTTGGTAGCCAGGTCGCTGGCAGGCTCTTTGGTTTTGCGGTCCTTCACCAGCTCGATGCCCTGCATCAGCCCCATGCCGCGAACGTCGCCGACGGAAGCGTGTTTTTCCTTCAGGACTTCCAGGCCCTCGCGGAAACGCTTGCCGGCCGTCTCGGAATTATCCATCAGCCGCTCTTCTTCAATCAGGTCGATGGTGGCTTTGGCCGCCACGCAGGTGACGGGGTTGCCGCCGAAGGTGGAGATGGTGAGGCCCTTGAAACTGTCGGCGATTTCCTGCCGGGTGATGGTGCAGCCGATGGGAACTCCGTTGGCCATGCCCTTGGCGCAGGTCATCATGTCCGGCTCAACTTCCCAGTGCTCGATGCCAAACCAGCGCTTGCCGGTGCGCCCGAAGCCCGCCTGGACTTCGTCGGAAATGAACAGCCCGCCGTAGTTGCGGACAATGTTGGCCACGATTTTGAAATATCCGGGCGGCGGCACCACCACGCCACCAAGGCCCTGGATGGTTTCCGCCAGCATCCCGGCGATGGCGCCGCCGGTGGAAGTCTTGATCACGTCTTCCACGTCTTTCGCGCAGTGCAGTTCGCAGCTCGGATAGGTCAGGCCGTAGGGGCAGCGGTAGCAATAGGGGCCCGGAGCGTGAATAACGCCGAAGGGCACGATGCCTGCTTTGCGCCAGGAACTCAGACCCGTGAGCGACTTCGCCAGCTGCGTGTGCCCGCTGTAACCGTGGCGCAGCGCCAGAATGTCATAGTTGCCCGTATACATGCGGGCCGTGAGCACGGCCACTTCATTGGCTTCAGAGCCGCTGTTGGTGAAGTAGCTTTTCTGCAGCTTGCCGGGCGAGATCTGCGCCATCTTTTCAGCCAGCGCCACGATGGGCTCAGAGGGGAAAAGCGTCGAGGCATGCTGCAGGCGGTCAACCTGGGCCTTGATTTTTGAGGTCACCTTTTCATTGCAGTGGCCCACGCTGATGGTGACAATGCCGCCCAGAAAGTCGAGAAATTTGTTTCCGTCCACGTCGCAAAGATATTGGCCCTTGCCGTGGTCGAGCACCAGCGGGTCCTTATAATAGGTCGCGACGCAGTTGAAGAGATATTCTTTGTGCTTGCGTAAGATTTCATCTTTGGTCATAAATCCGTCCTTCGCGTTGGGGTGTGAAAGAAGAGTTTACAGGCGAAAGCCAAAAGTTGAAAGAGGCACGGCCGCGCCTCAAGAAAATGCGGAATTGTAGTTCCATGCCAGGAGGCCGCATTTTCACATAGGGCAAAACCTCAAGAGCCGCTCACGCAAAGGCGCCAAGGCGCAAAGCTGCCCGAAGAAGCATTCATCAGAAGCGGCACGGCCATCGTAGCCGTGTTCACGGGCGAGACGCGCATGCCATATCGAATAGAATCCACTGCACGTTGCAAACTGCCTCCGCTTCCTGCCTTCTGTCTTCTGCCACCTGCCACCTGCCATCTACTTCAAATACTTCGCCAGCCAATCCTGCACCGTCTGATACCAGAAGCGGCTGTCATCAGGTTTCATGACCAGGTGGCTTTCTTCTTCCAGATAGACGAGCTTTGAAGGCACGCCCTGGCGCTGGAGGGCGGTGAAGAGCTGGAATGACTGCCCCTCCGGCACGCGAAAATCCCTGGCGCCTTCAAAGATCAGCATGGGCGTTTTGGCGTTCTGGATGTAATGGGACGGCGACCACTTTTCATAGAGCGCGGGGTCCTTCCACGGCACGCCTTTCAATTCCCATTCCGGAAACCAGAGCTCTTCCGTCTCGCCATACATCGAGCGCAGGTCGAAGACGCCATCGTGCGAGACAAGAACCTTGAAGCGGTCCGTCTGGCCTTCAATCCAGTCGATCATGTATCCGCCGTAGCTGGCGCCTGCGGCGCCGATGCGATTTTTATCCACGTAAGGAAGGTTCTCGAGGTAATCGGTGGCTTTCATCAGGTCTTCGTAGGGCGCGCCGCCCCAGTCGCCGGAAATTTCCGTCGTGAAGGCCTGGCCATAGCCGATGGAGCCGTGGAAGTTGGGCGCCATCACGACGTAGCCGTAAGAGGCGAACAGCTCGGCGTTCCAGCGGTAAAACCAGGAATCATTCCAGTTCCCCTGCGGCCCGCCGTGAATCAACAGCAGGCCGGGATATTTTTTGCCGGAATCGAAGTGGGGCGGCTTCACCAGGACGCTCTCGATCTGCGCGCCAAGCGCGCCGGGCGTCTTGATTGATTCAGCGGGATTCATTCGGATGGTGGCCATCACGGCGTCATTCATGTGCGTCAATTGAGTCAGTGCGCCGCCGGAAGCGGATGCCGTATAAATTTCCGGCGGCTGGGTCAGGCTTTGATGAGTGAAGACCAGCCTGCCGCCCGCGGCAACCGAAAGCTCGTCATTGTAGCCGCCAAGAATTTTTACGACATGCGGATGGGTGACGGAAGTCCTGAAGATGGGCTGCTCGATGCCCTCCGGCGCGATGAAATAGAGAGTGTCGGAGTCGGGCGCCCAGGCAAAGCTCAACACCCACTGGTCAAATCCGGTGGTGAGGTCTTTGATCTGGCCAGTCTCACGATCGTAAACGCGCAGGCGGAACAGGGAGGATTCGTAGCCGTTGGTGGCCTGCGAGGTGTAGGCGATGTAGCGGCCGTTCGGTGAGTATTGCGGTGCCGCATCGGAACCCGGATTGTCGCTGGTAATGTTTTTCGCTTCGCCGCCCGCGGCATAGACAAGAAACAGATCGTTATTGGTGGTCCAGACCTGCGAGCTGAGCGGCTGGGAATGGTTCGAGGTGTAGCAGACTTCCTTCCCGTCGGGCGAGATGGCGTAGCCGTCCGCCGCGCCCAGGAAAAATGTGGGCGAAGTGTAAGGGCCGGGCGTAAGGTCGCGCGGCTCGCCTCCCTGTGCCGGAACGGCAAACACGTGGGTGACCTTTCCATCGAGCCAGTGGTCCCAATGGCGAAAAAAGAGGTGATCGATGACGCGCGCCTTCACCTTGCTGGATTTCGCCTCATCGAGCCGCCGATGGTTGCACTCCGCGTCGTGACAATCCGGATAAACTTCGGAAGTAAAAAGCAGCGTGCCGGCGTTGGCAGCCCAGGTGACCCCGTCGGCTTCGGTGGCGATGTGGGTCAGCTTGCGCGCCTCGCTGCCATCGGCGGAAATAATCCAGATCTGTGATCCGCCGCTCCCCGACGAGATATAAGCGATGGACTTTGAATCCGGAGACCAGCGCGGGCGCGAATCGGAAGCGGCGCCGCGCGTGAGCTGCTCGGGTTCGCCGCCCGCCAGCGGGACCCTCCAGATGTGGCTGACCATTTTGTTTGCGTGAAGATCGGGCGTGGAGACGGCGTAAGCGATCCACTGGCCGTCGGGCGAGGCCTGGGGATCGGAGATGCGCTGGATTTTCATCAGGTCGTCGAACGTCAGCGCGTGCTTTGTCTGGGCAGCAGCGGGCAGGGCGGCCGCGGCGAGAATGAACGGCAGGACCAGCCTGAGAGCAGTTCGCTTCATATTGGCCTTTCTGAATCAGAAGTTGCGAAAGAGGCGAACGAGTAGGAAAAAGAAGCAAGGCTAAAATTTGCGTGACCATTCTTTTGGCCAGCGCTCAATGACCACCTTCTCCTGCGTATAAAACTGCACGGCGTCGCGGCCCTGCGCGTGCAGCACGCCGAAGAAGCTGTCCTTCCACCCGCTGAAAGGGAAGTAGGCCATGGGCGCGGCCACGCCGATGTTGATTCCGATGTTGCCCACCGGCGCCTCATAACGGAACCGCCGCGCGGCGGCGCCGCTGGTGGTGAAAATCGAAGCCTGGTTGCCAAACGGGCTGCGCGAAAGGAATTCGATCCCTTCTTCCAGCGTCTTGACGTGGTTCAAGCTGAGGACGGGGCCGAAAATTTCACTCTGCGCCACCACACTCCCGGGCGGCACATTTTCAAGCAGCGTTGGCTTGAGAAAATTGCCCTTGCCGCGGGCGATGGGGTCCTTGCGGCCATCCAGGAGAATTCTGGCGCCATCGGCTTCGCCCTTTGCGATGAAGCCTTCAATCCTCGACTTGCTCTCCGGGGTGATGACGGGCCCCATCTGCACGTCTTCCTCGAGGCCATCGCCCACGCGGATGGAGTTGGCGGCTTCCGTGAGGCGCGGCGTGAAGCTATCGCGCGCATCGCCCACCGTGACCGCGAGCGAAACCGCCAGGCAACGCTGTCCGGCGCAGCCGAAGGCGCTGTCGCAGGTGATGCGGGTAGCGGCATCCATGTCGGCGTCAGGCAGCACCAGCACCGGGTTTTTGGCCCCGCCCTGGCATTGCACGCGTTTACCGTGCGCCGACGCCTGCGCATAAACGTACTTTGCCACCGGCGTCGAGCCCACGAAGCTGATGGCCCTTACGTCGGGATGTTCGAGCAGAGCGTCCACAGCGGCTTTGGAGCCGTGGACCAGGCCCAGGACGCCGGGCGGAAGTTTCAACTGCTCCATCAGTTCGAACAGAAAGGCGCTTGAAAGCGGTACACGTTCCGACGGCTTCAGGATGAAAGTGTTTCCGCAAGCCAGCGCATATGGCAAAAACCAGAAGGGAATCATCGCCGGAAAATTAAACGGCGTGATGGCGGCCACCACGCCCAGTGGCTGGCGAATCATGGTTTCATCAATTCCCTGCGCCACGTCTTCCAGGTTGTAACCCTGCATCAGCGTGGGAATTCCACACGCCACTTCAACGTTTTCGACGGCGCGCCGCAGTTCGCCGCGCGATTCCGCCAGCGTCTTGCCGTTTTCGATGGTGATGGTTCGGGCGATCTCTTCAAAATGTTCTTCGAGGATCTGTTTCAGTTTGAAGAGATATTGGATGCGGTCTTCCGGCGGGGTGCGGCGCCATTCGGGGAAAGCCTGGCCGGCCGCGCGCACGGCACGGTCAACGTCATCGGCAGCGGCAAGCGGGACGCGTCCAAGCACATCGCCGGTTGCCGGATTCACGACATCCATATAATCGCTGGATTTCGATCGTTGCCACTGGCCGTTGATGTAAAGTTCCAGTTCGCGCGTGCCTTTGCCGGCGGTTGACCTGGAAGTTGGCATTTTCACATTCCCCTTTTTCCTGGCCGAAGGTTTTCTCTCAATGGGTTGGCATTCAAACGCCATCCTGTTTCTTCTGCCGAAGCCGGAACCGGGCCCGCCCGGAACGCCCGGCCAGATGGTCCGCTGTTCCGACCCGTTCCTGATCTGCGTCGGAGAGGATCAGGTCCTTCTGCTCTCTTAATGCCATTACCCAAAGCTACTCCGATGAGTTTTCCGGAAACCAGACGCCGCGAAAAACGGGAATGCCTATTTTGGAGCGCACGCGTTTTTCGTCGAGCGCTGAAATGTCGATATCCTCGACAACATTTCGAATCGGGGGCAAATCGCCTTCACGAAAGACATTTTCTTTCAACAGGGCCAGGGCGTCTTCATAGTCATACGCGGTTACACCGCAGCACGGCTCCGGCCCCGCAGTGGGGGCCGGAGATTGTGAAAGATCGAATTCAAACCAGTACTTGCGGAGCATTGTTCCAGGTTTTGAGCAGCCATTTGCTTCCGGCAGGGTCACCAACTGGGAACCTACACGGCAGGCGTTCTGCTTGCAAGATTGCTCAAAGCAGTTCAGGATGCCTGGTGCTGGGTCAGATCATTCCTGGCCGCGCGATTCATCACACCTTGCTGGCCGTGTTACGCGGCGCCGGGGCGCCTCGGAGTAAGCCCTCGGTGCTCAGATCCTCATCTATATCCGGCCAGTGAATGCCATAACCGGCCGCGGAAAGTTGCCAATTCTCTCTCTGCTCAGGCAAGGCGTTCAGGAGCCTGGGATACCAGGCCAGCGGAACGCTGATCGTTCGACCATCCATCAGCGTTACGGAGAGTCCGTCCTCGGTAAAGCGCACCGCGGCGACTCGTTCGTCAGCGTTCGTCGCCAAAATACCCACGCCAGGCCTCCAGCAATTCGCTCCGATGTTCTTCCAGCATACTCATAATCCTGCGCAATTCGACTGCGCTAAATCCAAGATTACGCGCCAGACTGACGGGTTGCAACCAGAACTTGGCCGAAAATCTCTCGCGGTCAACACGCACGTGAGGGGGCTCATTTTCCTCGTGGCTGAAAAAATAGACTCGATATGGGCCCTCTCTGAGCACAGTAGGCATCCGGCCTCCGAAAGCCAAAAATTCAACAGGAAGCTCGGTGCTGGACAACACGATCGGAACGCCGATTCCACCATCTATTATTTTGCCCACTCGGTATGGAACACGCCTTGCTTATCTGTGCGGTGATAGGTGTGGGCGCCGAAGCAGTCGCGCAGGGCCTGCAACAGATTAGCCGGAAGGCGTTCCTGCCGGTAGCTGTCGATATAGCCCAGCGATGTGGAGAACGCCACGCACGGGGTGCCCACCTGGGTCGCAGCTTTGACAATCTCGCGAAGGTCAACCGTATGCTTGTTAATGGTTGAGCTGATCGTCGGCGCGAGCAACAGATTCGCCAGGGCGGGCTCCATGGCGAACGATTGCTGCATGTGGTCGAGCATTTTGGCGCGGATAATGCAACCGCCCTTCCAGATGCGGGCGATTTCGGCGTAGTTCAGGTTGTATTGATACTCTTTTGAGGCTGCGCGAAGCTGCGCAAAGCCCTGTGCGTAGCAGACCTTCACGGCCACACGATAGGCTTCGCGCATATGGGTGAGAAAAGCGGTGAGGTCGCCTGAAAAAACTTCCTTGGGGCCGCTCAGGATGTCGGCGGCGGCCACGCGCTCTTCTTTCTGCCCGGAGAGGATGCGCGCTTCCACGGCGTAAGCCAGCGTGGGCACGGCGACGCCCAGGTCCATGGAATCCTGCGCCGTCCATTTCCCCGTGCCTTTCTGCTGGGCCTCGTCCACGATCACGTCGACGAGCGGCTTCCCGGTGGCATCGTCCTTTTTGCCCAGGACCAGCGTGGTGATTTCCAGCAGGTAGGAGTTGAGGTCGGAAGCGTTCCACTCGGCGAAAATATCGTGAATTTCCGGCGTGGTCAGCCGGAGCACATGCTTGAGGATGTCGTAGGTCTCGCAGATGAGCTGCAGGATGCCGTACTCGATTCCATTGTGGACCATCTTGACGTAATGCCCGGCGCCGCGGGGCCCGAGATAGGTGCAGCAGGCGCCGTCTTTGGTCTGCGCAGCCATTTGGGTGAGCAAAGGCTCGAGGTGCCGGTAGGAATCTTCATGCCCGCCCGGCATCAGCGAGGGGCCGTGCAGCGCGCCTTCCTCGCCTCCGCTTACGCCCATCCCAAAGAAGCGCAGGCCAGCCTGCTCGAGCTGCTGCACGCGGCGCTCTGTATCCTTGAAGTAAGAGTTGCCGCCGTCGATTACAATATCTTCCTTTTCGAGATAGGGCTTGAGGTCGTTGAGGGCAGCGTCAACGGCCTTGCCGGCCGGGACCATCATCAGAATGCGCCGCGGTCTCTCGAGGGCCGCCACAAAATCTTTCAGGGAGTTCGTGACGGTGACTTCTTTGCCTGCGACCTCCCTGGCAACTTTCGCGACTTTGTCATTGTCGATATCGAACCCGGCTGCGGAGAAGCCTTTGCTCTCTGCATTAAGGGCAAGATTTTTGCCCATCACACCCATTCCCATCACACCCAGATGCCGTTTCGTCATCGTTGCCTCCTCCGTTCAAGTTCCGCTGACTGGTGATTTTCCAGGGTATCTGCGGACCCATGCCGCAGCTTTGATGTTGAGATACGCGATTTCGACCCGCAAAAGGAATATAATACACCCCTTGGACGTTACATTCTGGTCCCTCGCGCATCTAACCCAAGGTGGGTGCCATAGGGGCGGAATGCGTGCTCGCTCTCGGGGGCTTAAATCATCTGCGCGCAAATCCAGAACAGGAGCCAATGGCTTTGGAGGGACAAATAGCAGCTCAAACTTCAAAAGAAATCAGGAGCGGAGCAGAGCTCGACCTGCTTTGCATTAACACCATTCGCGGCCTGGCGATGGATGCCGTTCAGAAGGCCAATTCCGGCCACCCGGGAATGCCGATGGGCGCGGCCCCCATGGCCTACGTGCTCTGGACGCGGCACCTGCGGTATGATCCGCTGAAGCCCCGCTGGCCCAACCGGGACCGATTTATTCTTTCCCCCGGCCACGGTTGCATCCTGCTTTACAGCCTGCTCCACCTCGCCGGCTATGACATGCCGCTGGATGAACTGAAGCACTTCCGGCAGTGGGGCAGCGAAACGCCGGGCCATCCCGAATACAATCTTGACCAGGGAATCGAGACCACCACAGGGCCGCTCGGCCAGGGGTTTGGCAACGGCGTCGGCATGGCGATCGCTGAAAAGTACCTGGCAGCGCATTTCAACCGGCCGGGCCATGAACTGGTCAATTACAAGATTTATGCCATTGTCAGCGACGGCGACCTGATGGAAGGCGTGTCGTCAGAAGCAGCTTCGCTGGCCGGCCACCTGGGTCTGAGCAACCTGGTGTATCTGTACGACGACAACCACATCTCGATCGAAGGCTCCACTGACCTGGCCTTCACCGAAAGCCGCGCCAAACGTTTTGAGGCCTACGGATGGTTTGTGCAGACTATCGAAGATGGCAACGACATGGAAGCCATCGACACGGCCCTGAAGGCCGCCAAAGCGGAACAGGAGCGGCCGTCCATCATCATGGTCCGGACCCACATTGCTTACGGCAGCCCGAACAAGCACGACACGGCAGGCGCGCACGGCTCGCCCCTGGGCGAGGAAGAGGTGAAGCTTTCCAAGGAAAATCTTGGAATACCCCAGGAGCCAAAGTTCTTTATTCCGGATGATGTCCTTGCTCATTTCCGCAAGGCCATCGACAGGGGCGAGAAAGCCGAGACCGGATGGCAGGAACGTTTAAACGCCTATCGCAAAGCGTTTCCGGACCTGGCCGGCGAATGGGACCGCTACGTGCGCGGGGAGCGGCCTGACGGCTGGAAATCAAAACTTCCAACGTTCAAACCCTCCGACGGACCCATCGCCACGCGGCAGGCTTCCGGCGCGGTGCTGAATGCAATCGCCGGCGATCTGCCCACGCTGATCGGTGGTTCGGCGGACCTTTCACCCTCCACAGACACGATCATCAAGAGCTCCAAATATTTCGAGAAGGGACACTACGGCGAACGCAATTTTACTTTCGGCGTGCGGGAGCATGCCATGGGCTCCGCCCTGAATGGAATGGCCCTGAGCGGGCTGATTCCTTTTGGCGCGACCTTCCTGATTTTTTCAGATTATATGCGGCCAACGCTCCGGCTGGCGGCGTTGATGAAGATCCACTCGATTTTTGTTTATACCCACGACAGCATCTTCCTGGGCGAAGATGGCCCCACGCACCAGCCCATCGAACAGATCCCCTCGCTGCGCGCCATTCCGAATTTGTCATTCATCCGGCCTGCCGACGCGAATGAAACCGCGGTGGCGTGGCGGATGGCGATTGAAAGAAAGGATGGCCCGGTGGCCCTGGCGCTGACCCGGCAAAAGCTCCCGGTGATTGACCGTCAGAAGTACGCTGCCGCCGATGGTCTGGCGATGGGGGCTTACGTCCTCGCAGATTCAAAGGGCAAACGGCCGGATGTGATCCTGATCGCATCAGGGTCGGAGGTTTCAGTGGCGGTGGAGGCCTTCGAAAAACTCGTTGCCGAAGGCGTTGCCGCCCGCGTGGTCAGCATGCCGTCGTGGGACCTATTTGAGAAGCAGCCACAGGCTTACAAGGATGGAGTTCTGCCGCCGTTGACCACCGCCCGCCTTGCCATCGAGGCGGCAGCCCCGTTCGGCTGGGAGCGTTACATCGGCCCCAAAGGCGGCGTGATCGGCATGACGCACTACGGCGCTTCGGCGCCCTACAAGGTGCTGGCGGAGAAGTTTGGCTTTACGGCGGATAATATCGTCCGCCGGGCGCATGAATTGATGGGGCACTAAACGGAATGATTCGGGAACCAGCACGTCTTTTGCAACAGGGTGCGGATTCACCTGTGCCGCAAGGGCTGATGTGCCCTTTCGCCGCGCCGCCCAAGAATTAAGGTTAGGAGGTAGCAATTGATGAGCGAGAATCCGTTAAAACAACTGAACAAATATGGCCAGAGTGTCTGGCACGATTACATCCGCCGCAAGGAAATCATTTCCGGCGAATTAAAAAAACGGATTGATGAAGACGGCCTGTCGGGTATTACATCGAACCCGAGCATATTTGAGAAAGCCATTGCCGGCAGTGACGATTATGATGCAAGCATCCGCCAGCATGCCGGCGAAAATCTTGATGCGCCGCAGATTTTCCAGAAGCTGGCTGTAGAAGATATCCAGAAAGCCACGGATGAATTTCGGGGGGTTTTTGAGAAGACGGGCGGGCGCGATGGCTATGTGAGCCTGGAAGTTTCGCCGCTGCTTGCGCACGATACGCAGGGAAGCATTGAAGAAGCCCGAAAATTGTTTGCAGCCGTCAACCGGCCGAACGTGATGATCAAGATACCGGGGACGAAAGAAGGGCTTCCCGCCATCGAACAGACGCTCACCGAAGGCATCAACATCAACATCACGCTGCTTTTCGGGATTGAACGTTACACAGATGTGGCCAACATTTATTTGAAGGCGCTTGAAAAGCGAGTGGCTGAAGGCAAGCCGATCGACCGGCTGGTGTCGGTCGCCAGCGTGTTCGTGAGCCGTATCGATTCGCTGGTGGACAAGCAGTTGGAGGCAAAGCTGGCGGCCGCCAAAACGCCGCAAGAACGCAAAAAGATTGAGGGCCTCATGGGCCGGGTGGCGGTTGCTAATACCAAGCTGGTCTACCAGAAATACAAAGAGATCTTTTTGACTCCGCGTTTCGAAGCGCTGGCGAAGAAAGGCGCGCGCGTCCAGCGGCCGCTGTGGGGTTCCACCAGCACCAAGAACCCGAAATACAGCGACATCCTTTACGTGCAGGACCTGATCGGGCGCGACACCGTGAACACCATGCCGACCCAGACCATGGACGCATACCGCGACCACGGAAAGCCCGAAGCGGACACCATCGAACAGGGGCTTGACGATGCCCGCAGGGTCATCTCGGCGCTGCCGGAGGCTGGCATCGATCTGTACGCTGTGACCGAGCAGCTCGTAGAGAACGGCGTGGAAGCGTTTGCGAAGGATTACAAGAAACTGCTGTCGAGCATCGAAGAGAAGAAAGAAGGTTTGCGGGCAGCAAGCGCGTAGCCGGATAATTCTTACGCGGCACCTCGTCACGGCGGCCCAGAGAACTTTCCTCCGGATGGAGCAGCAGTTTGTTTTTCGGACCTGCTGCGGGTAGTGGGTGGCGATTATAGCAGTAAAGGTCCCGTCGCCTTCACGGGGCCCGAAAACGGCCGCGAAAAGCCCGCCAGGTGAAAGAATTTCCGGCGTATTTTCCCCGGCGCTCCAGGCATCAGCGGCATTTTCAGTCACCACCGAACGGAACCACGGACGAGGACCCAGAAAGGACCAGGAGCCTTATGGCGGGTACAACGGTCGCCACCAATCCCTTGCGTGAAGGCATGCGTATCCGAAAAACGCCGGGCCCCTGCTCGATGGTGATCTTTGGCGCTTCCGGCGATCTGACAGCGCGAAAACTGATCCCTGCGCTTTATTATCTGCATCGTGAACGCCTGCTGCCCCAGGGCTTTTCCGTGATCGGGTGCGCAAAGACGTCTTACAGCAATGAGAAATTCCGCGAGGCCATGGCAGACGCGGTCCGCAAGTTTTCCGCGCAGCCTTCGGCTGTTGATGAGGCTTCGCTGAAGAGCTTCACGGAATCCATCTACTATCTCACCGACAATTTTGGCGACAGGAAGGCCTACAAGCAGCTGGGCGATCTGCTCGAGAAGCTGGACAGCGAGAGGGGAATCGGCGGAAACCGGCTGTATTACCTGGCCACGCCGCCCAGCGCTTTCCCTGTGATTATCGGCCATCTCGGCTCCGCGGGGCTGGCGGCGCCGGGAGATCCGGAGAAGAGCTGGACTCGCGTGGTGATTGAAAAACCTTTCGGCCACGACCTGAAGAGCGCGCGCGAACTCACCACCGCCGTGAATTCGGCCTTTAAGGAGGAGCAGGTTTATCGCATTGACCACTACCTGGGCAAAGAGACTGTCCAGAACCTTTTGGTATTCCGTTTCGCCAACGGTATTTTTGAGCCCATCTGGAACCGGCGCTACATCGATCACGTTGAAATCACCGTCGCCGAAGACCTGGGCGTCGAGGGCCGGGGCCGCTATTACGAGGAAGCAGGATTGTTGCGCGACATGATCCAGAACCACGTGATGTCGGTGCTGAGCCTGGTGGCTATGGAGGCGCCGTCATCATTCGAAGCCGTGGAAGTGCGCGATGAAAAGGCCAAGGTGATGCGTTCCATTCGCCCCATCGATCTGGATCGTCTGGATGACTTTGTGGTGCGCGGCCAATATAGTGAAGGATGGGTGAAGGGCGAGAAGGTCAATGCATACCGGGCTGAGCCGAACGTCTCTCCGAAATCGACGACAGAAACTTTTGCTGCCCTCAAGCTGTTCATCGACAACTGGCGATGGGCGGACGTGCCCTTCTATGTGCGGTCGGGCAAGCGGCTCGCCAAGCGCGTTTCGGAAATTGTGGTGCAGTTCCGCCGTGTTCCTCACATGATGTTCGGCCGCAAGACCCAGAACCCCGTGGAACAGAATGTGCTGGCCATGAGGATCCAGCCGAATGAAGGTATTTCCATCAACTTCAACGCGAAATTTCCGGCCCCCATGATGGAAATCCGTCCCGTGAAGATGGAATTCCGCTACGCGGAGTCATTTGGCGGCGAGCCGCCCACCGCCTATGAGACTCTTCTGCTGGATTGCATGCTCGGCGACCAAACCCTCTTCAACCGGGAGGATGCAGTTGAACTCGCCTGGCAGCTTTTGTCGCCCCTGCTCGACCGCTGGCGGGAAGACGGAGATAAAGGCATCCGGCTTTATGAGGCGGGAAGTTGGGGCCCGGAAGCTGCGGACAGGCTGGTCGAGCAGGACGGCCGCCGATGGCATCAGCTTTAGCTGACTGTCCTGCCATTAGCTAGCTGCTGAAAAAACTCGTTTAAAGTGCTGTAGCGGCGAGTTTACCTCGCCGCATACCAAGTCTTTTGGGTACACGGGTGGCGGCGTAAAGCCGCCGCTACACGTTTTTGTGCAATCTGTCAGGCGGTTTCGTCCTTTAGATCAGCGGAAACCATCAGGAGGAGGATTCGTTGCCTGTATCCAAGAAGTTCAAGTCGCTTACGGCGGGTGAACTCCAACCGGCTGACGTCGCCACGCTGGAGGACCAATTATCCGAGCTGTGGCGGTCGGCGGCCGAGGACCCTGAAACAGAGCATCCGGTGATGCGGGCGTCCGTACTGACGCTTCTGGCGTTTGTTGAAAGCGAAGAAGAAGGCCGTGAAACGTTCAACCTGGTCAGCCGCGTGATTGCCCAGAACCCCTGCCGCGCCATCCTGATGGTGGCTGAGCCCAGGGAACATCCGGAGGGCTTGTCCGCCTGGGTTTCGGGCCAGTGCCATCTGCCACCCTCCGGCGCGAGGCAGGTCTGCTGTGAGCAGATCTACGTGCGCGCGCGGGGGGAAGCGGTGAAGGGTCTTGGCAATGTGGTCCTTCCGCTGATTGTCCCCGAGCTTCCGGTCTATCTATGGTGGAGAGCGGGACGATTTGCTCCGCCCTCGTTCCTGGACGAGGCGCTTCGCGCTACCAACCGGGTGCTGGTGGATTCCGGGCGATTTGAGGATCCCGAGGCCGACCTGGCAACGCTGGGGCGGCAGATGGAGCGGTTCCGCAATGCGGAAGGCACGGCATTCAGCGATATCAATTGGGCGCGGCTCACACCGTGCCGGGAACTGATTGCCCAGATTTTTGATTCTGATGAAGCCCGCTCCTGCCTCCAGGACCTGGCGGAAGTGAGGCTCGAATGGCAGCAGGAAGCCGGAGCAGAAGCGGGCCGCACGGCCCAGGCGCTGCTCCTCACGGCGTGGCTGGCCAGCCGCCTGGGCTGGCGGCCAGCGGGGCGAATCAGGCCCAGCGCAAATCCCAGCCGGGTTGTGGCTTTCCAGCAGGGAGATAAGCCGATTCGAGTAGAATGGGTGGTCCACCGGGAGGCGGGCAAGCCTCCGGCCTCTTTCGTGGTGAATCTGAAGACCGGTTCCAGCCCTCCTGCAAGCTTTTCGGTGACGGAATCGGCTTAAGAGGGGACTGTGCGCACGCGCACCGAAGCGCCGGGATGTGTGACGCTGGAGCGGACAGCCCGGCTTGTGGTCA
>DATEKC010000189.1:0-7440 GCA_035277665.1 Terriglobia bacterium
TGCGGGGCATCGCCAGAACGTCATCATCACTCCCTTGATGGAACTGGTGCAGCCGAAGGTGAAGGGCGGCGGGCTGGAATACGATTTCAGCAATTTTGACCGCTGGGTGGAGACGTTCAAGGCCGCCGGCGCGCTGAAATATATCGAAGGGAGCCATCTGCTGACGCGGCCCTACTACACGGCGCCGCTGGGCGTGGAGGTTTTTGAAAGCGAGAAAGGCAAGGTGGTTACCAAGACGCTGCCGCCGGACTCGCCGGAGGTCCATCGCTTCCTGGCCGGATTTCTCACAGCGCTGGATAAACACCTGGAGAGCAAGGGCTGGAAAAGCATATATCTGCAGCACGTGCTGGACGAAGCGCACGGCGAAGAGATTCCTTACTACGGCAAGATTGCGGCATTCGTGCGGCAGTATCTGCCCGGCGTGCAGACCATCGACGCCATTAATGCCCAGAGCATTCCTGAAATCGAGCGGAAAGATTGTGATATCTGGGTACCGGTGCTCGGAAGATTTGACAACGCCGTCGACGTGCTGGAACAGAGAATCCAGAGCGGGCACCCGGTGTGGTATTACATTTGCGTGTTTCCGCAGGGCAGGTACTTAAACCGCTTTATTGATTTTCCGCTGGTCAAAAGCCGTCTTCTACCCTGGCTCGATTTCCGCTATAACCTGACAGGCTACCTGCATTGGGGAGGGGATTCCTGGACTCCCGAGCCGATGCTGGATACCCAGGCTGTCATCAATGAAAATCGCGATCTTCTGCCTTCGGGCGACGCGTTCATCTATTATCCCAACCGGAAGCAGATGACATTTGACAGTTCAATCCGCATGGAAACCTTCCTGGCGGGGATTGAGGATTATGAGCTGCTGCAGCAATTGAATGCCTCGAACCCCGCTGAGGCCAAACAACTCGGGTCGAGCGCCATCACATCGTTCACGGACTACGTTCGCGATCCGGCGGCCTTTCGGAAGATCGAGTCCAACCTATTGGCTGCTGCGTCCAGGTGATGGCCCGCAGGAAGACAGGAAGCAGAAAGCAGGGGCCGAGAAAGAAGGCGATTCCTCGCCCGTTGTGCGGGGTCGGAATGATGGGAACCCCGGGGTTTCAAGATCAAAAATTGAAGAGTGTGAGGCAGCATA
This sequence comes from Terriglobia bacterium, assembly GCA_035277665.1. Taxonomy (GTDB): domain Bacteria; phylum Acidobacteriota; class Terriglobia; order UBA7540; family UBA7540; genus SCRD01. The sequence goes on from DATEKC010000189.1 coordinate 1,139, forward strand.
GACTGAAACAGTTTCTGCGCGTGTCGCGTGTATTGCGCACGGGATTGGCCGCATACATCGCAAGGAGTGCGACGTATGCGCGACCCGCTGTGCCTGCCACGTCAGGTGAGCGATTCCTCCTTCTTGATCTTCCGGGTGATGCCCCGGGATCTCAGGCGCGCATCTCCGAATCCATGATAGACGCGAACGTTGGCTGAATTCTCGAGCGCTCTGCCATCCATGCTCCGCAAAGTGAACAATGGCGCTGTCGCGACCGAATATGAGACACCGTTCCACTCCAGGGCGTGAAAGGCCACGAAGGAAGGCGACTCAATCACAAAGCCATTCGGCGGCAGCGTGATTTCACCGCCGGATTTTGAGCTCCATCGGAAATTGTCCGTGCCGCCGTTCACCACCACTTCAGTCATTTGGGGGCCGCCCTGGAAGATCGTATGCTGCACTTTCCGGTCACGAGTCAAAAACTCATGGCTGGTGAGGTGCGCCTCCGCGGTGAGCTCATGAAGGGGAGAAAGGACCTCATAAGTGTTTTTCACAAAACGGTCGAAGGGATGAAGCCCTTCCGCCCAGCCGTTGTCACCCCGCGTGAAAACATCCTCTCCGTGTGAGGGGGTCTCTTCTTCCTTGCCGCGCATTTTCGCTTCCGCGTTGGAGCCTTTCCAATAGAGATGGTGCGGGACTGCGTGATAATTGAGCGTGCGCCCTATGCTGATGTGGTAAAGCACGTACTCAGCCGATTTCATAATGTTGAAGCCGTATTTCCCGTAGATCGCGATGGTGTCACGAAAGACCGCTTCAAATAACGGGATCGAGCATCCGCCCGTTTCCGGCAGCAATTTCGCGTTGTGAAAGTATCTGCCGCTCACCCCTGCGAGCCCTTCAAAGAAATCGGCATGGGCGATGGCCCATTCGCGTCCGTCTTCGCTCCCAAAGATGCCGAACTGGCTGCGGCCATAATCGCACAGCTTCTGCTTGCATCGCATGTCATCCGGCTTCTGCAGGGGATGTTGGGGATCGTAGCATTCCTGCAGGTCCGCCGCGAAGGTGGTGTCAAAAAAGTAGGAATTGGCCCGAGTTAATTTTCTGACTACTGGAAGATTTTGCGGCCGTTGCGCCAGCCTGATGGATTCACGGGAACAGATGAGGTAAGCCTGGCCGCCCCACCAGACCCCGCCCTTCACCAGACTGCCATCGCGATGCTTCATCACGCGGCTTTCGCTCCAGGAAGGAGAATCATGATAGATGTCCTGGTAATTGTCATGCAGCCCAAAAACGTATCCCAGCTTTTGGACGCGGCGGGAACAATCGGCCAGCGCGCCCCCGCCACCACACTCCGGCGCAGGCGGCATGATATCGGGGTGCTCATTGTCGTAGCCGCGATGCGTCCACCCTCCCAGGATGAAAAGAACGCGGTCCAGCTTTAAATCATTCTTCAGATGCTCGGCAACCTGGGCCGCTTCGTCGAACGTCCAGTCCACCTCCAGAAATTCCTGTTTTGTGCTGGGAGCGTTCATCCGCCGGTCAAGGCAGGCCCACAGTTTGAAATTGATGGCTCCAAACAGTTCTTTACGTTCCGGGACCTCGCTTATTTTTTGCGCCCACGGCACAAGCATTCCGCGTTCGGCCGCAAGCAGCCGATAAGTTTTAGCGATGGCCATGTAATCGCCTTTGCCGGGAAACATCACCTGCAGCGAGTGCGCGGATTTCTGCAATCGAATGGAAAGCGAGAGCACCTGTTTTTCCACGAGTTCTCCCGATTCCGGCAACTCGCTCTTCACTCGCGCCGTAATGTAAGGATCTTCCCAGGTGATCATCGCGGTGGCGCCCTGCTTAATGGCCCCGACCCATTCCATGTGGCATCCTTCGTAAGCGTACGTGTCAAAATCTCTGCTGAAATTCTGGCGGCTGGTGGCGGGAATCAAAATGCCCATTCGCGCGGGGACGGCGATGGAGCCGGCTTCGGCATCGGTGGTCCAGAAGGCATCATCCAGCAGCCATACGCTCTCCACCACGGCGGGGTGGGACGCCCGGTAACTCAATCGCAGGTCTTTTCCATCCCTTGCAGGATTGACTGAGACGATTAATTCCAAATCGGTCTGGCCTTCATATGTTTCTGTGCTTTTCGGGGGCTGCGGCTGGAAAGTGATGTCGAGACCATCGTTTGTTCGGCGCGCCTCGCAGGAACTTAAGTCGGCGGAGCTGGCTTGGCCGTCACGGCGCAGAGCTACCTGGCCGAACCGCTGGCGAAAGGGGTTTGATCGCCATGTCACGCCCGTTTGCTTGTCCAGTATTTCGTATCTCCCCGTGTCCTGCCAAAGCCGGAACACCCAGAAGGAAGTTTCCAGAGTGACCGGGTCCTGCGCGGCTTGATCTTGCGCTGACTTTGGGCCTGTAGCAATTGCGAAGGTCGAGCTGCTTCCCAATGCCCCGATCGCCATGAGCTCCATCGCCTTGCGTCTGTTAATTGCCATGATGAACTCCTATCATCTGGCGAGGCGCCCCAAGCGGCCGGCCCACGCAGCCGTCTTTTCCCCCGCGTAGAGCGCGTTCAATTTCTATGTGAGCAGCAGCTAATGACGCGGCCACCGCCGCTTTCCCCTCGAGAGCGGCGCGCGATTTTCAATCACTAAAGCCCGGCCGTCCGTCAGGCTTTCTGGGCCTGGCTGAAAATCTCAACGAGGCGACCGACGATGAGCTCGGCCTCGCCTTTTTTGAGCTGCCACATGGCAAAACCGAACACGTGCGGGTCACTATTACGCCGGTGATGCTCTCCACCATGTGGGGGTTGTTCGCCATTGTTCCAGGCAGTAGGCGCGGGAGCAATGGAATGGGTTTCGGAATTCCACATCAGGTTGCCTTCCTGAACATCATGCTCGGTGTTTCCTTCGGGCCAGCGCCCCTCCATGCCGCTGGCGCCGCTGAATTTGGCGCCAATAGCGACGGGGCGGGTGGCGGCCAACTGGTCCATCACCTCGCGGCCGGTGATTTTGACCTTGCCCGGATCAATTTGCCAACTGTAGTAAGGAGTCACGTTGCCAAGGCCGTTCGGGTCATAGCGCCGTGGGAGTTCGGTGACGCCAAATTTCTTGAGCGCTTTGGTTATCAGCTTTGCGTCATGATCAAAGCCCGCGACTGACTTGCTGTAATCCTGATGGACGAAAAGCTCGAGTGACTTGAGGAAGGCGAATATTTCCTCTTTGCCCACCTTGCAGGGGCGTCCGATGGTGTCCTCATTCGGACTCATGTTCATCTGGGCATAGCGGCACAACTTTTCCTTGCCGATCAGCAGGCCGGTGGCCTGCGGGCCCTTGATGTCCTTGCCGCCGCTGAAAACCACAAAGTCCCAGCCTTCCTGCGGCATGGTCCACAGCCGCTCGATCGGCGGCACGTCGGCGGCAGCGTCGTTGAACGCGTAAACGCCGTGCGAGCGGGCAATCTCCACAATCTCCTTGCCCGAAACTTTTCCGCGGTCTTCATTGATGTGCAGGAAGTGGATAGCCAAGGTTTTGGGATTGATGGCATTGATCATCTCTTCTTTGGTTTCCACTTCAACCAACCTTGCGCCCGTCTGTCGGATTTGGTGATCAAACGGATTGCGATGGGCCCTCTGAATGATCACCTCGGTTTTGGGGAACTCCGTGACGTCGGGGCAGGCCTTGATGCGCGGCGCCAGGTCTTCCGTCATCATGCCGGCGTAGGCAACCAGAATGCCGGCCGCCGCCCCGCAGGTGACGAGGCCGGTGTAGCCCTCCGGCCAGTTGCAGAGCTTCGCCATCCATTTGCCGGCCGCCACCTCGAGATCATTAATGCTGACGCAGTGCTCATTGCCTTGCCGGAAGAGTTCCATGGATTCGGAGGGAATGATGGACCCGCCAATCACAGTGAGCGTGCCGTTGATGTTGATCAGCGGCGTTACGCCGAGTTCGCCCCAGACGTCGCCGGTGGACCCCAGCCCGCTCTTGATGGGCACAACCGGTTTGCCATCGACCGGCGAATTGGACTTTTTTGCAAAAGACATTTCCCCCGGCACCAGCGCTCCGCCGCTTGTGACGGCAAGCGCGGATAAAAATGTACGCCGGCTCCATGTCGGTTTGGAATCGCTCATTGCTTCCTCCCTTTTCTGGCCTTTCTATCGCCCTCAAAATTTGCTGCGTGGCGGCTGGCAGCGGCGGCGCCGGTTTTTGTGCGGTGGGCAACTGGCGCCAATCTCGCGGTGCAGACTGTAACGTGGTCCTCAGGGTTTGAGACCAGTGTTGAAGTTGTACCATCCAACGCAACGCCGCATCTTATCACAAGCGGGACGGGGTAAAGACATAGTTTGGGCGTGCGGGTTGCAGGCAGGGCAGAGAAGGGGCGAGTGTGTATCACCGACATTGCACGTGCACTGAAGCGTGCTGCATCCGCCGTATATCTTCGCCCCCGCTCTACTGCGGAAGGCAGCAGGGTGGTAAATTAGAGAATAGCCAGGCAAGGGCGCGGCAATGGGCATCGATACACACGCACTTTACTTTTTACGGTGTGTCAAGAACAAGCAACCGTTAGGCGACGTGATCACTATCGGGCGTCAACGGCTGGACGTTGTTGAGTCCACGGTGAAGAGAGTGGCCGGCACGGAGCCGTCCTACAAGAACCAGCCCTACTGTGAAGATTTGTTGCTCGAATACTTTGGCGCAACGAAAGTGGATTCACTCGACAACTCATCTTTTGAAAACGCGACTCACGTTCACGATATGAATGGGCCGCTGCCGGAAAGGCTTTATCAAAAATATGACACCGTGATTGACGGCGGGAGCATCGAGCACGTTTACAACGTGCCTCAGGCGCTAAAGAACTGCTCGCACCTTTGCAAACCGGGCGGCCAGATCCTGCATTTTTCTCCGGCAAACAATTTCTGCGGGCACGGATTCTGGCAGCTTTCGCCCGAACTGTTTTTTTCCTTGTATTCGGCCAAGAACGGCTACCGCGATACGGAAGTCCTGATCGCAGACTTATCGGATGCAACAAAATGGTACAAAGTGAAAGAACCGAAGGGCGGGAGGCGCGTGGTTGTCTATTCGCTGACGCGGCTGAACGTGCTGGCGCGGACGGTGCTGCAGAGAGCGGACTTTTCGCATTCGTCGGTTCAGCAGAGCGATTATGTCTTTGAATGGGGAAATTCCTTGCCCACAGCATCAAGGCCGGATCTGGAGTCGGCCGCCAGGAAACAAAAACTGAAGGCAATTCCGCTCCTCTATCCTCTCTTGGCCCCGCTCTATCATCACTACTTGTGTTCCAAAGCAAAGACCGGCCTGAACGGGAAAAATCCCGGGCTGAGCGTGGTTGACATCAGGTCCTGCCTCTAATCACATAGATCCTGCTTCATAGTGCTCCAAGCGTGGGTGTGTGTGCCGGGCTGGTTCTAGACGGCCCGCCGGGCCGCCCGTGGATGCCTTGTGTTCCTGAAGATGTTCCATTTCATGATTAGAAGATGAGCAGCTGAAGAGATGCTGAGAGCGATCGAAACGCATGCGAAAATCACGACTATGAGAGCAAGGCCCAGGCTGACCCAGGCCAGGTATTCGAGAAGAGTGTAAGTAATACCGCTCATCGTTGTCTTCCAAGCTCAACCATAAATGAAGCCGTTGAGGCGCGTCTGTGACGCCTGGAACCCTCGCTTGTGACCGACATTCCGTATTGCGTGCGCAGCGCAGGACTGACCCTTTGCTGGCAAACGTGCGACGAGGGAGTGTGGGTGATAAACTGTGGCAGTTAACTCCGCGTGGGGCGAGGAGGCAGCCGGGTCCGGAGCGTGGGGATCTGACAAACTGGGGGAATCCTATGAACAGGCGTGATTTCAATTTGCAGGCAATGAAACTTGCGGGCGCCGGGGGATTGGCGGCGTGGCTGGGTGCGGGCAGGAGGGCGCTCAGCGCCGCTGAGAGCGGCGACCTGAGGCTGAAGGGTGCTTATCGCTTCTCGCGCGGGCGCTGGATTTACGTGCATCTTGAAGGCACGCCGGCGGAGATTGGTTTTCAGCATGGGTATCTGCTGGGTCCTGAAATTGAAGACGCCTTCAAGTCCGTCGTGCTTACCAACCTGCGCGGCACGGGAAAATCTCGCGACTTTTTCCGCCGCGCGTCGCGTGAGATGTTGTGGCCCAGGGTTGATGCCGAATACCAGGCTGAAGTGGAAGGCATCTACCGCGGCTTGCAGGCTCGCGGGGCCAAAATGGATCTTGACGACGTGATCTGGCTGAACGCCATGGAAGAACTCTCCGACTATTACGTGCCATGGTATGACGCGAGGCACAAGACCGCCACGAACAA
>DATEKC010000190.1:0-7639 GCA_035277665.1 Terriglobia bacterium
GCCCAGCACGTCCTTCACACTGGGTGGCAGCAGATACGCTTGCTCGGGATTGTAGCGAAGAAATTTCATTCTCTCGCCTCCTCATCCCGCATTATACGTGTCCGTCAATCCCAGTTGTCACACAGACTCCAAGGGAGAGGGCTTTGGAATTTTAGTGGACTGCCGTTTTCCGCCACGACTCACCTGCAAAGCGGTTTCCCAGATAGAGCTACCGCGCGGCGCTGACGGCGGTGTCAAGCGTCGGGAACCCGGCCTCCAGCATTTCGGCCACTTCCTTCTGAACATCGGCAAAACTTTCAAACGGGCGGCAGGCCAGGCTTCGCTCGCGGCAATAGGCCAGCAGCTCGTGCTTGGCAAAAACCACGTCAGCCACTTCAACCGCAAAGCGGTCTGAGAGCCCATCGCCGATAAAGATAACCGGCTGCTGCTTTTTCCTGACCCGCCGGATGATGGCCGGCTTGCAGGTGGCGCAATTATGTTTGCAGCCGTGATTGCTGTGCGGGAAAACCGCCCGCATCCGGCCTGCCTCCAGTTCCAATCCGGTTGAAAACAGATGCCGGCCGTTGCGCAACTCGCCGTCCGCCCCCACCCGTTTCAGGACCCGCCGGATAACGTAATCAAAACTGTCGCTGACAATATAGAAAGGGAGTTGGCGGGCCTTCAGGAAGTGGAAAAATTCCGCAAAGCCGGGATCGAGGGGAATGGCGTCAATCAGCGCGTTCAACTGCTTCGCCGTCACGCGCACCAGGGCCGCCTGGCGCTCAAAGCACTCGCGAGAGCCGATGTCACCCCGAAGCCACTGTCCCTCCACCTCCCGCCAGGAGGGGTCCGCGAATTGCTTCAGGATCTCGTCGGTCACATCCAGCCGTGTAATGGTGCCGTCAAAGTCTGAAAAGACCACCGGCTTTAGCGCCGATTTCCCGCTCCGGCCGTTGCCGGAAAATTTTCCCCTCAAGTGCTTCTCCCTTCCCTCCGATAGAGGAACCAGAGGGCCAGATGGTAGGTGGTCAGGAAAATCACCCCCTCCTGCACGCCCTATGCGCTGCCTACCATCTAAGCCCGCCTTACTCCCCACGCTCGTCCACGAGCCGTTTGCGCTTCCGGCCATGGACGAGCGTTCCTGGGGAGCAAAAACGGAACGCCAGCCTATACATGCCGCACACCTGATTGTCCCAGACGTCTGGATACCGTGTCTCCAGATTTTTGCGGACTGCGTCTTCCACTGCCGGGGCGGAAACCCCGTTGGAGAGTTCGAGCCGGAATTCCAGGATGTCGTGCAATCCTTCCTGCCTCACGGCCACCTGCCAGTTCGAGGACAGCCCTGGAACATCGCACAGGACCTTCTCAAAAATCTCGGGATACATGTTTCCGGCGCCCATCACCACCATTTCATCGCGGCGGCCGCGGATTTTCGCCAGGCGCCGCACGGTTGTACCGCAGGGGCAGGGCCCGTCGAGAAAACGCGTGATGTCGCGCACCCGGTAGCGGATCAGGGGCATGGTGCGGCGCGCCAGCGTGGTGACCACCAGTTCTCCGTAGCCGTCCGGGCCGGGATCGAGAATCTCAAACAGCAGGTTAAACTCATCCACATGGTAGCCGTTGCGTTCCAGGCACTCCATGCCGGCGCCGCCGCCCATTTCCGTTGAGCCGTAGCCGAGAATCACCGGCGCCTGCCAGATGCGCTGGACGTAATCCCGGTAGGGGTCGGTCATGCGGTCGCCGGCGGCAAAGATCAGTTTAATTGGAAAACTTCCCTGCTTTTCGGCGATTTCGCTCAGGCTCACCAGCCAGGTGGGGTCCGCCACAATCACGTTGTAGTGGTAATGCGCCAGGCGGTCATAAATCTCCGCCGGCTGGGGCTTGCCCGCCGCCGAACAGAACACGCCCATTTGCTTGCATGCGAGATAGGTTACCCACGGGCTGATCCAGTATCCGGCGTCAAATGTGCAGATTACGCGGTCGCCCGGGCGCACGCCGTTCTCATAGAAGGCCGCAGCCTCGTAACGCGCCGAAAAATCCACTTCGTCATATCCAAAATAGACCCGCTTGGGCCCACCCGAAGTTCCTGTGGTTTCATACACGGATTCCGGTTCCCGGCACAGAAATTCCTCCGGCGGAAGGTTGCGAATGTCTTCAGGGGCGGTAAAGATATCCCCAAGGTCTTCCGGCCGCCGGACCTGTTCCGCCCGTAGGCCGGCTTCCTGGAGCTTTCGGGCGAAAAACTTCTGGTGGGCGGCCGCATAGCGAACCACGCGGCGAAAACCGTCCGCCTGGATCCTGTGGATTAACGCCGGAGGGAGGGACTTGCCCCAGCGGACAAGCCGGGGAATGGAACCACCAATCATCCGTCGTTCAACGATCTTCCGAAGGTCAGCTACCATGAAATCTCAAAACAAAGCAGAGCGTTTCGCCCGCCGCATTGGTTGTTGGAAAACCCACTTTTCGGCGTTCAGATCAAAAGCGGATTCCTCACGGGATTTCGGGATCATTCGGGTTACATCAGGTATGCCGATTCCCCGGAAGTCGGCAAGGGGGCCGCCAGCAGGTCGATAAAGGTGGCCTTTTCGAGCAGCGCCCTTGCAATCTGGGCGACGGCATAGGCAGCGTCCGGGCGGGCCATCTCCTTCCCGCGCGCTCTCAATGCCTCCATCTGTTTGGGATTATCCAGCAGATTGGAAACCAACGCGGGTATTTCTTCCTGTGTCCCGGCCGCGGTCCCCACTTTCCGCTCAACCAGAAACTTGAGGTGTTGCTCTTCCATTCCAGGACCTGGGAAAGCAAGAATCGTAGGAAGCCCCGCTGCCAGGGCCTCCGAGACCGTAACGCCTCCCGGCCTGGTAATCAGCAGGTCGGCTGCTGCCATCAGTTCCGGAATGGAATCCGACCAGCCAAAGACATGGAGGTCGAGCGCCAGTTGCCCTCGCATTGCCTCCAGACGCTGGCGCATGTTGTGGTCTTTTCCTGCCACCGCAAGCACCTGGATGGGATGGCGGCACAGTTCCAGGCTCCTTGTGATGGCGTCAAGAGGCGCGGGCCTGATGCCACCGCCCATCAGCAGAACCACCGGCCGCGCAGGGTGCAAACCCAGCGCGCGGCGAACTTCCGTACGGTCAAAACTGAGCGCGAAAGCAGGATCGATGGGGACTCCGCAGTTCACTATGCGGTTGGCTGAAACCCCCCAGGCGATCAACTGGCGCTTGGCTTCTTCGCTGCCGACGCAATGGACGTCGATTTCCTTTCGAACCCAGGGCGGTTGCGCGCAGAAGTCAGTTTGAACGGCCAGGATGGGAGCGTCAAACCAGCCCTGGCGACGGCCAAGACCGGCCACCCTGGCGGCGCCCATCTGCGTGGCAATCACCAGATGGGGGCGGAAAGACTGGAGCCGGTCGAAGACTGCCCGGCAGCCGCGCCTGAAAAGCCAGTCGGGACATGTCTTGCGAAGTTGCTTCCGCTGTCTCCATTCAAACAGCCGGCGCCAAAGCGAGGGAGCACGCCTCACCATCAGCCAGTAGGGGTAGGCGTAAAGGCGGAGGAACCAGGGCTCGGCGAGATCCAGAATATCAATCGTCCGGGCCTCAACGTTGTCCGCGCCGTCGTGAAGGGACAAATGAATGGCCTGGTTCGCACGCATAGGCCCGGCGCCCATGCCCAGCGTCAGGATAGCAATCCGCCTGATTTCCATGCCCTCTCCTAAAACTGTCCTCGAACCACGGCACACCAGGCCAGAGGGAGTTTCACTCCCACCCGCGTACCAGCAGCACGGCGTTTAACCCTCCGAAGGCAAAGGAGTTGGAAAGTGCCGCGCGAATGCGCTTCTCCCGCGCCACGTTGGGAACGTAATCAAGATCGCACTCCGGGTCAGGCTGCGTATAGTTTGCGGTGGGCGGAATCATTCCGCGCTCCACCGCCAGGATCGTCGCCACAAACTCAATCGCGCCCGTAGCGCCCATCGCGTGGCCGTGCATCGACTTGGTGGAACTGATGGCCAGCTTCCGGGCGTGGTCTTTGAAAACTCTCTTGATCACCTGCGTTTCGATGGAATCATTCAGGCGCGTTCCGGTACCGTGGGCGTTGATGTAATCAATCGCCTCCGGCTCGACGCCGCCTTCATCGAGTGCCATGCGGATGGCGCGCACCGGGCCGTCCACCGACGGCTGGGTGATGTGCGAAGCGTCTGAACTCATGCCGCAGCCGGCCAGCTCCCCATAAATGTGGGCGTCGCGCTTGAGAGCATGTTCAAGTTCCTCGAGAAGCAGGACGCCTGACCCTTCCCCGATCACCATCCCCCTTCGGTCGGCGGAAAAAGGGCGGCAGGCCGTGGCAGGGTTGCCATTACCGGAGGCGAGAACACGTACAGCCTCCCAACAGCGCATCACGCCGTAGGTAATGGGGGCGTCGGCCCCGCCGGCCAACATCATGTCGGCCATCCCGAATTTGACGATATGGAACGCTTCCGCGATGGCATGGCCTGATGATGAACAAGCTGTTGCCGTGGTAAGCGCCGGCCCCTGCGCGCCAAACTCCATGCAGATGTGCGACGTAGCGGCGTTATGCATGATGCGGGGAATAGTGTAGGGGTGCAGCCGCGTGGCCTTCTTCGCGTAAAGATTGTGGTAGCCGGCGTCATAGCTCCCAGCCCCACCCATGCCGGACCCCATTACCACCCCGAACCGGCAACGCTCCTCTTCGGCGACCGTAATGCCGCTGTCCTTCATGGCTTCGCTGGCGGCAATCAGCGCGAACTGCGCAAACTTGTCCAGCATGTCCTGGCGCTTCGGCGGAAAGTAATCGTCCGGGTTGTAATCATCAACTTCGGCTGCGATTCGAACGGAAAGAGGGGACGAATCGAATTGAGTAATAGGCCTGACGCCTGCCCGCCCCTGCAGCAGGTTCTCAAAAAAACTATCCCTGTCTTTCCCCGTGGAGGAAAAAACCCCCAATCCCGTTATGACGACCCTGCGCACCGTGAACTCCAGTAAGCTTAGTTGCTGACCGCAGGGCCGCTGCCTTTGGCCATCGCTGCGAGATCAGAAATGTCCTTGCCTTCAAGCACTCGATTCAGACTGTCCACAACCTGTCGCACGCTCTTCATGTTCTGGGCCACAGCGTCAGGGATGTCAATCTTGAACTCTTCTTCCAACGCAAACAGGATGTTGACGCCGTCCAATGAGTCTATTCCCAGCTCCTCGAAAGTGGCATCAATGGAAACCTCGCTGGGCTCCAGGTGCTGCTCCCGTGCAATAATTTCCACGACTTTTTCACCTACGTTCATATCTTCTCCTTGCCGAGCGGTCCCAATACCCCTCCCCTGACCGCCTTACGATGATATCCCGATAGGATTCTTCTTCGCGACTTCACTCACAACGCGTAACAACTCCGACAGACGGAAGGGCTTCTCCAGAAAGGCCCTCACTCCCAGCTTCCGCGCGAGATCGTGTTCAGCACCTGTAATAAATGAGGTCATCAGAATGGCGTCACATGCGATCTTCTTTTCCTGCAGCTTCCGTATTAATTCCAGCCCGTTCTCACCCGGCATTCGGAGATCGACCAGAATCACAGCCTTACCGTCGCCTGCGCCCAGAGCTTTCCACAGCCCTTCGCCATCCTCCGCTACCTCGACAGAGTATCCGTTTGCGTTTAGAACCTCGGAAAGAAGGTCCCGGCTCTCTTGATCGTCGTCCACCACCAGTACTCGATTTAAGCCCACTCAAACACCCGCATCGGTAGAGTTCCATCTGTCGAACTGCATTTCCTGCAGCATCAGGGAGTCCAAAGTGGCGTACTAATCTTAACTCATTCAAGCTTAAACTCTTATTGGAAACAGAAACCATAACTGGGTAATATCTACCCAGTCCGAGTGTTGCAAAATAGGACACAATGCAAAGTGAGTGTATTTTAATGTGACACGAATCGCCATCAATCTCGTATGTGGTTGCCGGGGAACACAGCCAGCCCTCCAATTGGGGGCATATGACGAATCTAAGCCAAGAACTTTTCGATTGGCGCAAAGGTCAGCCCTTCCCCGGTAGCCGCTTCAATAATAGCCGGCAGAGCCTCCACTGTCGCCGATTGGTCGATGCCCGCCGAGGGCGGCTGCTCATGGCCGTCATGGAGAAGGATGATAGCGCCGGCATGTAGCCTACATGCGATCGCGCGGATGATCGCCTGGCTCTTATACTTCCAATCGAAGCCCATCACCGACCACATCACCATCCTGAGGCCCCTTTCCCGCAGGACCGACACCAGGCCGAACCAGCGCGCGCCGTAAGGTGGCCGGAACAGCGCAGGCCGCACTCCGGTTATTCGCTCGATAGCTTCCTGTGCGCGATCGATTTCCGCGGCCATAAATCTGCGGCTGCGGGCGAACAAAAACGGGTGCGAGTAGGTATGGTTGCCGATGGTATGCCCTTCGCGCACGATGCGCCGGGCAATTTCCGGATGCCGCTCGACGTTCTTCCCGCACATGAAAAAGGTTGCGGAAATCCCATGCTCGGCGAGGATATCGAGAACTTGTTCAGTGAAAGGAGCGGCAGGGCCGTCGTCAAACGTCAGAACGACGTTGCGGCTATCCGCGGGGCCGCGATTCACCACAGGGCGAAAGACCTTTGACGACGGAATAATGCAGGCATACGCCAGCGCCCATGCGCAGCCAATAATAATGATGAGCCCAATCGCAACACTGACCATAACCAACCTGCGGACGCCGCTTCCGTCCAAAGCCCGTGCGCGAAGCCTCCACAAACGTTCCACGCGGGCGCCTTCCGAGCGGTGTTTATCCTAGCACAGGAGCTTTTGGGATTCCCCCTTCACCGTCTTGCGGACCGCATGAGGAAGATGTATGTTATTGGCAACGGGACTCACAGAGGTGACAACATGAGCAGCACAATTGACCGCTTTATGGCGCAGCAAGGCTTTGGTGACGAAGAATCCTCACGCCGGCTCTGGCATTTTCAGGCCCTGCAGTTCCAGCCCGCTTCCATAGCGATTCTGGTGGTTGTGGGGATCATCTTCAAATTGCAGACGCTGTTCTTTTTGCTCGCAGCGGTCCTGGTCTGGAACGTGGTTCTGCCGCAACTGAATCTCTTTGAAAGGACCTACGATTGGGTAGTCGGCGCCCCGATGTCGAGGCCAAAGCTCGAGCCTGCTCCGGCGCCGCGGCGTTTCGCCCAAGGCATGGCCGCAACGTTCATGGCGCTGATTGGCCTTTCGCTTGCGCTCGGCTGGATCGTCGCCGCCTACGTGTTTGAGGCTTTCCTCGTCGTGGCCCTCGTCGCCCTCATTGCCGGCAGGTTCTGCATGGGATCGTACATCTTTCACATCCTGACCGGCCGCCGCCGCTTCGCCAACACCACCTGCCCGTGGTCAAAATAGCAGCCCGTCGGTAGAGAGTTGTTCTGCGCCTCTGCGGTTTTGTTTGGGTGAAACAAACCGTAGCGAAGGCGAACCTCTGCCTTCGAGGGCCGCAGTCCTTATATTCAGATTCTCGGCAGGCGCGTCACAAAAATCTGCAATCCAAATTTGGCTTGACAGGCGGTTTTTCCGATGATATCAATGTCGCCAACATCTTTGATCCTATTGCGCACTCAGGAAATGGGGCGACCGCAGATGCGCTCCGGAGGTGTAGTGTGCCAGGTCGACC
>DATEKC010000191.1:0-13538 GCA_035277665.1 Terriglobia bacterium
TGCGGGGCATCGCCAGAACGTCATCATCACTCCCTTGATGGAACTGGTGCAGCCGAAGGTGAAGGGCGGCGGGCTGGAATACGATTTCAGCAATTTTGACCGCTGGGTGGAGACGTTCAAGGCCGCCGGCGCGCTGAAATACATCGAAGGGAGCCATCTGCTGACGCGGCCCTACTACACGGCGCCGCTGGGCGTGGAGGTTTTTGAAAGCGAGAAAGGCAAGGTGGTTACCAAGACGCTGCCGCCCGATTCGCCGGAGGTCCATCGCTTCCTGGCCGGATTTCTCACAGCGCTGGATAAACACCTGGAGAGCAAGGGGTGGAAGGGAATATACCTGCAGCACGTGCTGGACGAAGCGCACGGTGATGAGATTCCTTACTACGGCAAGATTGCGGCGTTCGTGCGGCAGTATCTGCCCGGCGTGCAGACCATCGACGCCATCGACGCTCAGAATATTCCGGAGATTGAACGGAAGGATTGCGACATCTGGGTGCCGCAACTCGGCAGGTTTGACAATGCCATCGATATAGTGGAACAGCGAATCCAGAGCGGGCATCCCGTCTGGTACTACACCTGCCTCTACCCGCAGGGCAGGTACGTCAATCGCCTGATGGACTTCCCGCTGATCAAGACGCGGCTGCTGGCCTGGCTCGACTTTCGCTACAACTTCACGGGTTTCCTGCACTGGGGAGGAAATTCCTGGAGCCCCAAACCGATGCTCGACACCCAGCCCGTGATTGACAACAACACCGAGCTTTTGCCTTCGGGCGACGCGTTCATCTATTATCCCAACCGGAAGCAGATGACATTTGACAGTTCAATCCGCATGGAAACCTTCCTGGCGGGGATTGAGGATTACGAGTTGTTGCAGCAACTGAATGCCTCGAACCCCGCTGAGGCCAAACAACTCGGGTCGAGCGCCATCACATCGTTCACGGACTACGTTCGCGATCCGGCGGCCTTTCGGAAGATCGAGTCAAAACTTCTGGCTGACGCCTCCAGGCAATAGCCGACAAGAAAGCAGTAGGCAGAAAGCGGAAAGCAGAAGACAGGCGATTGAAGGATGAAGTGTGAAGGATGAAAAAGAGAAGCAACCTTTAGTGTTTCAGCAGGCCCTGGGAACGGTTCATTCTGCGTGGCCAATCTGCGAGGCCCTCCGAATCGCCGGCTACCGCACACTCCGATCCAAAGCCCGTATCAATAGCCACGGTGCTGTCGGGGCCGGGCAGCAAAGTCAAAGGGCAGCGTTGGTCTGCCCAACGTGACAGGCGGTCTTCAATGAAGCGTCGATACAAACCGAGTTTCGTCTTCGATCGATAAAATGTGAAGCCGGCGCCTGCGCCAAAACCTGCTACGAAGGCCCCGGCCAGATTACTCCAGATGTCCAAACTCATTTTGATCTCCCTGGTTCCCGGTCAGCTTGCGGGCCGGGAGTCCGGTCCGGAAATTAACGACATGATTTCAAAGCCGGTCATTCTCGCTCCGACCCTCGCCGGTTTGCGCGAGCCGGCCGCAAAAACTCCAAGATTCTTCAACGTCCTGCCGGGCAACCGCACATTTGCGCTGGGCCGGGGGCCTAAAGAGGTTGCGCAGGCCCATTGTGCGCGAACGGGTGTCCGGTAAAAACGCGCTGGATTTCAGCGACAAGGTCCTGGTAGAGACGGTCTTTCAAGACAAACCCGTCTGCGCCAATCTCGATGCACTCGTTCCGGACCTCTTCGCCATGGACAAACGTGACCACGATGATCCGCACATTTTCCATAAAGCCGCGAATCATCCGGATGGCGCTCAGCCCGTCGAGCCGCGGCATTTGCAGATCCATGAGGATCAGGTCCGGTTGCAGGTATTCGGCCTTGGTGACGCCGTCTTCGCCATTTTCGGCGAAGCCTACGATTTCAAGGCCCCCGCGGTTTTTCAGCAGCAATCGAATAGCACCCACAGCGATCGGCGAGTCGTCTACCACCAGGGTCCTGATCCGTCTACCGCTCTTATCCACGACGGAAGATTTTCTTGCACCTGAGTATCTCAAACCGCTCCCCCCGTTTGCATCAAACTCTGCACTGCCACGGTCCCCGAATAGCTTCTGGAACTCTCTCGGTTGATTTTCCGCAAGCGCCCGGCATGGCCGGTGAACCAGCGGTTTCTTCCCGCGCCCGGCCAATGACCACGGGCGTCATGGGCCGGGCACTTCTTCCGATGTGTTATTGCGAAATCACCATCTGCGATGAGTCGCTGAAGTTCATCTGGTAAGAGGCCAACACCGGCGTCATAAACTGAAAATTATCGCTCACCTGCACCTTGACGGTGCTGCCGGGGTTTTTATCGGGAGACCAGGTCGTGGTAATCGTGAGTTGATTTGGGTCAACGCCTTCCGGCGTGATCGACTTCACGTAGGCCTGGATATCGCTGGCCGTCACCGGCTCCGTGCTGCTCGATCCCCGGACGATTGCGTAACGGGTGGCTTCACAGGCCGCATTGCTCACAAAGTGATAAGTGTAGAGAGCGCGCCCAAAGTCCATCACACCAAACACGAACATGAAAAACATCACAACAACCAGGCCAAATTCCAGAACCGCACTCCCGATTTCATTCAACCTTGGTCTACGGCTCTTATTGATTTCATTCCCTTTCATAACCATCCCCTCCTGTAGTTATATTTAATTTTTATTTCAGTCTTGCTGCGAACAACCCGTCCCCACGGACCGTCCACAATTGTCTTTCCCTTCTACTGGCTCACCCGCATGATTTTTTCCCCCTTGACCGTGAACGATTGGGGGAAACCTGGATAAGAAATAAAATTGGGCATTTGAACCTGCGTATCCACCTTTACGTATTCGATGATCCGGCTACCCGAGCAGTCTGTGCCGGTGCAAGTTGAGGCTGTGCCATCCGCACAGGTGCAATAGTGGCTGGGCGTCACGGTCATGTTTGTAAGGCTGGGCGCATCATTCATCGCAGCCTGAATGATCTGGCTGTTGCTTGAGGCGGTCACCCTGTTTTGGGCGGCGTACTGCACTCCCGCGCGGGCGGCATGGCTCACCACGATGGATTCGTTTGCATACCGCCCGATTTCCGCGATGCCGACCAGCAGGCCGATGGCGACCGGAAGAATCACGGCCATTTCGATGATGGCCTGGCCCGATTCCGATTTGATTCCCAGGCGGCGTCCGAATTTAAAGTTCCGAATACGTGATTTCAAATTCATCCTCTTCAGCATGGTCAGTCTCCCCTCTCCTTTGAGTTATTCCGAAAGAATGGCGCTATGGATCGGTGATGATCCGTTGGGCAACACCTGGTAGGTGTCCTGAATAACGGTTGTGTTGGTAATCTTTACCGTGTCGGCGATCAGAATGGTGTAAAGCGAGTCCACGCTGCTGCCGGCGTAAGTAAGGTTGGTGGTCGGGAAGTAAAGCGTCCCTTCAATGGCCGTTCCGCTGCCGCCGGCGATATTGCTGTCTGCACCGGAGGAGCTGGATGTAAAGGACCGGTCCTGGAAAAACAGGATGGACGCATATTGCCCGGATGTGGGAGCAATCAACTGGCTGTTCGACCCGCCTGTGATCGAAACTCCCTTGAAAGAGCTCGAACTGGGAGCCGTGATGTAGAAAGTGACTCCGTCGCCATGAACATTGGCGCCACCACTGATGTTCAATCCGCCGCCATCGATAATGTAAGTCCCGGGGCTGAAGGTGACGTCAGTGGAACCGCCGCTGATGCTGAGCCCGCTGCAATAAACCCCGGGGTAAATGGTGGTCGTGCCGCCGGTGATGGAGGTGCTTGTATGGTCGCAAGACCCAACTGTGGGCGGTTGCAGGTAGGCCAGCGGGTCAGAGAACGCTGCAACTCCGCTGACCGGCGTGGGCGACGGCAGGCATGAGGAGTTATTCTTGAACTGCCCGACTACGCCGATATATTTGGCTGAAAGGCATCCGCTGCCGTTCTGCACAAGTGCTGCCGTGGAATTATTCGAGTTGTCCAGAATGCCGCATTGGGCGGTAAGGTTGGAATTCCCGTTTACTGCAAAGGCGCTGGAAGTTGAGGGGTCCAACGCGTAAATGCAGGCGCCGGATATCCCCGAGTAGGCCACCGAGCGAGTGCTGACCATTTCAGACTGAACACCCAGCAGCTTCATGAAGAATGTCGGCTGCTGCTGGGAAATGAGCACTTCCACATATTGTGAGTTGCCCTGTTTCGGCCCGCTGGTCGGGGGATTATTAACCGTGATGGTGGCCCCGTTCACTCCGTTCGTAAATCCGTTGGTAGCCGCGTCCGCATCCGCCGCGGTCGTCACGTCTCCATAGCCCACTTCAGCCGCGCCGGCCAGCGCTGCGCTGTCGGTGGCTGACTGCATCTGCCTTTTCATGAAACGGAGGTAACCCATGTCGATGCCCAGTCCGGCAAAGCCGCACAGGACAATCATTGAAAGTGCCATCAGAAGCAGGGCCTGGCCTGCTTCGCTTTTGTGTCGTCTCATATCCCCCTCCCAGGGTGAATTCCTGATTTAGCTCCTGATGTCGAGCATCCGTCTTTGCGGGTGTCTCTTCACATCGGAACGATCCCAATTTAGGGCAGGGAGAGAAATAAGGAAATCGGCAGGATTGTGTAGAAGGGAGGGAAATGTTGTGTAGGTAGGGTAGGGCTATTAATAACCTGGTATACAGCCGGTGCCCTATTGATATCTTCGCAGGGCGTTCAGGGTTCAATCATCTTGTTGCGGATGGCGTAGCGGACAATGTCCGCCAGTGTGTGCAAGTTCAGCTTACGCATCAAGTTGGCGCGGTGCGTGTCCGCCGTTTTGACGCTGATATCAAGCGCCGTGGCGACCTCCTTGCTGGTTTTCCCCTCAGCCAGGAGCTGGACAATTTGCCGCTCGCGCGCCGTCAGCCTGTCTCCAGCGGGAATTTCGATCTGGGCCGGCGCCTGCCCCTGCCGGAACCCTTCCAGCACCATTTCGGCCACCTTCGAAGTGAAAAACGGCCTGCCCTCGCTGAGGAAGCGGACGGCATTCACCAGGTCGCGCCGGGCATCCGTCTTCAGCACGTAACCTCGTGCACCGGCCGCAAGCACTTCCCGCACGAGTTCGTCACTCTCATGCATGGTCAGAATCAGGACCTGCGTTTCCGGAAGCTGTTTCAGAATCTGTTTCGCCGCCTCGAGTCCGTTTAACTCAGGCATGGTGATGTCGAGCAGGGCGATGTCCGGCTTGAGTTCCAGCGCCCGGCTCACGGCGTCCGCGCCGTTCTGGGCTTCCGCAACGACGGTCCAGTCAGCCTGGGACTCGATAATGGTCCGCACGCCCTGGCGCACCACTTCATGATCGTCGGCAATCAGGATTTTCAGGTGTCTGGTCATTGGTTCAATCAACGGGGACGCTGGCCTTCACAGAAGTGCCATTGCCGCCCGACGCAATATTCAACTTTCCCCCAAGCTGTTGGAGCCGCTGCTTCATTCCGGCAATTCCAACGCCCAGCACGGCGCCTTCGCGCCTGACTTTTTCCAGGGTCTGCGCATCCATTCCATGCCCGTCGTCAGATACAACCAGAGTGACCTCATTTTCCGTCCGCTGCATGCGGATTGTTGCGCGGGAGCTTCCCGAATGGCGGTGAATGTTGGTGAGCGATTCCTGCACAATACGGAACAGCGCCAGCTCAATATCATTCCCCAGCCGTTCCCGCTTATCCGGTAAATTCAGTTCCACCCGCACTCCGGAACGCTTGCTGTAACCTTCCACATACCACCGCAAGGCCGACTGCAACCCGTTCACATCCAGCAGCGGGGGATGGAGCAGATAGGAAAATGTCCGGATTTCGCGGACTGAATCTTCAATGATTTTCAGGGTCGCATCGAGCGTCCGGGCGGCCTCCGGATCCAGATGGATCGAATCCTTCAACAAGGACAGGTTGATGACGGCCGCAGCCAGCCCCTGGATAACGCTGTCATGCAGCTCACGGGCCATGTTGCGCCGTTCCTCGTCCTGGACCCGCAGAAGGCGGGCCGACAGCTCTTTCAGTTCTTTCTCAACCTGCTTCCGGTCCGCGATGTCGTGAGCAATGGCGGCAACACCGGTGATGTGGCCCCGGGGATCTTTAACGGCTGAAACGGTTACGGAAAGGTCGACGAGGCTTCCGTCCTTGCGCCGCCGCACGGTTTCAAATGGCTTGACCAGCTCGCCGCGTTTCAGCTTTTCCAGAACTTCCTCCGGCTCGTTCCGCCGGTCTTCGGGCGTGATAATGGAGATGTGCTGGCCCGCAACCTCCCCGGCTGAATAGCCAAACAACTGCTCGGCTCCACGGTTCCAGCTTGTGATGTATCCGCCCAATGTTGATCCGAAGATGGCGTCCTGCGAGGATTCAACAATGGCCGCAAGCTTGGCGACCGATGCGATGGCCCGCTTGTTCTCCGTAACGTCCAGGGCAATTCCAATCACGCCGGCGATTTCGTCAAATGCGTTCCGCAGCGGCTGGACGGTCACGGAAAAAATATTTCCCGCCAGATTATATTCGTAGGACCGGTGCTCCCCTTTCAGCGCGGCGAGGTGGGCCACCAGGGGAGGCGACAGTTCCTCCGGGTTGTCAAAAAATTCCCGCACGGTTTTGCCGATAATTTCTTCAGAACGCAGAAGGGCGGGGTGCACCACGGTGCCGGATGCCGACACGATGTGCAGGTCCTTATCGGTTGTCCAGACGGCAGCCGGAATCTGGTCAAAAATCAGGCGCAACTGCCTCTCGCTGGCCAGCAGTTTCTCCTCGGCGAGCTTGCGGTCGGAAATGTCCGTGGCAATAATGCAAAGCCTCCGCACGCCGTCGGTGGTCATGGGCCGGACGGAAAGTTGCACCGGAACCACCGCACCGTCCGTGCGGCTCAGCTCGCATTCACCACGGTATCCCGTGGCGCCTTTCTCTTCCTGCAGCTGTTTCAGGACCGGACAGCACTGCGCCGGAACAAACTGGTCAAACGATGACCCGATGACCTTGTCCATGGGCATCCCCACCATGTCAGCAAAACGCAGGTTGCTGTAAACGATGGTGGCGTCCGCGGCAACGATTGCGGCGCCTTCATTCATCGATTCCACGAACACGCGATAAGGCTGCGCACCGCCGTTCAGAGTGAAAATCTGGTCGCCTGCTTTTCCCGGAACCACCAGCGCGTCTGCGCCTCCGCTCCGGATGGTTTCGAGAGTTTGTTCGAGCGTCTGGACCTGCGACTTCAGGCGGGCAATTTCCTGGAGGTGTCTGTTAGGCTTTCCGGAAGGCGTTCTGGGCTTGCCGGCGTTCAAACTCTTCCCCCTCTAAGGGCCCCGTGAGGCGCGAACGGGCGATCCACAACGCGGACGGCCGAAAGTATCGCCGAGGGGAGGAGGGCGCCCGTGCGCAAGTGCAAGCACCCCATCACTTGAGCACGATGAGCAGAGAAATACTGAGGCGGCACCTCAGCCTTTCTCAAACCATGTCATGCACCGGTTGTTCTTCCGGAACGCGCCTGAATCCCGCCATTGCCAGCTTGTCATGCGGGATACGGTCACTTCTGTGCAGCTCGCTCGATATGGTTAATTCAGCAGGCCTGCATCGCGCCCTCTCCCCACTATTCACAGATAGCATGCCTTGTTTCCGTTAGTTATGAGCGCCCTGGGAACAACCATGCACATCAAACCTGGCCGGTTGACCCGAAAAAAACAAATCGGGGTTACCAGCGAGTCAATGTTCTCAATCTTATACACGGCAGTCAAGCACATATTTGAAAATATTCGGCTTCTTTTCAAATTCGTCTTGCATTTTGCAGCCGGACAGCCGCCTGAACGAAATAAAAATGCCCTCCAGCGCGGCCATTCGGCCACATCGGAGGGCAGATCATTTGTTCTTTATCTATCCAGGCTTCGGCTCTGCAGTCAGGTCTGGTGAAACCTAACAGGCTGTTGAAATACCCCGCACAGAAAGCGTAGCGGCGGGTTCACCCCGCCATAAGGTCAATGCCTTCAGCGTGGGTTGGCGGCGTAAAGCCGCCGCTACAGCCTTTTTCAATATCCTGCCAAATTAGTTCAGTAAGCGTACGCGGCTGCTGTTCACGGGCCGGGCATTACCGGAGAGACTTGCTGGCTGGAGCGGGTTAGAGCAATCGCCCCAGCGCCTGCGCCGGCAGTTCCGCCAGCCATTCCAAAATCCGTAAGCGTCTTTGCGCCAGGGACGTGGTCCAGATGTGCATTTCCTGGCGGAACCGGCGCCGGTGCGTTTGCTGCATTTGCGGAAACAGTCAGCGTGTGGCCAATCTCAACCATTCTTGTGGGCCCGTCTTTTTCTACTTCCAGGCTCCCGTCCCTGGCCGTTACGATCAGCAAGCCGTCCGCCAGGGCGAGTTCCCCCAGCGCCCCCGGCCCTCCAGCGTGGCGTTCCGGCTTCCCACCAGTGAACCGACAGCAGCGGGGCCGCCGCCTGCTGCGGCGGTTGCCAGCGCCATCAGCCACACAATCGCCCAGGCGCAGCCGGGCGTCATTTTCCCTGCCATACCACACCTATGTTTCGGGGACATGTTGACGGATAGAATTCCGGGCGGTGGGGCCGGCGCCTCGCCGCGGCCTTGCTGCCAGACTCCCCTCGATTCCGCGGGCGGTCCGGCTCAGGCGCCGCTCTGCAATTCCCGGATTTTCTCCCGCACCATCGGGAGCAGGTTGCCGTAGCGTTCCCGCGGCGCCTTCTGCAGAAATCTCCGGAAGCAGCGCAGGGCATCCTGTTTCTTTCCCGCCTTCTGGTAGAGCGCGGCGAGATTCAGCAGCGGTTCCATCTCCGTCGGATCGGCCTCAACGGCCTTGCGGAAGTTACGCAACGCCGCGCCCGAATGTCCCTGAGTAATCGCCACCAGTCCCAGCCCGTTGAAGGCAGGCGCGTAATGGTCGTTCTGGGCGATGATGGCTTCGAAGGCTTTGCGGGCCTCCTTCAGGCGGCCGAGCTGGAGATCGGCCCCGCCCAGATTGTTCAGGTTGTCAAGGTCGGTGGGATTCAGCTCGCTGGCGCGCTGCATGGCCCGCGCCGCCTTCTCGAGTTGGTGCATCCGAAGGTAGTCTTTCCCCAGCCGGGAATAGATCTGGTCTGTCTCCACGTGCATGCCGATGGCTTTCTCGTAGACCTGGATCGCCGCATTGAAATTCCCCATGTTTTCAAACGAGGACGCCAGATAGGTGAGGCCAAGAGGATTCGCCGGGTCCTGCTTCAATCCCTCTTCCATCAATTGGGCCGCACGCGCAAACTGCCTGCGATTCATCAGGCGGTCGACCTCGCCGAGGGTCTTCAGCATGCGGACCTCATCTTTGGGGTCTGGCGCTTTGCTTCCCAGTTGAATCTCCCGCGGTGTGCCGCCGTTCACGTATCCCAGTGAAGCCAGATCCTCGTGAGTCTGCTCGGTGACGGGGCTGGAGACTATTTTTTCATGGCGCTTATCCTTGCCGATAATGGCCCAGAGCTGCGCGTCCAGACGCGAAGCGACGACCGGTTCGCGCGATTCCACGTTGGTCAGCTCGCGCGGGTCAGTTTCCAGATCGTAAAGTTCAGGATGCGGCGCCAGGATGAATTTCCATTGGTTCGTGCGCACGGCGCGCAGCTCCGACCACCCCAGATCGGTGCGGGGATAAAGGGTTTCGAGATAGGCGGCGTCCGTTGCCACGGGCTGCCCTTTCCGGACCAGCGGCAGGAGATTTACCCCTTGCGCCTCCCCGCCCGGCGAAAGATCGAGGAATGCCAGGATGGTGGGCATGATGTCAATCGAGCGGACCTGCTGCGCCACCACCTTCCCGGGCGGAATTCCCGGGCCGGCAATAATAAGCGGCACATGCAGCGTGGCGTCGTAAAGGAAAACTCCGTGTGTGTCCTCGCCATGCTCGCCCAGGCTTTCCCCGTGGTCCGCGGTCACCACAATCAGTGTCCGGTCCGCAAGGCCCTGCGCCTTCAGGTCATCAAACAACCGTCCAAGCTGGCTGTCCATGTAGGCAATCTCTCCCGAATAGAGATCGCGCGCGTAGAGGTGGTGGTAGGGCTCGGGAGGATCATAGGGCTCGTGCGGGTCGTAATAATGACACCAGAGGAAGAACTTCTTGTCGCCATTTGACTTCAGCCAGGCGATGGCGTGGTCCGTCACCACGTTTGCGCGGCGCTCGAGCAGCAGCCCCGGCTGGCCCGCGTCCATGACACTCCTGCCCATGTCATCGTCGTAGGTGTCGAACCCCGTCGAGAAGCCAAATCGCCGGCCCAGCACGCTGGAGCCGACAAAGGCCGCCGTGGCGTAGCCGGCCGCATGGGTAAGGGAGGCAATGGTGGGGTGGGTATTGGAAAGCGCAAACCCGGTCATGTCGCGCACGCCGTTAACTTCCGGATAGGAGCCTGTCATGATGCAGGCGTGCGAGGGAATGGTGAGCGGCACCTGGGCGATGGCGTGTTCAAACCGCACGCCGCGGGCCGCCAGCGCGTCAAGATTCGGGGTCCTGGCAAAGCCTGGCCGGTAACAGCTTAGATGGTCAGCCCGCGTAGTATCGAGCGTAATCAGGAGAACGTTGTCGTTTCGAGGTCCGGGCTTAGGGGAGACGGCGTTCCTGCCGCCGCAGGAAATGAATTCCAGTGCCAGGAACGAAGCAAGCAGCAAAACCGCCGCATGCAACCCACGCTTTGCCCCGCCCACCACTCCTCCTTAAGAGTTCGACCTGCGGATACTGCTCAGGCTATATCAGGACGGAGTGTGCTGGCAATGCATGAAAAAAGAGAGACGCAAATGCCGCCGGGCCGGCGCAGGCTTTTATTGCAACGTTGCAAGGCGCTCGATGGATTCCGCGTAATCGGCCATCAGGCTGTCGCGTGAAAAGCGCTCGCGGACGCAACGCTTGCCTCTCCGGCCCATGTCGCGGCACAAGGCAGGAGCTTCCCGGAGCTTTTCCACGGCCTGGGCCAGCGCCTCCCCGTCAGAAGGCTCGACGGCAATTCCGCAGCGGGCGCGGGCCACCAGCCCGGCGGCTTCACCGCCTACCGAGCAGAGGATGGGCTTCCCGGCCGCCATGTATTCGTAAAGTTTCGATGGGATGGTGATTTCAAACAGCGGATCGCGACGCAGCATCAATAGGAGGGCGTCGCACGATGCCATAATCGGCGCCACGCGCTCGCGCGGGACGCCTTCAAGGAACTCCACGTTCCCGAGTCCCCGGATGCGGGCCAGCTTCTGAAGCCGCGCCTTGTCCGTGCCTTCGCCGACCAGAAGGAATTTCACGGCGCTCGCTCGCAGCGCATCCGCAGCATCGAGAAGCGTCGCGAGTTCCTGCGCCAGTCCGATGTTGCCCGTATATCCCACCACAAATGTTTTCTCCGGACCAGGACGCTTCGTGGATTTCCGGCCGCTCTTTGCCACGCCGAAGGCTTCCCAGTCCACGCCGTTATGGATCACGGCCACGCGCTCCGGCTCCATCCCCATCTGGATGAGGTAGCGCCTGAAGCCTTCCGTGATGCCTACGATCAGGGCGCAGCGGCGGTAGAAAAAACGCTCCAGCCGGCGAAGCAGGCGGAGCGCCAGGGAGGGCCGCATGACGCCCACAGCCAGGGCGGAATCCGGCCAGATGTCCTGCAGGTCAAAAACCAGCGGCGCGCGGCGCACCCAGTGTGCGGGGAGCGAGGCCAGCCCTGCAGGCAAGGGAGAAACGGCCACGATCAGGTCGGGCGGCGACCGGCGAAGTCCCGCCCAGGCCGCGGACAGCGTGAAGGTGGCATAGGTGAGCAGGCGGTTGAGGGTCCGGGTATTTTGCGAGCGGAAGACGGGCACGCGCACAATGCGGTAGCCTGCTGTGGCAACTTCACTACTGGGCGCCTCGCGCCAGGGCGGCCGGCCCAGGCTGGATGGGTGGTTGGGAACGCCCGTGAGGACCGTCACCTGGTGTCCGCGTCGCACCAGGCTTTCCGCCAGGTCGAGCGCCCGCCTGCCTGTGGCCACGCGCTCGGGTGGAAAGTGCTGCGTAAAGATCAGGATTTTCATAGCCGGGCTCATCTTCCCGCTTTTCTGTCATGCCACAAGCAGGGGGCCCGGTTTCTTCAACGGCCTTTGCACGCCGTAGTATTGCTTCATCCACTCGAGAGTGAGCGGCAACCCTTCCGCCAGGGTCACCTTCGGCTGGTGCCGCAGGTCCCGGACGGCCTTTCTCATGTCGAGTTTCTTGTTGCGGGTGGTAAAGGGTTCCGAGTCCCGGTAAGTCACCTGGCTGTCGTCTTTGTCGAGAGCTTCCAGGATGATGTCGGAAACGGTCTTGATGTCGTGGTATTCACCCGACCCGATGTTGTAAGCTTCGCCGGGAATAAAGTTGTCCACGATGTTGGCCAGCGTGCGGGCGGCGTCTGTGACGTAGGTGGAGCAGCGGCGGTGGTTCAGATATACGGTGTAGGGAAGGTCGTGCAGCGCGCGGTAACAGAACAGGCAATTCACGCTGCGGTAGTCATTGTATTTTTCTCCCGGCCCGTAAAGATTGAACAGCCGCACGCGGACGCTTTCCGTCCCGAACATCCTGGCGGAGTTCAGCACCTGCATCTCGCCCACCCACTTCGTGATGGCGTAGTCGTTCAACTGCCGGACCTCGAACCGGTCCATCACGTCCTCGCTCATCACGCCGTCCCAGTCGCCGTATACTTCGGAGCTTGAAAAATAGATGAGCCGGAAGCCGTATTGCTCCTGCATCCGGAGAATGTTCTTGGTCCCAATGGCGTTGCTGGTCCATAGGTTTTCATAGAATTCCTCGCCGTTCCACCGGCCAAACTCTCCCGCCAGGTGATACACATAATCGAAAGGATGGCTGGCAAAAACACGTTCCAACTGCCTGTACTGAGAAACATCGCAGCGAATCGATTGCGGATCGTGATGGTGAAAAAGGTCGCAGACCCAGACTTCGTGCCCGCGCTCGCGCAGTTCTTCAACGAGAAAACTTCCTACGGTCCCCAGGCCCCCGGTTGCTAGTATTTTCATGGTCCCCCCTCCTGGATTCAGATCTGGTTGGCGCTTGATTATGGAGTGGTTGGATTAAGCCAGAGCAATGTATTTCAGCCGGGCCTTTCGGTCCCGCGCATAAACATGGACCAACCACGCTATAAAATCGTGTGGCGAAAATCGATGTTTGGGCCAGCGCTTGAAACGGCAGCTTGCAGGTTGCCCAAAATTTTGTTCGCGGGTAGCGCATACGTCGCGCCGTTTGCGATGTATGCAAATTTCTCAACCAGTGCCACCAGCACGTCATTCTGAGCGCAGCGAAGGATCTGCTTCATTCTTCTTGAATAAACACAAAGCAGATTCCTCACTGCGTTCGGAATGACAGCCTGCCGGGCCGCCTGCGGGGTGCCTTTAGGAGGGCGCGGCTTTAGCCGCGCCAACAACCGCACCCCAAAAAATTTAATCCCTCTCCCTTGGAGTCTGTGTGACAACTGGGATTGACGGACACGTATAATGCGGGATGAGGAGGCGAGAGAATGAAATTTCTTCGCTACAATCCCGAGCAAGCGTATCTGCTGCCACCCAGTGTGAAGGACGTGCTGGGC
>DATEKC010000192.1:0-2667 GCA_035277665.1 Terriglobia bacterium
GAAGAACTTCTCCTGGCGGTGCTGGACTGGTACCAGCGCAACCTCGACCCTGTGCTGCTGGCGCCGGTGTTCAAGCAAAGCGACGACCCCATGGAACGAATCTTTCTGCTTCTTGAAAAGTACCGCCAGAACCTGCTGCTCACAGACTTCGCCTTTGGTTGTCCGCTGGGCCGTCTGGCGCTGGAGATCGAACCGGACCGCCGGGCGGTGCATGACAAGATCGCCGCCAATTTCACCGGCTGGGCGCGCGCCGTTGAAGAACTTCTCAAGGAAGCTGGCGATAAAGGACAACTCCCCCGCGGTTGCGACCTCCGCCAGCTTTCGCGTTTTGTGCTCACCGTTATGGAAGGTGCGGTGATGCAGGCGCGTTCTTATCAGGCCATTGAGCCCTTCGATGACTGCATCGCGCAGCTTCGATTGCATTTCAGGCAACTCAAGAGCCGTGCTGCCGAAAGAGCGCGTCTCCACAAACGAAACGCCAAACCCGCCCCGGCCACGCGTTCGGGACAAAAAAGGAGAAGCAGGTGAAATCCAGCAGAATATTCCTCTTCCTCGCGCTGGCCGCCTCTATTCCCAGCGCTTTGCCGGCTCTCAGCGCTGCCCAGGCCTCTTCGCCGGGCGTGGGTAAAGTCAAGGCGTCTGATTTTTCCTGGATGACCGGTCGCTGGATCGGCCATCTCAGCAATGGTACTGCTGAGCAGATCTGTTCTACGCCTCAGGGCGGCGAAATGCTTTGTTCGTTCAGGGTCTTTGTCGGCGGCAAACCCGTAATGTATGAACTCTATTCCCTGTATGACACTCCCACCGGTCCGGAGCTGCGGTCGCTGCATTTCACCCCCGATCTGGCCGACAAATCCCTCCAGCAACCAATGCTCATGACACTTCGGGCGTACAGCGACAAACAAGTAGTTTTTGCCGGAGTGCCCCGGACTCAGATCGAAACCTCATCGCTGTTCCGCGACAGCCCGACGGCCATGAGGGGAGTGATCCTCTTCAAGGAACAGAGGATTCCGCATATTGAGGTCCGATGGGAGAAAGTCGCATATGACGCCAGAGTTGACTACAACCCTGTAGCGCAGTCGAAACGGTAAATTGAGCCCCAGTGGCGGCCGGGTGCCCCACCCTACGCGGTTTTCGTAGGGTGGGCAGCGGGAATTCTAGAAACATTGTGTACGCTTCACGATCAGTCCACAGCGTGAATTCCCACCCTTGCCAAAGGCGGGCAAGGGCGGGGCACCCCCATTCGGGACTATTCATGCGAACCCAAAGGCGGACACCCGGCAAAACGTCGGGGAGTAATGAATGTGAAGGCGATTTCACGCCAATCATGGTGGGCGGGGGCGGTCACGGGCTTACGCGGACGCGCCTTTCACTCGTTTGTCTAGTTCAGAATTAAGGACGTGCGAACGTGAGTAAACGAGGAAGCAATAAAGAGCGGGGCCGAGTAGCGGAATTAGCATCACGCAAAACCAAAACACCTTTTTCAGTGCAGGTGAGTCATCAAAGCCAAACAAAAAGTACTCCATCGCGACCAGTGTGGTTGCAGCCCCTAGGGCACCGGTAAGGAGAAGCAGTTTCACAATCGGAAGAAAAGCATTGGGGATTGCACCTCTGATGCGCACACCGAAAAGTAAAAAGAACAGCGCCACTGACAGGGTTGCCGCAAGCAGATATATCCACCGTGCAGTGGGGGATATAATCCACCCTCGGCTAATGTAGTAGTACCTCAGCATCCCAACCTCACGCTGCGCCGCATTCTAAGCGGCACGATGGTAGTAGCCAAGGGAATTCCGGTGCAGAACGCAATCTCAATGTGCGTGAAGGCAATTAGCCTAAAGCACCCTTTTACCTGTGATGGCGAGCAGTCGAGGCGAATCTCACAAATCTGACGCCGAGAATAATTGCTGCTGCGGCTATTACCCAAACAATGATGTTCCCGACCAGTGCAAAGGGGAATGACACTTGGGGATTCCTTAAATCATCAAACGCTGGTAGGGCGTAGCCAAAGGCGAAGAAGATACCCGCGATTATTGCAACAGTGCCAATGCTTGCAGCCACCACTCGCTTGACCATGACGCACTACTCTAGCTGCTTAGAGCGGATGAACTCCAATGTTATTTGCGTAAACAGGCTTTATCATACGCTTGCGCCGTTTGTTCGCCTCCGGCAACTTTGGGTTACGGGAAGATTTGTCAGCTAACGGATTTTTGACTTTGCTCGCAGAAGCCGGTTGAGCAGGTTTGGTCGCGGTGGCATAAAGGATTCCACCTCGTCTGCATCGTGCCCTCTACGCAAGATGTCCACACACACGCCCACGCATTCGTTGCAGATGTGGACGGGGCGGTCCTTGATAGGGCCAGTAATGATTCGCTCCACTTCGCCAACCGCTCTATCGCAGAACGAACTGCGCAATGTTGGCATGTCCTTGGGCCTCATCGAGATTATGCTCGGGCTTGTAGTAGTTGTCGATAACAGGCCTTCACGTACTTTATCGACTTTGCACCAGTTTTGGGGCAAGGTTTCGGAAGTAATGAACGTGAAGGCGATTTGTCGCTCGTTATCGCCGGAGCCTTTGCACCAACTCTAATATCCGGTGGTTGGAAGGCCCATCGACTTCTGTTGACGGAAGCGCGAATCGCACTCTGGGCCGATTATTTGCTCTTCTTT
>DATEKC010000193.1:0-16142 GCA_035277665.1 Terriglobia bacterium
GTCTTTCAACAGTTCTGAGATCAGGGTCTGGCCCTGCAGCCACGGGTGCTCCGCCGCGTCGCTCTGCTCCTTAAGCCAGTCGTGAATGCCATGCTGCGACGGCATACGTCCGGTGAAAAAAGATGCTCTCGCAGGTGAGCAGACCGGACATGGCGTATACGCCTGCGTCATGCGCGTTCCGTTCGCTGCCAGACGATTCAGGTTTGGGGTTTCTAACTCTGAGTTGCCGTAGGCTTGCTGGGCCCACTGGCCGTGATCGTCGGTGAGAAATACCAGAATGTTGGGACGCTTCGTTCCCGCCGCGGCCTGCTCCACCGTGCTTCCGCCGGGCCAGGCAACAAGCCCGGTCCCCATAGCGCCAGCCTTTTTCATGAATTCGCGCCGCTTCATTTTGCTCACAACTTGCTCCCGAATGCCTCGCTGGCCTTGGTGGGATCAGCGGGGATGTGCCGCCTGAACGTCACCTCAGTTAACCGCTGATGCTGCCAAACTGCCATGAAAACGGACGCTGTTTTCGGCGATGATTATAACTGATAGCGGGTGAGCAGGCCGCGGGTATTCGCCAACCCCCGCCGGGAAACCGCGGGTTGCTGAACGGAAGCTTTCTGGCGGGATTTATCCAATTGCGTTATCATGATCTGCGGCGTATGGCTGCACAAAACACTTCTTCCATTGGGCACAGGTTCTGCGGAATGCCGGGAGCAGGTGTCCCAAAGCCGAACAGCCGAGTCCTTTCAGGCCCGTAGCTCAGTCTGGTTAGAGCGCTACCTTGACACGGTAGAGGTCAACGGTTCGAGTCCGTTCGGGCCTACCATTTCAATAGCTTACAGAAGTTAGACCTCTACCCTGCAAAAGTAGTGTGGATGGAACTGATAGCCGTCAGCTCTGCAATGAAACAAAAGAGGGAATTGGTTGTGAAAAAAAGAGTGTGCCAGAATGTGTGCCAAAAACGGACTCATCAATTACTTCTGGAATCAGAAGTAAGCATCATCAGGCGAAGCCCGGGGCCCTCCTATGAGGTGCTTTGCATTACGTAGACCTGAGGTCGATCACTTCGTCAGCTTACAAGCCACAAACGCTTTCCGGGCCAAACTGTTGACTTCCGAAACGCGTGACTTGCGATTTGACCCGGGTCATCTTGTTCGAAATCTTTCGCGCCCCGAGGATCGTCCAGCAACACCACCCTGTCAGCAGGGAAGGATTGTCCCAATACCACGTTCTAGAGCGCGGTGGTAAAGAACTGTTGCCGTAGCCATGTCCTCGAGACCTAGACCCAGGTTGATAACCAGGTAGCGATCATTGGCTGGTCGTTTCTGATCAATCGAAGAAACCAGCGTCGCGAGCTCTTGAAAGCGCGTCGGCATTCCGGTAAAGTGTCCCAGGCCGCGGTAATATTCGAACTGCGGCCCGTCATCTACCCACAATCCGTTTGCTGCTAGGGCGACGGAGGGCATGACGGTTGCATCAAAATCCAGCGAAACGACGACTCCCCCCGGTTTCAGCCACTCCGGTGTAATCACAGGGTGGGGGTGCTTCACAATAGGCGCGCAAGTCACTACAACATCCGAGCCCATTACTGCTTCCTGCGTCGACTTCGCTTGTTCTACTCGAAGACTACTCCCAAAGACTTCGCTGGCGAAGACGGAACGAGCCTCCTCGGACGGGTCGAAAACTGCAACCTCCTGGAGATGGGGGCAGACCCTGCGGACGGCGTCGGTGTTGGCTCGTCCCTGCACGCCAGCACCGATTATTGCAAGGCGGTGAGCTCCTTTAACAGCAAGCCTCCGGACCGCGACCGCGGTGGCGGCCGCCGTCCTTTTCTCGGTGATCCATGTACAGTCCATAACGCTCAGGGGCACCCCGGTTTCGGGGCAGTTCAGGATTAAGAGACCCGTGATGTAAGGAAGGCCAAAACGGTGGTTCCCGGGGTAACCGCTAACCCATTTGACGCCCGCCGTTCCCAGGGCCGGAATGTACGCCGGCATCGCATGGATGAAGGCATCGGTTGCAGTGTGGATTCCAGGCTTGGGAGCCATCTCATACCGGCCTGCTGCCTTCTCCAGAAGAACCGCTTCCACAGATTCCCTCACTTCGTCAGCAGAGACTTGCAGGGCTTCGATATTGGTACGAGAAAGGTAGAGTAGTTGACGACCACGCTCCAATACTAGCATTGGGACTTTTTCACCTCCACATTCAGCATTAGCAGACGATCCCTTTCAGGGTCAGTAGCTCCCATTGGCCATCCTCACTGATCATCCCTGGCATAGGTCGAGTGAAGAGCGACGGCAATGAATAGGCGTGGGGCCTATTTGGCACCGCAGCGGTCGATGGTTCGAGTCCGTTCGGGCCTACCATGTTTACCAGCAACTTATTCCTGGCTTGGATCCCCACCTAAAAGCGTAACTGCCATTAAAAGTGCCTGGGTTCCACAGGCGGTTACCACACACCCCGCCGTGCCAGCCTGCCGACTCCCGGCCTTCTTAAGACGGGTATGAACCCGGCGTCATCGGCACATCAGGGATGGTTGCGAAAGGATTTGGGAATATTCTGCTCATCGTTCTCCGCCCTCTGCGGCCATGATGGGAAGGGTTTGGTGCGGACTCGTGTCCCTCCTTTCAAAGCAAGGGAGTTAGGATTTTCGGGCTTGCATGTGAACGCTGTCCCGGAATAACCCGTTCCAGGTGCTCCCGCTGTTTTCCCCAAAAACTCACGGCGGCTTAAATTTTTAAATGGATCTCCCATCATTTCTGCCTAAAGATGCGATTTGCAAGGGCTCCAATGGCCCGACAAATGAGGAGAGCTATCGTACAAACTCAAGCGGACAACCCTTCAGTGATTCACCGGGTTCGGGAAACTCAGGAGATCGACGCGAACGTGTCCCTCTTTGTTTCGGACTTTTGCAACCGTATAAATGTTCCCGGGCCCAACAGCAATGGACTGGGCGAAGAACGGCCGCAGGCCGTTCTCCAACTGCAAAACCCCGTAATCAGTCCGTTTTCCGGAGGTAATGTCGTAGGCCACAAAGTGGATGTCCTCATCTTCGTCTGGAGAGGCGGCTGCATCGACCTTCTGCTGGATTGCCTCCTCCAGCCCGAGCTTGCCCTTCTTTGAGTTCGCGCGGCTGGCACCTTGTTCACTGCCAGTAAAGGTGAGGGGGGCGCCGGTCAGGTAGTAGATGGTATGACCGTCGGGGCCAAGGACAAATCCCAGATGGCCGTAGGCGAAGCGATCGTATCTACCGCTCTTAAAAGTGATATCTGAAACCAGCCGGGTGACTATCTCGAGCTTACGGGCCACTGGGTCAAACCTGAACAGGAACCCGGAGCGGCCATGCATGCCATAGAAGGCCTTTTGGGACGGGTCCCATAAGGTCTGCCGCCAGTTATAGCCCATGGTACCCGGCTTGCCTGGATCGATCGGGCCGAAGATTTCTTTCCTGAGGTTACACTCCTTCAACGTCTGGAGCGAATCCGTGTTGTAGTCGTAATGCAGGATGTCTCCGTCGGCGGTGGTGAAATAGACGGAGCCATCATCGGGATGGAGCGCCAGGGAGCGGCAAATCACGCGGAAAGTCTTTCCCGGGGTCCCGCCCTCGCCTCCTAGGGTGTAAGGGCCAAAATTCTTAAGCTGATGTCTCCCGATATCGTATCGGAGGAACAGTCCCGACGGCCAGGTGATGCCGTAGAGCCGCCCGCGCGCAGGGTCCATCATGAAGGAAATAATGCCTTCGCCCTGCGGAGCTTTTGCCAGCCCCTCAAAATGGCCTGTGACCAGGTCGTAAGAGAGGAAGTGGCCACCGGGATAATCTTTGTACCCCGGCGGGGGCGTGCCCGCCAGCTCCTGGCCGGAGGCGGTAGCGGGATTGTAGTACCCGATGTGCGTGGCAAAATAAAGCTTGCCCTTGTATTCGACGAAAACGCTGTGCCCTTTCCCTTGCGGAACAGCGTGCAGCCCTTTTTCACCCGCGGCCTCGGTCAGGTCCGCTACATGTTCGATTTTTCCCGTGGGCGGATCGAGCGCATACATCTGTGCGCCCGTCTCCACCGACCCCGAGCAGAGCACGTAGTAGACCTTGCCGTTGCTGGCGCGAAAACAGGCGTTGTAATTGTCGTCGGCCAGGCGAAAACCGGAATCGTAAAAGCGAGCGTGTATGATTTCAGAAGGCAAGGGTGCGGTACGCGCCTCCTGTTGGCCGCGGGTTTTACAGCCAACAACAAACAACAACATACACAAGATCAGAATGTTGCTTTTTTTGACCGAATGTTCCTTCACAGAGCCTCCGGATAAATGCAGCACTCTCAATGTCGGGGACAAACAAAGCAGAATCCTGCCCTCGCACTACGCCCGCAAATCTTCCGGCCAGTCGAATGAAGAGGACACCTTTGGGAGGCAGTAGCAACGGCAGAAAAGAAATCTCACACTCGAAAACGGACTCGCCTCTTCCAGATTCGTGGCGTGGCTGGAATGCTTGCCACCCCATGTTGCCAACTCTACCCGAAATATCCAGGCGCCACCTTAAAAAGTAGGCCTTGGGCCATCGCGGCCGCCATCCAGCCTGCCTGGGTGGCGTCAAGCATCGCTTCCATGGGGCCTCGATTAACAGGCCGCGGCCCGCGCAAGTCATGAAAACTTGGGTTGACCGAGAGCTTGCAACTCCGGATCCAGCGACAGGATCTGCCTGAATGATTTTCCATTCCGAAGTAGATTGAAAATTCGAGCTTCCATATTGCAAATCTTTTCTGCCTCAGCGAGGACCCCCTCAAAGTTTTGAGGATCGATGGCTATTAGTCCATCATTATCACCAACCAATATGTCACCGGATGAAATCTTAATGCCTGCGACGTCGACATCGTGTCCTGGCGCGAGACCTACACTTGTTCCGTAGGGTAGTTTGTACATACGAAGGGATAAAGGATTGATGGAAGTGCCAAATATCGGGAACCCGATGCCGGGAAGCTCCTGAGTGTCCCTGATCGGGCCTGCAACTACACACCCCGCATATCCATGCGATTGAGCCACACGAGCCCCCCCCGACCCAAACGAAGTAAATCCCGGGACGTCATTCTTGTGGACAAGGATTGCGTGAGGCACGCTGCGGCCCAGCTCATACATTTGCGTTACTTCTTCCAGATATTCGGTTTGCCCGTGATGTAAATAGAGATGGAACGTCACCGCCGTGCCCACAAGGCGCAGCATTGGGCTCGCCGGCCGCAATGTGGAGTTCGCTACGCGAGGTGCCAAACCCAGATCCTGGTGCCCGTCTGCCAGATCTGCCACCTTGACCTTCGCTATTCTGTTTAGCATTTTTTCATCGAGTGTCGTGGATGCGATGTGCTCGCTCATGTCCTTTTTCCTTTCAATTGACTCTGCCACACGACATCACTGGTGGCTGGAATCCATGGACGGACCGGTAATTAAATTTCCGATACTGAGAATTTCCATACGTCCGTTCGAATCTTCACGAAGAAACTATCGAAACAGGTGCAGAACTGTTGTTCAGGTAGTCATAAATAATCTTTCCAAATGTTTCGGTGTAGCTCGTCTCCATATAAAACGCGTGTAGATACCGTTGGGGTTTAAGGTGTGACAGGCCACAAACAGGTGTGGGTAGAAATTGTGTTGCGCCACTTCCCTGCAACATCAGATGGACCGTTAAATCCTGAAGGGCCTTAGACCCATCAACGAGTTGCTTGATGGCCGGACGCGGCGAATCCGCGCGAGGGATCAATTTCAAGCGCCACGAGGGTGATAGTGATGGCAAATCTCCGGTCACAGACGCCCTCTCCATGCTTGACGTGATCGAAATGATGGGCTGGCCGGCCAGTTGAACTTCTGTTGTCATGATTCCCTGTTCTTGCATTACATTCAAATGAGCGTAGAGTTTTGGCGTCCCGTAAATCTCTCGTCCTGCTGCAATCCCCGCGGGGCCATTGTGGAAAACGTGGGAGACATACCATCCGGGTTCGCCACGGAACTTACACTTCAATTCGATGAACGCTTCATCAAACGGCCCGTAGTTACTGCAGAATGGCACAGTCATACCGCAGGCAAGGCACATCCCATCCTCTGCCGGCTCCAAAGGTTCAGGGAGAAACTCCGCCACACTGGCAGGCTCCACTTGAAAAAATACAAGCTGGGAGCGGACATTCCGGTAATATGCCGGCAAGGAAGGGTAAAAAGGCCTGTCTGCCGGAATGCTCCAGCCTTCGTCATGCTTCAAACGCACGATTGGTCCAGACCTCCTCGCCTGAATCTAATTCGAGCTGCCGAAATAAACCTTGAATTCCTTTTCAAGCCAGCCGCCACCATCTTCGGCCCGCACCGTGAGGATGCGCTTGCCCGGCTGAATTGCCTTGTCATCCGATCGCTCTTCAGACGTCAGAACATAGGGCGGCGCAGTGTATTGGTTGATTTTTTTGTCATCTACAAAAAGCTCCACCAGTCCGGGGCGGAACCCTTCAATCCATACTCGGAGTCGGCCCCACGGTTGGTATTGGCCACCCCGCGGCGGCAGGCTCAGATAAATATTTTTGCTGTATTTGCCTTGTTCCGCTTGCTCGCGCGCCAGCCAGCGCTTTAGAGCAGCTTCGGAACAACACAATGACAGATAGCGAATCCCTTCCGGCGAGCCGAGGGTTGGACAATCAGCCTGATAAACATAGACGCCCTCACAACCTTCTTCGTAGCACTTCAAGACACGTTCCAAAAACATGCCCGGCATAGACAGTCCCCAGATATGGGCCGTGACGTTCGGGAGAAGTCTTGTTTTGGTTCCTTTTGCTGCAGCAAGGTACTCGGAGAGGTCAAAGTTCAAATGGCGTCCTTGAATGTTGCTGGGGCACAGAAAATCGACCAGTTGTTCCCGAACCCAGGTCCGGTAATCCATATATTGCCAGGACGGAACCCCGCGCGCCGGAAAGCGCGCAAGAATGTCAATGTGAACACTTCGGAGATTCCCGTACCGGTCAGCGAGACGGCGAAGTTCACGCATAAACTCAGTCACGGGCTCTTTACTCTTGAGTGTTTCGGGATATCGGCACCAGTCGAGAGATAACCTATCAGCGCCTATCTGCAGCGCTTCTTCAAAAAGGGCCAACATGAAGCGGCGTACTTCGGGCACGTCATACCGCAACTCATCTCCGCTTCGCCATTCAGGATGCTCGTTTGAGAAATTGCTCTCTAAATCGCTGCCCACGTAACAACTCGTGGCTCCAAAATTCGCAGCGGGCTTCATCCCGAGCTGGCGAGCATACTTAAGTTCCGTAGCAAAGGTATTCGTATATTCCTGCATCAATGCGGCGGCGCTCGAGTGCGGAACCTTTCCGTGCGACGGATCGCCGTGGACGGCCCCAAGGAGCTGGCTGTCGACGCGACTCTCATAGTTCAGAACACTGCCACCCCGCCCTAAATTAATGTCGACAACGGTGAAGCGCGCTTCGGCAAAGGCGAGAAGCGGCTCCCAGTGGTCGAGATTGCTTTCGACTTTCTCCTGGAAAGCCCAGGACCCTGGTTCGTAATATCCAATAACTGTGCGCTTTTGTCCTTCGGCACTCCATGTCCTGTTGAGTTGTGCGACCAGTTCGGGTGTCAGCGGCACAAGCCGCACCGAATCGAGGTGAGCGCGAAAGCTCTCTTCGTATAGGGATACGGTCTTGTAAGGCTGTTCGATGACAAGATGCTGCCGGGTCATATCGGCCCATCGCCAGAAGGACTCGTGACCAGCCCTCACAAACGCAGGAAGGCTGTTGATCTCGAGATAACATCCGTTGCCTACGCTCTCGCCGCTAAACAACTGCGAACGTTCATCGCCTGACAGCCGCAATTCGATGCAGCCCAATTTCGCCGGCAGGACAACGAAGATGGCATAGTAGCCTTTCAAATCGAGGGGATAAGTTAATTGCGGAAGCTCGATCCCCTTTTCCTTCACCTCCAGCGAGGCGCCCTCGGTGGGGGCATAATCACCCGCCTGACCCGTTTTCAACCACCATACCGCGCTGCCCGGTCGAGGGTTCTCGGATACCAATTGTTTTTGCATCACCTTCGACCAGTCGTGCAAAATCACGACGTCTGAATTGTCGAGGCTGACAGGGATTGTGTCTTGAGCTACGGCGCGATCGCCGTCTAACAACGTGATGCGGAACTCCACAGTAGCTATTCCGGTAACAAGTCGAAAAGGGTTCCACACCACCGTGCGTCCGAGCCCCGCAGCCCGCCGTTCCACCACGCTCCCTCGCAGAATGCCATTCTCCCACTCTTGCTTTTGAACCAGATTTAAGGCCGTCTCGCTCATGTAGGGCCACACACCGGCGGGTCTCCATACTTCAGAGTTGCTCTGGCGAACCTCACAACGGACAATCGTTTCTGATGGACTGCCGGCAGGAACTTTGTAGGACACATGAACATAGCGGGTAATCGGATTGATCTTAGGGACAAGGGACAAAGGTCCCTCACTAGGTAAGGATCCCAGCGCCTGGTCTATGGGAGCGAGGCTCATCCCGGTTAAACATGCACCGGCGGCCGCCAGCCCTAAACCAGCCTTTAGAAACTTTCTTCGATTAGGTTTCAATCGTAACCTTGGCTTCCAGAGATACTTTGATTTCCAGGAGCGCACATCGGAATTTAGGCTTATCAGGTCGAATTCATCTGTAAACAGCTGATAGCATGGCGAATCTCGCTGCCGGCTGGAAAAAGGCTCTGCTCCAGTAGAGCGTCATTCACCAGGATTAGTACAGTCGA
The DNA here is from genome assembly GCA_035277665.1 of Terriglobia bacterium. Taxonomy (GTDB): domain Bacteria; phylum Acidobacteriota; class Terriglobia; order UBA7540; family UBA7540; genus SCRD01. Next base: position 8,737 of record DATEKC010000193.1, read on the forward strand.
CTGTCGACATTACAGATCAACTCTATCGCTCCCTCCAAACCGTGTCAAGCTTTTTGATAGCGTCCTGATTTCCGTTCAGGGCTGAACGGTCGTCTCCCTTGCCGTTTCGGACAGAGTCAAGGGATCTCAGAATAAAGAGACCCGTGGTGGAGAGACGACATCACTATTTCAAGAAGGAAACCTCCCGGAAGTTGGGCGAACGCTTGGCCCAGTGGGGGCAGGTGCTGCGGCCCGGGGGCGGAACTTATTGAGGAATTGAATCTGGCCGTGGACGAATTGATTGACCTGCTGAGGGGTGCGCAAATCGAAGGCGCGGTTCGACTCTCGAATCAGCAATTGTAGGACCGCCTCCGAGCCGGAAAGACGGCGCGATTGCGCAAGCGCTTGGATAAAGATAGTCACGGTGAAATGACCAGGGCCGTCGCTGAGCACAACAGGCTGGATGGTCTGGACGAGAGTTATCGACAGACTCCACAGCGGTGTACAATGACGTACGCGGCGGCTCTCAACGGAGCAGAATGCCTGGATCATCCCAGCTAAAATAATCGCGGGGAATTTGCGCAAGGTCAAAACCGGCCAATTCACAATGTTGTGACAGAGGGCTGACGGCAGGACCGTTCAATCCCGCCGCATCCCTCCAGATTTCTCTTCCCGGATTCTCTGTTCTCTCTAAACGGAGTTAGAACGCGCTCCGGCCATTGGCACTCCCCAAGCGTCGAGGCTTGCTTTTGAGGTCTGCAAAATTTCGGGTCTTGCTTTCGATTCTCGTTTTCGGCAATGGCCGAAGCCGCCGGCGCGTTTTATTTCCAATCCAATTGAGCTTCTATAGTTCGTTGGCCGCGGACGCGGCCTCCCACCTCGCCGCCGGCCCCGATTATTGAACCCTGAATCCGAAAGAACTTTGCGTCGCAGATTCCGAACGGCACAGGTCCTATGTTGACCAAAGTCTCTGATGGCAACTGGTATGCGAAAACGTCGTGCTCATAGGTGATGGTGTAACCCCCAATTAACAGAATTTCGTTTAACAGTCCCAGCCCCCACCAGGCACGCCGGCTTAGGGGCAGATTGGCGAGCCGCTTCCATCGCTCCGTTTCAGGGTCGAATTCGAAAGCGGTGTTGAGGTTTACTACATGCCGTCCTGCATTTGTCGCTCCGCCCAGCACATAAATTTTCCCATTGACCGCCGCGGCGGCGTGATGGATGATGCCCGGACCCGGAATTGCAGGCAGCCCCTGCCAGCCTTTCCGCGGTGAATGCGGGTCCCACCTCCACAAGGAGCTGCTCGCTGTCGAGTAATCACCGACTTTCGACATACCCCCTGTTAGATAGATCAAGCCACTGCAAGCCACCGCAACCGCATAAAATCGCGGCTCTGGAAGTTCTGCAGTAGTTACAGTAGTCCATTCTCCTGCATGAAACTTCAGCGCGTCGGAATGGGCTTCACTTTGCCTGACGCCGCCAAATATGTACAAGTCGCCATCATAAACTACAGAAGCGGCATCGCTCCTGGCCTGTGCAAGAGGCTCCGCTTTGCCCCAGGAATTGTGAACAGGATCCAGTATATCGACGTCAGCCGTCCAATGTTTCTGCTGATTAATCCAGTAACTTCCACCCGCCACTACGTACATGCCGTTAACCACGCCGGCCATGTACCCGGCCCGGGGTAACGGCAACGCCGCGCGGTCTTTCCAAACAAGTTTTCGCATGCGAGGGGGCGAACCATCCAGTAAAGGGGTATACAGCAAAACGCTGATGCATTTGAGAGGCACTTCTCCTGCTCAGAATTCGATTAGCAGGAGCCTGCTGGAACAAACTTTGTCACTCTGATAATCCGCCAGGATCTTTTCGGCGTGTTCTTGCCACCATAATGGCAGCCTCATCGGATTCCGTATGCGACCACTGGCGGACGGCTCTGGCAGATCCCTCATGGGGAGAACAAAACCTTCCCATTGCCTCGCCGTCCAAATTCACACGCCGTCCGATATCGGGTCCCTTCTTTGTCTCCTGCAAGAGCTCAACGCCGTGGAGCAGGAATCCGCGATCTTGGGGCACCAGAGAAGTGTTAATTTCGCAGTCTCTAAAATAGTAGTTTGTCGGGAAATCGTCCGAGGGGCACCCCGGGCCGCCAAATCCGCGCGAGCCGGCCAGACCCATGTCGACCTCAATGGCTCCCGCCCTTCGGCTCAGAAAAATCAGAAGGTTTGAGTTTGTGTTAATTCCTGTCGTAACCGCACCATGATAACGCCATCCATGCATAGACTTTGGCGGATCTGACCACATCTTCGAGCGTAACGTATTCGTTGATGGCGTGAGCCACCAACAGACTGCCAGGCCCACAAACCACCGTTGGTATTCCGGCCGCATCCAGGAATGCTGCATCGCACACGGCGGCAAAGCCGCGGAATAAACTCCCATCCCCCTCGACCTGGACGCCCGCTGCTCGCGCCGCTTGATGGCAGCACTGGGCGACTGGATGTTCGGTTGAGATCTCAGCCGCCGGCCAATTCAGCTTCCACTCAATGGTTGGGGGATGCCTTTCAAGCCATGGGTCAAGCTGTGTCGTTCGATGTATCCATTCTTCGATTTCCTGCTTGATGGTCTCCTCGGATTCCTGCGGAGGATACCAGATCGCATATTCGATTTCACAAAACTCTGAGATTACAAAGGGGATAAGTACTCCATGCGGCCCACCCCTGATAACTCCAGGGTGAATCGTAAAATGACCAGGCTTGAATAGCGGATGACTCTTGCTTTGGCCCCAGTGTTCTTCCAGTTTTTGAAGGCTCTGGAGAATTATCATCCCCTTTTCGATGGCGTTGACACCCACCCTTGAACCAAGACCTCCGGCCCGGATCAGTTCATCTCGCACCGAGGAGTGTGTCGCCCTCCCTGTACAATTGAGCGTCATCCATAACAACCCTGGTGTAACGGGAACAACGGCGAGAGGCAGGGGCGGAGCAGTTGGTTCAGACACGCAGGCTGCATCGGCGCGATAACCGCGGCGGATACATGCGCTCGTTCCCAATTCATGGTCCATAGTTTCCTCACCCACCACGCTTTCGAGAATGATGTCTCCTCGTAACTTCAATCCACACTCCTTAATGGCAAAGGCCGCGATGTACTGGGCCGCTATTCCGGCCTTCATGTCACATGCTCCGCGGCCATAAAGACGTCCGTTATCGATTACACCGCTAAAAGGATCCTGAAGCTTCCAGTCCGCGTGGTTACCAACTGGAACAGTATCGATGTGGCCGTTGAAAATCAGCGATCGCCCCCCGCCACTGCCGGCGAGAACTCCCACGACGTTCGCACGTCCAGGTTCTTCCTCCCACAGATCAACCTTGCAGCCCAAGCGGCGATATTCCTGTGCCAAATGTTCATTGCAGGCTGCTTCACCACCGACCACTTCATTTCGATTGACACCGGGATAATTTGGATTGATGCTGGAAATTCGAACTAACCCGGAACATAGGTCTGCCAGCTTCTCCTCCAGGTCATCCACAATGGAAAAAACCTTGTCCTTGATATTCTGTTCGACTGAAGACATTGACCTATGCTCACCTTTCTTCGCTGACATCATTCTGCCTGGCTACGTATCGACAGAGATAACCAGGAACTGATGTAAGTCTGCCGGTAAAGCCCTTTGGACTCTCTCCAACATCTTTCGCATTGCGGAGGGCGCTCAAGTGAGCACGATAACGCGCAAGCATTTCGATGGCTTGCAGGGCGATGCCTTCGCGATCTCCATCGATGGATCTGCCGGGCGCCTGCCGCGTACCGTTTTGGCTAAAACTCCCCGCTCTCAAAATACGCCCCACAAAAGCTGCAAATCTTAACTTTTCGATCATGGCTGCACCATGAAGACTTGCGTGCGGAGGCCTGTAATACTGGTCATCCACTTGTGGCTTCCGACAGACACAACCGAAGCAATCAGCCGCACAAAATCGAGACGAAGTAAAGAACCGACCGCGATTCACCGGACCTAATAGTACGTGGACAAGGTAACACAAAGATGTCATACTGTCGACGATCGACGAGAATTTCCGGATTTATGGTTCGGCATTTCGACTCTTTCCGCTCTTTGATTCAAAGTCGAGTGTTCGACATTCAAGGGGAGTATCCCAAAACAGTCGGGAACGTACCCTTGGCTAACAGATTCACGACAAGGCAATTGGATAGGCGTTTGTGCGGAATGGCTGGCGCTGAAAATAAAGATCCGGTCTTAAAGTGTTCAGCTGAATTTATGCAGGCAGCGCGGATTTCAGCGATAATAGAATTCGTAGGTCGGCGAGAATCCGTCGACTGCCGTCCCCGCAAAGGTGAGCAAGTCTCATTGGTATGTCGATTCAAGGGCGTGGTAATATCACCGCGTGATAAGTGAGCAGGCCGACAAGCCAACCAGGGAGTTACTATGGCGTGCGGCCGAGAAGTCAGATAGTTGGTTTGACCAGGAAGTGCGTTTATTCTGAAAATTTATACTCGGATTTGATTCAAGGGGCATAAAGGGAATATGCGAGGAATGTTCAAAAGTATTCGTACAGATACGACGTTAAAACAGAAAACGCTTCAGTTATTAACAGATGCAATCCTTTCAAGCAAAATCAAGCCAGGCGAGAGGTTGAATGAAAGTGAAGTGGCAAGAATGCTCCATGTCAGTCGAGCCCCTGTCCGAGAGGCCATGCAACAACTGCACGAACAAGGCTTGATCGTTAACGTGCCGCGCCGCGGGATGTTCGTGGTGAGCTTGGACGAAGAGAGTATCCAGAAAATCAACAGCCTAAGGCTCTTGTTGGAAGCCGAAGCGCTGCGGCTTGCCCGCCTATCGGGAAATTCCAGAGGTAAGGAAAAGTTGGAACGCCTGGTGGAAAAAATGGAACAGACGGACTACGGGCCCACGAGTGAAGTGGTACACGACGACATGGAATTTCATCGCATGGTTTGGAACCTAGCAGGGAATGAATATCTCGAAAAGACGTTGGTTAGTCTAACAGCTCCGCTATTTGCCCACGCGATGTTAACGTTACTCCGCAAAGAGAAGCAGAGGATGCTCGTAGGGTCCCATCGGACCCTGCTGGACTTCGTACTGGGGCGCGGCCGCGAATCTGCTGAAGAAGTAATCCTGAACCATCTAAGGCTTGGTTGGAATAGCCCGGACAAATTCTCAAGCATCAAGGAGTCTGCGATTTTAAGCGCTTCGGAAAGTCGAGATATGGCTTGACGTATTGATCCAGGATTGAATGGACCTTGATCACTTCCTCAGTGGTTAGCTTTGAGATATAAGGCGCTCCGGCGGCGCGGTCTGCAAGGTGCAGGTAGCGCAACGCCTCATCAAACGCACCCCAGATGTTTCCATATTTAAAAATTTGCCAGGTCCCGATGAGGTCTTGTTGCAATTGTCTGGCCCTTTTTAAGTCTCCAGCCTGAAACGCCGTATACAAAGCCAGGGCCAAATGTGGGCAAAGGTTGTGGAGCCCTCCCACAAAACCTGCGCACCCCATCTGTAATGCGACCACAATCAGGAATTCACTTCCCGTCAAGATCGAAAATCCCTCGTCACCCGCCATAAGTTCAAGCAGTGTCTGCAGGTTGATCAGGTCTTCATTGCTCACCTTGATGCCAAGAATGGTGGGAATCCTGCGTCGGAGTTCGGCAACCGTTTCTGGATGGAGCGGATTTTTTGTAAGTGCAGGATTATCGTAGAGGAATATCGGGCAATCCACAGCGGCGGCAATCTCAGAGAAATAAGCTAGCAGATGCTCTTGCGTGGCATGGAAGTAAAAAGGGGGCAGGACAGACAGGTACGAGATCCCCTCCTGGGCGATTCGCTTCGCTTTACGGACAGCACGGCTTGTGCTGGTTTCGCCTAATCCGCCCATCACAGGGACGGTGCCGTTAACTTCTTCAATGACAGTTGCGATAGCGTGAAGCTGTTCCTCGTCGGTTAGAAATGCAAAGCCGCCCATTGTACCGTTTGCAAGGATGCCATGGACACCCGCGTCGAGAAGGTAGCGAGTGAGGCGTCGGAGGGCAGTTTCATCAACTCGATCCCCGTCTCCCAGTGGTGTCCCGATAGGTGGAATAACTCCAGAAAGTCTCCTCTTCATTACATATGCTCCATTGGACAGAGAAATGAACAAATCTTGATGACAAAGTAGGCGTCATTCGATTAACGTTCAAGCAGCTCATCTGCATACTCTTAGACCTATCCGTCCCACCGTCTTTTTTGATGCCGCAAGGCATTCCGGTCCTTGAGGCCGATGGAGGATCCTAGCTTAACGATCGTCGTCAGTCGACCATCATTAAGATTATGCCTTTGTCGATATCGAAGTGGCAAGGATAATGTCTACTCGCACTTGTGGAAAACGTCGCACCCATAAAAAGGTCTTGACACGAACATAAATGCAAGTTTATAGTCGACTGTCGACTATATCTTGGGGAAGCGGAGAAACAAAGAGTCGAATATTTCATTACCTTTTAGGCTGCTGATTGAGGTGTCTTGACTTGGCCTTCGGTCAAGTTAGAGCGCACATTAGCGAAACTGTGAACGGTCCGGATTAAGGCTATTCACAAATTACTCACTTAAATTTCGGCAAGGGTGGGTAATTGACAGAAGTTGCCTGAACCGTGGCCCCTATCAACGCACAGATTGCGAATGAAGCAATGCCGTCATACGTGCGCAAGGCTATGGATTTGTCGTCCTAAGGGTCGGAACCTTGCCTACTTGCGACAATGACCGACGGCATTAACGGCCTTAGGTTGCGGCTGTGTTGGGCTGCGTTGGAGAAATCGCCGCGAACAACTTGAGTGCGGATGGAATGAACATCGAATTCTGCCGCGAGACCTTTAGTGAAGTCGTATTCAGATTATGTTGATACAGCCATGGGGGCATATGTCGATCTGAGACATGACATTTTATGTTACCGGCGGAATAGTGAGCATGGCTTCGGGGAATGACTCATAAGTAAAAGAAGGAGAAAACTTATGGCAAGCAAATGGCTGCGAATGAGATTTCCATTGGCGTTGGCACTGTTTTTTGCCGCCTCTGTGGCCGGCTGGGGACAGGTCATTACCAGCAGTTTGGTGGGTAACGTTTCCGACACCTCCGGTGCCGCCGTGCCAAGCGCCTTAATTGTGGTGACCAACGAAGGGACGCATGTTGGGGTCAGGGCTTCTACGGACGCGAATGGTACCTATTCAGTTCCTGATCTTCTTGCGGGGACCTATTCCGTTTCTATAGCAAAGGCGGGGTTCAAAGTGGCGACTTACACGGGGATTGTCATCAGGTCGGCGCAAATCGTTCGGCAGGATACCATATTAGAGATCGGAAATACGTCGCAGAGCGTAACTGTCCAGGCCCGCACCACTCTTCTAACCACCGACTCTGCCACCATGTCGAGCACACTCAA
>DATEKC010000194.1:0-5606 GCA_035277665.1 Terriglobia bacterium
TGTAATGAAGAAATAAACGCTCTGCAGGATTTCTTCTGACTAAGGCGCGGCGGCGGGCGCTTTTCGGCGACCACTCGCCGCCCACCCGGCGCGGCTCGCGGCTGCTTCACCACGACGCACCGGTAAAAGACATGGTGGGCCGGCGTGGGGTGCGTTTTGTCCTCGTGGCGGGCTGGCGGCGGCAGGAATGTTTTCCTCCGCGTGGCGGGCCAGGCCGCGCCGCCACTTTAGCCGATTTAAGTAGGCTACGTACTGATCAGGACGCCCCAAATGGGACGTATGGGATTTTTTATATACAATTTTCGTAAAAATGTAAAATGCTGAAATATAACAACTTAATTATATATTTTACTTCTGATTTGAGGGTCATTTTAAAAATGTGTCGCATTGTGAAACAGCGGGTAAAATTTATATTCCCAAATCGGTTTGGCTCAAATTCTAGCCTCGGCCAGGAAATCGGAACCACCCCTCAAAAAAATTGCACCCATTGCCGCCCTCGTTTGCGTAATAGAGAGTAGATGGGAGGGTGGTTGAGCGACGCACTTGAAGAGACCGTTGAGGATGCCCTGGCGCGATGCATCGCGGGCGACAGTTCGGCGTTCGGCGAGATTGTGCGGGAACATCAGTCGATGGTCTACAGCCTGGCGCTGCACTTCCTGAGGAGCCCGTCGATGGCGGAAGATGTGGCGCAGGACGTCTTTCTTGAGCTTTTCCGAAACCTTGGCGGCATCGAGTCGGCCGCGCACCTGCGCTTCTGGCTGCGGAAGGTCACCTGTCACCGCTCGATTGACCGCGTACGCCGCAGAAGGCCGGACGAATCGCTCAGCCTGCAGGACGTCCCGGAACCGGCGGTGGCAGCGCGCGAGCGCGATCCGCTGCTGGAACAAAAGTTGTGGAGGCTGGTAGGCACGCTTCCTGACAAGGCGCGCATGGCGGTGATCCTGCGCTACCAGGAGGAAATGGAACTTTGCGAGATTGCCGAAGTGATGGAGGTTCCCATCAACACGGTGAAGAGTTCGATCGAGCGCGCGCTGGAGTTGCTGCGCGCCAAGCTGGCCCGCTCGATGGGAGGAGTGAAGGTATGAACCCGCTGGAAAGTGAACTCAAGAACCTGCTGCGGCGCAAAGATCCTCCCGAGGGCTTTGCGGAGCGCGTGATGGCGCGACTGGAGACGGCGGCGCCCCGGCAGACACCCGCCCGGCGCGTAGCTGCGTTCCTGCGGCTGCCCACGGTGCGCTGGGCCGCGGTGGCAGCGGCTTTTGTGGCGGTTGTGCTTGGTGTTGCGCGTTATCAGCACGAACAGCGCGTGCGGGCGCAGGCCGAGCGGGCAAGCCAGCAGGCGATTCTTGCTCTGCGCATCACGGATGAAGAGATCAATGCGGCACTGGAGCGCGCGCAGCACTTGACGCTGCGAGCGCTGGAAGTTCCGAGAAATCCCAAATCAGAAATGGAGTAACCCATGAAAAACCTGAAGAGCTCGATGTTGAAATCAAAGTACAGGGGTGCGCTGCTGCCGGCGCTGCTGGCAGCATGCCTGATGGCATTCACCAGCGCGGCGGGATTTGCGCAAAACGCCAAGCTGGAGTTGAGCCAACTCGACAAGCTTTCCAGCAAGGCTTCAGAAGTGGACAATGTGAACCTGGAAGGTCCCATGCTGAAGCTTGCCGCAGAGCAGGTGCAAAAGAAAGCGGACACCGGGAAGTCTGAGAAGAAAGAGATGGCAGCCAATGTGCTCTCGCGACTGAAGGGAATTTACGTGAAGAATTTTGAGTTTGACAAGCCGGGCGCTTACACCAAGGCCGATCTCGACAGCGTGCTCAGCCAGTTGCAGGGTGGCGGATGGAAGGCTATGGTGCATGTGGTGGAAAAGAACTCCGGCGAAACCACCGGCGTCTATGTGATGGAAGAAGGCGGAGAAATTGTGGGCATGGCGGTAGTGGCCGCCGAACCCAAAGAGTTGACCGTGGTGAACCTGGTGGGGCCGATTGACTTCAGCCAGCTCGGCAGCCTGAAAGGCCTGGGCGCCCTCGGCCAGCTTGGCGGCCTGGCGGGATCCATGGGCAACGCGAAGCCCCAACTCGAGCACCGGCAGGCAAACACGCCGAAAGACCAGGCGGACCCCAAGTAACTACAGCTCGCGACTTTCAAGACAGGCAATACGATCTCCAGCCCGGTCGCACAAACCGCAAAGTTTCATCCTGCCTGGCAGGATGAGACTTTGCGCGGCCTTATCGCCTTCCCGGTTACAATCGCTTCCAATACCAAGTAAACTGAACTGGATGGTCTGAAACGTCTGTGCTAAGCAGGAATGCGAAATGGGTCCTGAAGAATTCATTGCGGCGCTTCGCAAAGGCGGCCTCGATGCTGCATATTTCCACCGCGGCAATGATCGGTTTCTGCACCAGGAGTGCCGCGAGGCCGTCCGCGCCGCCGTGCCGGAGGATTCCCGCGCCTGGTGCCTGACCGAGATTGAATTTGAACCTGGCCAGCTTGAGCGCGAACTGCAGGGCGCGCTGCAAATTCCCATGCTGGGCGGGCGAAGCTTCTTCCTGATTTCAGATACCGACGGCTTCAAGCACGCGACCGACGATGACGCGAAGGCCCTTGCCGCCTATCTGGAAAAACCATCCTCCACTGTGACACTGATCTTTACAGCCGTTGAGCCCGACCGCCGCCGCAAGTTTATCCAACTTCTGGAAAAGAAGACTACAGTGGTTGAAATACGGCCGCTTTCTGTCCGCCAGGCGGCCGTGTGGGCCAAAGAGTTTCTGCACCGCGCAGGAATAGAAGTCGAAGCCGGACTGGCGGAAGGGATCGCCTCAAAGTTTCTGCCCGGCAGTTCATCGCGCGATACCAATCCTCAGGGCGTGAACCTGCTGTGGATGCGTACCGAGCTCGAGAAGCTGGTGACCGCGATGGATGGGAAGACGCGGCTGGAGCCTCCGGATTTGCAGATCATGGCGACCTTCCAGGAGGAGCACGAAATAGGCAAGATGCTGCGCGCCATCGCGGAGCGGAAATGCGAAGACGCACTCGTGTTTCTGCGCTCCTTGGTAGCCAGCAAAGTGGCGGAAACGTTGCTGCTGTGGTGTGTGGGTGACCTCTTCCGGCAGGCGCTGAAGTCAACCGGACAGAGCAGCTATGGTGGCTGGAAACAGCAATCCAACCCGTATGCCACCTGGGAGATAGCCCCCGTCGCCCGGCGGCGGTTTACCCAGGAGGAATTGCACAAGGCTTTGACGCTGGTCCACGAGGCGGACCTCGGAATCAAATCCTCATGGAAGGATTCCACTATCCTACTGGAGTTTTTGATCTGGCGGATTGCAGCTGCCCAGGGAGAGCCCCGGAGGAAAAACCGCTGACGCAGCGTTTGCCTCCCGGAAATGCCCAGAACGCGAAATCCCTGGAGGAAAACGGCTGGTGGTTCGAAGTTTTTATGAGAGGGAATTGAAACGCAGGCGCAGCCGCGATTTGTAGCGGGCGGCTGTGTTGCGATGAAGAATACCCTTCTGGATCATACGGTCCAGCATGGAAAGAGTCGGGACCAGCAAGGTTTCGGCGCGTGCCTTATCTTTGGCGTCCAGCGCCTGACGGAGCTCGCGGATCTGGTGCCGCATGCGAGTGCGGTGCGTCCGGTTCCGCTCAGTCCGTTTGCGCGTCTGAGAGAGGCGCTTCAGAGCAGATTTATGATTTGCCACAGATTCTCCTTAGCAAAAGCAATGAATAAAATACTTTAGCAGAGGGGCTGAAACCCGTCAACGGCGAGGATTGGCAGAATGGATCGCAGCTCAATAGACCAGGCACCGGAAGTGCTGCTCTCCAAATATGAAATTGAGCAGCGGGTGGGTGAACTTGCGGCTGCAATCACCAAAGATTACAAGGGGCGTACTCCGCACCTGGTTGGCATTCTTAAGGGAGCGTGGGTGTTTATGGCTGACCTCATCCGCCACATGGATATTGATGTGACGGTGGATTTCCTTGGCATCACCAGCTACGGGTCCGGCACGCATCCATCGGGCGAAGTGAAAATTACGAAGGACCTCGATATCAGCATCGAAGGCCGCGAGGTCCTGATTGTTGAAGACATTCTCGACACCGGACACACGCTCAAGTATCTGGAGGAAGTCCTTTCCGTCCACAAGCCCCGCAATCTGCGCGTCGTGACGCTGCTGGACAAGCGGTCGCGCCGAATCGTGCCGGTGAAAGCGGACTACGTGGGCTTTGAAATCGCGAACGTCTTTGTGGTCGGTTACGGACTGGACTTCGACCAGAAATACCGTCAGCTACCTGACATTCACGTCCTGCGTCACATCCCCTCTCCGTAAGAAGCTGATTCTCAAGCTGGAAAAAACTCTCTTGTACCGCGGACCCTTTGGCACGGTATAATAGCCCCCGCCATTCAGACTCATGAGCGAATTTTCCACCCCATTAATGCGCCAGTACAACGGCATTAAAGAGCGCTACCCCAATGCGCTGCTGCTGTTCCGTCTGGGGGATTTTTACGAACTTTTCTTTGAAGACGCCATCGTCGCCTCCAAAGAGCTGCAGATCACTCTGACCTCCCGCAACAAGGAAAAGGGCGTTGCGGTGCCGATGTGCGGCGTTCCCTACCACGCCGCAGAAGGGTATATTTCCAGGCTCATCCGGCGCGGATACCGCGTGGCCATCTGCGACCAGGTTGAAGATCCGCGCAACGCCAAAAAGCTGGTGAAGCGCGAGGTCACCCAAGTGGTGACGCCGGGGACCGCCACGGGGGCCCAGGTGCTGGAGCCGCGCGACCACAACTATCTGGCGGCGGTGGCCGAATCGAACGGTTCCATCGGGCTGGCTTTTGCCGACCTTTCAACGGGCGATTTCCGCGTGACTGAAATCAGTGGCGAAGGCAGGCGAGACAGGCTGATGGAAGAACTGGTCCGCATGCGTCCCCGGGAATTGTTGCTGGCCCCCAACGCCTCCGTGCATTTTTCGCCGGATTCCGAACCACCCATCACCGAAACTCATCTGGAAGAGTGGGTTTTCGGTGGCGAATACGGAGAGCGCCTGCTGAAGGACCACTTCGGCGTAGTGTCGCTGGCCGGCTATGGTCTGGAGGGCCACCCTCTGGCGGCTGGCGCCGCTGGTGCGATCTTCCATTATGTCAGGGAGACGCAAAGAGGGTCCCTCTTCCATTTTGATACTCTCCGTTTTTACCAGGAAAACGACTCGCTGGTTCTCGATTCCGCGACGCTGCGGAACCTGGAACTTCTGGAGCCGCTGACCAGCGGCCCTCGCCACGCAACCCTGCTGGCAGTGCTGGACCAGTGCGTCACGTCCATCGGCGCGCGCAGGCTGAAGAGCTGGCTGCTGCGGCCTTCCACCGAGTCTGCCGAAATTGAAGCCCGCCTGGACGCCGTCGAGGAGCTTGCCGGAAATGTCATCGCCAGGGAAGAAGTGCGGCGGGTCCTGAACGGAATCCAGGATCTGGAACGCATTCTCGGCCGTATTTCTCTGGAATCGGCCAACGCCCGCGACCTGCTGGCGCTGAAGGCCTCGCTGGAACAATTGCCACTAGTCCGGACTTACGTCGAGAGCTTCAAGGCCAGACGCTTCCAGGAACTTCATGAACG
>DATEKC010000195.1:0-15483 GCA_035277665.1 Terriglobia bacterium
TGAACTGTCCGTTGCCGACGCCCGCGACGAGCGGCCGCGAATCGTCGTGGAGGGGTTTAATGTGGGGAATGTAAAACAGGTTTGACACGATGCTCCTGCGCGCTCTGCGCCTCTGCGGTGGATGATAAAGTTCGAGCCGCTTTCGCAGACGCGAAGCTGGCCCGGCTAATTCAAGGTCTGCTATATTAGCCAAGGTTATGGCTGAAATGTCCGTCAGGGAATCTGCGAAAAATTCAAACAATGACGGCCTGATGCGCGGCTTCTGGTATCCCGCCCTTCGCGGCAACCGCGTGCGGGGCAGGGAATTGCGCACCGCCATGCTGCTGGGCATTCCGCTCGTCATCGGACGCAACTCAAAAGGCGAAGGGTTCGCGATGCGCGACGCCTGTCCGCACCGCGGCATGCCGCTTTCAGAGGGAAGGTTTGACGGCAACGCGGTTGAATGTTCCTACCACGGCTGGGTTTTTGAGGGCAGAACGGGCCAGTGCCAGGCCATTCCTTCCCTGACCGAGCGCGACAAGCTCAAAGTAGATCGCATCTTCGCCACCAGCTTTCCGTGCGAAGAACAGGACGGCTATTTCTGGGTCTTTGTTCCCGATCCCGACCACCGGGATGAAGCTGTGCCGGATGCTCCGCGCCTTCCAACCTTCAGCGCAGATTATCGCCTGGAGCACCTGGAAGCGGAATTGCCGTGCCACGTGGACCACGGCATCATCGGCCTGATGGACCCCGCGCACGGTCCCTTTGTACACCAGTCGTGGTGGTGGCGAAAGCGCAGCAGCATCCACGAAAAAGAAAAAATCTTTGAGCCCATCCCGAACGGCTTTCGCATCAAGGCCCATTCGCCTTCCGCCAACAGCGCTGCCTATAAATTGCTGGGGGTTTACGGCGAACCCATCACTACCAGCATCGAATTTGTACTGCCCAACCGTCGCTTCGAAGAGATCCACTGCGGCAAGTACTGGTTTTCAAGCCGGACCACCGTTACGCCCATCACAGCATCGAGCTGCCGGATCGACGTCTGCGCGGCCTGGAACGCTTTCCGACACGTGCCCTTCTTCACCTCGATTCTTCGCTTTTTCGGCAACATGTTCGTCGAGCAGGACCGGCAGACCATGGTGAAGCAGGCCGAGGGATTGAAGCACAACCCGCCGCTGATGCTTATTGATGACGCTGACCGTCCTGCAAAGTGGTACTTTGCATTGAAGGCCGCTTACCTCAAGTCAAAAGAAACCGGCCAGCCCATGGAACATCCCATCGAAGGGCCAACGGTCCTGAGGTGGCGGAGTTGAGCCACGATCCATGGGCCAATCGCCGTGACTAGCCGTTGAGCGGAGATTTGAACTGAGTTGCTTGCAAATAACCACGGACGGTAGTCAGTTTCTGCTGCTCTGAGGACGAAATGGATGATCTTCTATCGCGTATCTCAACGCTGATCCAAGCCGACGTCGCCGCTGAAGCCGACGCTGGATTCCCCGTGGTCGCTCGCATTCCAAGCACGGAAACCATAAGGTTCCTCGACTACTTTGTGCGGCTGGATTTCGGAGAGCGCGCGGCCCTATTGGATGCCATGGCGCGGCTGGGCGCAGGCCAGTTTTTCCCGCCGACTGTTATCTCAAGTGATGCTTTAGATCTGACCGCGAACAATCCGGCGCTTCTGAGCTATCGCAGCGCACTACAATCGGGCCATTTCGCCTATGGTCTTCGCTACGTTGAACCCAGGATGGCAAAAATGATGCTCACCTACCCGGACGGCATCGCACACAGGGAGGAAATCCGTTCCGGACTGGACTTTCACCCTCGCGACGACCCTCCAAAAGCACTGGTCCCGGATTCCGACATTCGTAAAATCCAGCCGGCGAAAGCACCTCTCCTGCGTAAACTGATGGAGGCAGCTTTTGCCCGGTTATTCTCACCGAAGAAGGGCAAGTTGCCCGGCGGGGAAACCCGGTATACCGGTTCGATCGGTTCCAACGAACTGACGGTCACTGTGGACTTCGCTTCGCGCCTGGCCCAACTGCGGTGGTTCGTATCTCTGAAAATGGCGAACCCTGGGCTGAAAGCTTCGCGAGTCGAGGGCTTCTGGGCCCGCTGCGGATGGGATTACCTCACTGAAGAAAACGCTTCAAGATCGATCGATCTGCTGTGCGAAAGGATCGAATATCTGGCCCGCCTGAAAGAGCGAATCGACGCGGCTACCGCGTGAGCAACCGTCTCGACAAAGGCTATCGTCCCTTCCATTGTGGCTTGCGTTTTTCGAGGAAGGCCGCCAATCCCTCCTGAAAGTCGGCGGTTTTGCGGACGCCGGCGCTGGCCTCGACGGCCAATTCGGTTTCGCGGTCAAGCTCTTCTTCAGAAAACTTCAGCAGGAGCCGCTTTGTATGGGCGAGCGCCACCGGGCTCATTCCAGCAAGCGACCGGGCCAGTTCGCGTGCCCGTGGCATCAGTTTTTCGTGTTCAAGTAATTCATTAACTATGCCCATGGCCTGGGCTTCGGCGGCGCTGAATATTCGCCCGGAGAGCAGCAGGTCGCGCGCCCGCTTCTCTCCTACCTGTCGAATAACGTAGGCGGACACTAGGGCCGGTATAAAGCCTACGCGCACTTCCGTGAAGCCGAATTTCGCCTCAGGCGCCGCCAGCGTAAAGTCGCACACGGTGGCCAGCCCGCATCCCCCGGCAACGGCCGGGCCATTCACGGCAGCAATAGTTGGCTTGGGAAACGAGTAGAGCCGCCGAAACAGGGTCGCGATCAGGCGGGTGTCGGCCAATGTCTCCGCGTCAGTCCGCGGCCGGAAATCCTTGAGCGCCTGCAAATCCATCCCGGCACAGAAGGCGTTGGCAGCTCCGGTCAGGATCAGTAATCGCGCCTCGCCAGTTTCAACTTTATCCAATGCTTGAAGAATTTCCGCAATCATCTCGCGGGAGATTGCATTGCGCTTTTCAGGGCGGTTGAGCGTCAGAACGGCAACATTGTCATCGATTTCGAGTTTTACGGTTTTGTAAGGCATGGATCTGGCCTGCCGGATCAGTCTACGTACTGCTTTCGAATCTCATTTGTCGCTTCCACCGCGGAAAGCATGGCCCAAGGTTCGATGCCGACGTCGGCGCCGTGTTCGGCAAGGGTTGAGACTACAATTTCCGTCGCAATATTGCCCACCAATTCATCGCCGGCAAAGGGACAACCACCCAGGCCGGTCAGGGCAGAGTCAAATCGTCTGCAGCCTGCCTCGTAGGCGGAGAGAACTTTCTCCGCTGCGCCCTCGGCGCGGGCGTGCAAGTGGACGCCGAGTTCCATATCTTTCATGAACGGCTTCAACCGCTTAAAAAGTTCACCTGTTTCTTTAGTTGTCGACACGCCGACAGTGTCCGCCAGCGATACGGTTTTGACGCCGCAGCCTTTCAACCACTCCAATGTATCCTCGACAATCTCGGGGCCCCAGGGTTCGCCAAAAGGATTGCCGAATGCCATGGATATATAAACCACCAGGTCGCGCCCGGCCCTCCGGGTTTCGCGCTGGATCGTCTCAACCAGATTTCGCGATTCAAGCAGAGACATGTTGGCGTTCTGCCGCCGAAAGTTTGCGGAAATCGAATAGGGATATCCCAGCGTGGTCACCTGCGGGGTGGCGAGTGCCCGCTCAAGCCCCTTCTCGTTCACTACGATGCCAATGATTTCAGGTGTTGTTCCGTTCGTTGTGGCCTGCAGCGTGTCTGCCAACTGCTCCAGCACCTGTTCGCTGTCCGCCATCTGCGGAACCAGCTTGGGTGATACAAAGCTGGCGGCATCAAGATGCCTGAAGCCGGCCTTCAGCAGTTTGCCAAGATAGTCCGCCTTCGCCTCCGTGGGAATAACCTTCTCCAGCCCCTGCCACGCATCGCGTGGGCACTCGATAATCTTGACCTTTTCCATTCACACGTCCTTCTTCCTCTTTTTTGCGGCTTTGCGCCTTCGCGCGAGTACGCTCTTACGCTTCCAGCCGGTTGACAACGCGGGTTATTCCGTCTTTAATCAATTCCACGTCAAAGTTAATCAAGATTCCGAAGCGCTTATCAGTCAACCGGAGATACGTTAACAACTGCTTCTTATGGACCGGCGCGATCCGCTCAACGGATTTGATTTCAATTATTACTTTACCTTCGACGATCAAATCAGCACGAAAACCGACCTCCGGGTGAATGCTCTCATAAACGACCGGAATCGCCTGCTGGCGAACTGTCAGTAATTCCCGGCGCGATATCTCTTCTGCCATCACGGCTTCATAAACGAATTCCAGGAGCCCAGGCCCGTGCGTCGTGTGGATTTTGTAGGCTGCGTCCACTATTTCCCTTGCGATCTCATTTTCAGTCATAGGAAGAGCCTTGTCACGCAAAGGCGCGAAGGCGCAAAGTTAATCCAATCGATTTAACCTGCCCCTGCGGCAGAATGGGCGTTCAAAACTCGTGGCTCTTTTTTCCCCCTGATCGTGCCGCTTCTGCGCCTTTGCGTGAGGGTCTCCTCAGGTTTGCAGCACGCCGGTTTTGAATTCCTTGACTTCGGGGTTCAGCGCCGCTGCCTCGAGCGCCCAGATGAGTGCTTCCCGCGTTCCCGCCGGGTCGATGATGGCATCCACCCACAGCCGCGCAGCGCCGTATCGAGGGTCCGACTGGCGTTCGTAGGTCTCCTGGATTGATCGCAGCATCTCCTGTTTTTCTTTGCCGGTCAGTTTCTTTCCGCTGCGTTCCATCTGCCGGACTTTGATTTCCACCAGCGTGCTGGCGGCCGCATCCCCGCTCATCACCGCGTAGCGCGCCGAAGGCCAGGCAAAGATGAACCGTGGGTCGTATGCTTTGCCGCACATGGCGTAGTGGCCTGCGCCAAAACTTCCGCCGCAAATCACGGTGATCTTGGGCACCACGCTGTTGGACACAACATTCACCATCTTGGCGCCGGCGCGGATGATGCCGCTCCATTCAGCCTCTTTGCCCACCATAAATCCGTTCACATCGTGGAAGAAGACCAGCGGAACCAGGTTCTGATTGCAATCCATGATAAAGCGCGCCGCTTTTTCTGCTGATTCCGTATAAATCACGCCGCCAAAATGAATTCGCTTTTCTCCGCTCTCGTGAGATACGGTGTCGACTGTCATTTTCTGATTGGCAACAATCCCCACCGCCCAGCCGCCGATCCGGGCGTAGCCGCACACGAGGGTCCGGCCATACTCGGCCCGGTATTCTTCAAAGCTGCTGCCGTCTACCACCCGTGCCAGGATTTCCCGCATGTCGTACTGCGACGTCTGCTCGCCCGAAAATATGCCGTATATCTCTCCTGCTGGGTAGACAGGCAGTTCGGCTTCCTGTTTGTCAAAAGGAGCCAATGGCTTGCGGCCTATTTTATCAAGCAATGCTCGAATCTTTGCGATACAGCTCTCATCGTCCGGCTCGCGAAAATCCACCGTGCCGCTGATCTGCGAATGCGTCTTTGCGCCGCCCAGTTCTTCTGCCGAAGTCTTTTGCCCGATGGCCGCCTGCACCAGCGCAGGGCCGGCCAGGAAAAGTCCGCTGCCTTCAGTCATCAGAATGTGGTCGCACATTACGGGCAGGTAGGCCCCGCCTGCCACGCACATGCCCATAATGGCCGTAATCTGCGGAATGCCCATGGCGCTCATTACGGCGTTGTGGCGGAAGACGCGGCCAAAATCGTCCGTGTCGGGGAAAACATCTTCCTGCAAAGGCAAAAAAATGCCGGCCGAATCCACCAGATAAATCGTGGGAATGCGATTGTCGATGGCAATTTGCTGAGCGCGCAGGACCTTCTTGGCGGTGATGGGAAAAAACGCGCCGGCCTTCACCGTCGCATCATTGGCCACGATCATCACCAGCCGGTCATGAACGCGGCCAAGTCCCGTCACTACGCCGGCCGCCGGCGCGCCGCCCCACTCCTCGTACATTTCAAAAGCGGCGTAAATGCCGAGTTCGAAGAAATCGGTGCCGGGATCGACGAGCAGGGCAATGCGTTCGCGGGCCGTCAGCCGGCCCTTCTTGTGCTGGGTTGCAACGGCCTTTTCACCGCCGCCCGCCCGGATTCCTTCCTCCTGGTTCAGCACTTCACTCACCAGTTCCTTCATCCGGCGGGTGTTCGCCTCGAACTCCCTGGACCCGGAGTTAATGTGGCTCTTGAAGATGGAGTTTGGCAATGTAGTTCGCCCTTTGTCCCAGCGCCGCCACGGCAAAGGCGGTGTCGCCAATGGTAAGAAACATTACGCTTGCAATTAACGCTGCGAAAGCTCGCCCTTTGCCACCCTGGCGGCAAATTCTGCCGATTTCCCGCGAGGGATCGTCACCGCTTTCCATTCATCGCCGGCAAAATGCTTTGCCAGGTAGATGATCTGTCCAATGTGATAACAGTAATGGCCGATCTGGCGGTTGATGGCCTGCATCACCGAGTGCGGCTCGGTCCGAATCAGGACGGTTCGCTCGAGATCGGCACCGCTGAGCGGTGCGAGTGCGTTAAAAACGTATTCCCAGCCGGTTTCCCACATCGCCATCACTTCGGCGCGGGTCTTTGGCGGAGATTCAAATTCCGTATCGCGATTGCGGTCCGGCTTTTCGCCGTCCGAGGTCAGGAAATCGGAAAATCGAGAGCGCATGTTGCCCGCCAGGTGCTTGACGATGGTGGCAATCGAATTCGACTCTGCATCGAGTGTCCTGCTAAAAGCTTCGTCGGGAGCCTGTGCCATGGCGCTTTCTGCCAGGCGCTTGTAATGGCGGAGCAGTTCAATCGAGTCTTTCAAGTAAGATGTCGTAAGCTCGTGCGCCATTGATGCCCCTTTCATTTAACCGGCGATGGCTGTTACGCCACTTGCTTCAAATGGCTGCGGATAAAATCCACAATTTCCTGTGTGGAGGCGCCCGGCTGAAATACTGCCGCAACTCCGGCCTCTTTCAGCCCGGGGATGTCTTCATCCGGAACGATGCCGCCCACGATCACTAATACGTCCTCCATGCCGGAATCGCGCAGCAACTGGCAGAGGCGCGGAATAATGGTGTTGTGCGCGCCTGAAAGGATGGAGATGCCGATCACATTCACGTCCTCCTGCAGCGCCGCGTTTGCAATCTGCTCGGGCGTCTGGCGCAGGCCGGTATAAATGACTTCCATGCCGGCGTCGCGCAAGGCGCGGGCAACAATCTTGGCGCCCCGGTCGTGCCCATCGAGACCCGGCTTGGCAACTAAGACTCGAATTCTGTGGTCTGGCATCTCAACCTTTCCTCTGCGCCTCCACGGTGGGTTTCATCATTTGTTCTGTAATTCAGCACACGCCTAGAGGAACTACTGGAACGCGGGTTCCGCATACGTTCCGAAAACTTTGCGTAACACGTCGCACATTTCGCCGAGAGTGGTATAAGCCCGGACACATTCCAGAATATAGGGCATCAGGTTCCGGTCGGTCCCGGCGGCGCCGCCAAGGGCGTCAAGCGTCTGCCGGACGCGCGGGTTGTCACGTTTCTTCCTCAGTGCCGCCAACTTCTCCCTTTGTCGGTTTGCAATGGCCTCGTCAATCACCAGAATATCAACCGGCCGGCTTTCTTCGGCGACAAAATCGTTCACACCGACTATTATTTTCTCTTTTCGTTCGACCGCCTGCTGGTAGGTATAGGCAGCCTCATGGATCTCCCTTTGCGGGAAGCCCTTTAGAATCGCAGCCACCATGCCGCCGAGGGCGTCAATTTTCTCGAAATATTCATAACAGGCGCGTTCGGTATCGAGCGTCATTTTTTCCAGAAAGTAAGAGCCACCGAGCGGATCAGCCACGCTGGCCACGCCGCTCTCGTGGGCGATCACCTGCTGGGTACGCAAGGCTACGGTTGCAGCGTGCTCAGTGGGCAATGCCCAGGCCTCGTCGAGCGAATTCGTATGCAGTGATTGTGTGCCGCCCAGCACGCCCGCGAGCGCCTGGATGGCCGTTCGCACGACGTTGTTATAGGGCTGTTGCGCGGTCAGCGAGCACCCCGCCGTCTGGGTATGGAACCGGCAGAGCCAGGAGCGAGGGTCCTTCGCGCCGTAGCGTTCGCGCATCACCCTGGCCCAGACCTTCCGTGCCGCCCGGAACTTGGCAATTTCCTCAAAAAGGTCATTGTGTGAATTGAAGAAGAAGCTCAACCGCGGTGCAAATTCGTCAACATCGAGGCCCGCTCTGCGCACCCATTCGACATATTCCATTCCGTCGCGCAGCGTGAAAGCCAGTTCCTGCGCGGCCGTCGACCCTGCCTCGCGAATGTGATAGCCGCTGATGGAAATCGGGTGCCAGCGGGGCGTCTCTCGCGAGCTGAAGAGGATGGAATCCACCACCAGGCGCATGGAAGGGGCGGGGGGGAAAATATATTCCTTCTGCGCGATGTATTCCTTCAGGATATCGTTCTGGATGGTGCCGGAAATCTGCTTCCAACCGGCGCCGTTCTTCTCCGCCGCCACCAGGTACATCGCCCAGACCATGGCGGCGGGGGAATTGATGGTCATGGAGGTGGAGACGCGCTCGAGTGGAAGGCCCGCCAGCAACGTCTCCATGTCTTCAAGCGACGAAACCGCAACGCCGCACTTGCCCACCTCGCCCTCGGCCAGAGCGTGGTCCGAGTTGTAGCCCATTAATGTCGGCAAGTCAAATGCGATGGAAAGTCCCGTCTGGCCCTGCTTCAGAAGATAATGCAGCCGCCGGTTTGTGTCTTCCGGGCTGCCGAAGCCGGAGAACTGCCGCATCGTCCACAGCCTGCCGCAGTACATGGTGCGGTGAATTCCACGCGTGTAAGGATACTCGCCCGGATCGGCCAGATTGTGCTCGTAAGTGAAATCTTTAAAATCGTCCTGGGTGTAAAGCGCCTGGACGGGAACGCCTGAAAGTGTCGTGAACTTCTCCTGTCGCTCCTTATGGGTGCTGGCGCTCCGTCCGCCGGAATTGGCTGCTTTCTCCATTTCAGTTGGCCCGCCACTTTCTGGCCCTATCTTATTCTGGCAGCGAAGGTAAAGTCAAACCAGGGGATTGCAGAAGGGGTTCAGAAAAGGTTGCCAAGGAGTCGGCGTGTCATAGAGGGAAATTCCAACATCATGATGTAGCAAAGTTCGCACTTGCTCATTGAAAATCAGGGCGCGGGCAAGAATCGTCTGGACTGGGCCGGCGAAGCTTGGCAAAATAGAAATCGACCAGTTGCGCGGGGAAAAATCTCATGCCTCTGCCTCGCGTTGCACATCCCAAAGTGTCGGGGCGTGGCGCAGTCTGGTAGCGCGCTTGCCTTGGGCGCAAGAGGTCCCCAGTTCGAATCTGGGCGCCCCGACCAACCACATGTTTTAAGTTCTTTTCAGACCTCCCAAGAGCTGACCCCGAATCATTTGTACTTTGTTTTCAGCCTGAAACTTCGACGGAAGCGTGTGATAAATCACACCCCACTGTGATTAGGGTCACAGCTTTCTGGCGGTTCTACCGTTAAGTTAACCACGTTACACGTCAGTAGTTGAACGCGTGCCAGGTCCGGATGGCATCTTTTTATATTTTTCGGAAATTCTGGTCGAAGGGGTTCGGGATTTTGGCGGGCACGGTCACTTTCCACTCATTTCGTATGCGCAACTCATACCTGAAAGTTGCCTTCCACGAGAGCCTTTCGTCCACGCATGCCCGTTTGAATTCAAATCGGGAAATCCGGCCGGCAGGCCAACGTGTGGCCCAGCCCCGCGTTGGCGTCTGTTTTGAAGCCCCGGCCAGTTTCGATGGGAGGCAGGCCATATTCAAATGTTCCTGCCGGCTTGCTCTCATGCTGGTGATAACATCGTCGCTTTTCAGTGCAGCGCTTGTTGCGCAAAGGCCGCAGAGTGCCGAGTACTGCGGAAACTGCCACCGGAGCATCGAGCAGGGCTGGAACCAATCGGTCCATTCGCAAGCCATGGAGAGCCGGCTGTTCCAGGACGCATTACAGATGGCCAATAGCGATCTCGGACCGCATGGGCGGACGGTGTGTCTGGGTTGCCATGCACCGACGGTCGGGGCGACAGGCGACCTGAAACTTGAGCTCAAGGTAACCTGGGAAGGCATCACCTGCGACTACTGCCACTCGATCCGAAGCGTGAACATGAGTGCTGTTAACCCCAGGGCCACAGTGGTGTATGACAACGTGAAACAAGGCCCGTGGAAAGGGATTACCTCGCCAGCACACGGTACCGCATACTCACTTGTACATACATCGTCGGCTCTTTGCGCAACGTGCCATCAATACAAGAACTCCCTGGGATTTCCAGTGCTCACCACTTATAGCGAGTGGCAGAAGGGTTCTTACGCGGCCGAAAACAAAGGGTGCCAGTCATGCCACATGTATCGGGTTGAGGGCGATGTTGTCGACCCGAGGGTGAAGCGCACGCCGAACGCAGGCATTAACCTGCATGAGATGCCCGGCAGCCATTCGCTGACGCAGTTGAACAAGGCTATCCGCGGCAATCTGCTCGTATCGCATGACGGCGGCCAACTCCGTGTGGAAGTCGACGTCACCAATCAGGGGGCGGGACACATGGTGCCCACGGGGTCGCCGCTTCGGAAGCTCATCCTTGAAGTTACTGCCTTTCCTTTTGGCGCAAAGCCTCAGCACCAACGACGGGTCTTCACACGCGTCGTGGCTGATGAACAGGGAAAGGAACTCAACCGAGAAGATCTGGTGTTTATAAGGGCCGCAAAAGTAGTTTCAGACACGCGGCTTGCCCCGGG
This sequence comes from Terriglobia bacterium, assembly GCA_035277665.1. Taxonomy (GTDB): domain Bacteria; phylum Acidobacteriota; class Terriglobia; order UBA7540; family UBA7540; genus SCRD01. Next base: position 10,719 of record DATEKC010000195.1, read on the forward strand.
GGAAACAAAGAAAGAATCCTTCACGTTTAATGTGCCCCAGGGCGTGCGCTCAACGGTGGAGGCCGATTTTTATTATTTCTATTCGCCGTCCGCGGCAACCCGCGCCCAGCAGGAAGTGAAGTTTCTCAGCTTCAGCAGGTTTGAGCAGTAAGGCGGAAGTTGCAGTGAGTAGTCCGGCATGTATCTGGTGAGGCCCCAAAGCAGGCAAGAGTTTGGGGTCCGAATGGAGGAAGGAATCGTATGAAGGATGATCGCAACCCTGGAAAATCCGTGCTACATCCGGAAGATGCAAAAGTCGATCCAGGCCGCCGCTGGGTAAACACGCTTCTGGGCGCCGGAGTTGTGGCCACGGTTGCATCCTTCATTTACCCGGCCATCCGCTACGTGATACCGCCGCCGGTAAGCGAGGCAAGCAACCTTTCAGTGGTGGCCGCCAAGGTGGGAGAACTGAAGGAAAATGCCGCAAAGGTTTTCAAGTTTGGGTCGACGCCCGCTATCCTGGTGCGGACCCCTGACGGAAATTACCGTGCATTTACCGCTGTGTGTACTCACCTGGGCTGCACGGTGCAATACCGGTCTGATTCGCACGAAATCTGGTGCCCCTGCCATAACGGCAAGTACAACCTGCAGGGGCGTAATGTCAGCGGTCCGCCGCCGCGACCGCTGGCGCAGTATCAAGTCCATATCCAAGGCGGAGACGTGGTCGTCGTTCGGAACACATAACTATGGCTGATCTTAAACGTCGCACCTTAGACTGGCTAAATGAACGCATGGGTGGAGAAGATATCGAGGCCTTCCTCCGCCACAAGCGGGTTCCCATCCATCGCCACACCATCTGGTACTACCTGGGTGGCATGGCGCTCTTCCTTTTTATGATCCAGGTGCTCACCGGCATTCTGCTGCTGATGTACTACCGGCCGTCCGCCAACGGCGCTTTCGAAAGCGTTCAGTTCATCATGACGCAGGTCAAGTTCGGATGGCTGATCCGATCGATCCACAGTTGGTCTGCGAACCTGATGATTTTTATTGTTTTTGTCCACATGTTCAGCGTCTTCTTCATGAAAGCTTACCGAAAACCCCGGGAGCTCACCTGGGTAAGCGGCATGCTCCTTTTCTTCATCGTCCTGGCGTTCGGTTTCTCCGGTTACCTGCTTCCCTGGAACACGCTGGCATTTTTTGCCACCAAGGTGGGGACGGACATGGCCGGCTTCGTACCCATTATCGGCAATTGGATCAAAGTTTTCCTCCGAGGCGGCAATGAGGTCACCGGCGCCACGCTGACGCGCTTCTTCGGTTTCCATGTAGCGGTGCTGCCTGGCATCGCGACCTTGCTTCTTGCCTTGCACCTGCTGCTGGTTCAAAAGCTGGGAATGAGCGTCCCGCCAGGCGTCGAGCAGAAGATCAAAGAAGGAAAGGAGCCCAATCGTTCCATGCCGTTCTTCCCGAACTTTCTACTTCGGGACATTATGGGATGGTATGGGGCTCTCGGCGTGCTGGGAGCACTGGCTGCAATCTTTCCCTGGGAGCTGGGAACCAAGGCTAATCCGTTTGGATCCGCGCCGGCCGGAATTCATCCGGAGTGGTACTTCCTCTTCATGTTTCAGACCCTGAAATTTCTGCCCTCCAAGGTCTTCTTTATTGACGGTGAACTTCTCGGGCTGATGTTGTTCGGTGTTGTGGGTGCGCTCTGGGTGATCATTCCGTTTCTTGACTGCAAAGTGGGGTTCAGCCGGGTGACGCACTTCTTTACGGGCCTGGGAGTTTTTGCTCTCGGCTTCATCATTGTTCTCTCGTGCCTGGCCATTTTTTAGGTTAATCGAAAGGCTTCCTGCTCCTGTGATGCGGATTATGAAAAGATCTCGAACCAACAGCTCAGGGATAATCGGTTGTGTCATCGGCATGGTCATGATGCTATCCGGTCTCAGCGTTCTAGCGGCCGCGCCGCAAAAGAATTCGTGCAGCGCGTGCCACTCTCAGCTTCCAGGCAACTTCGGCAAGCCCGCAAACCTGTTCCCGGAAGACGTTCACAGCCAGCAGGGTCTCAGTTGCGCAGATTGTCACGGCGGCGACCCCAATGATCCTTCAATGAATGCAATGAGCCCGGCGAAGGGGTTCCGCGGGATCCCCACCAAGGCACAGATTCCGGCAATCTGCGGGCACTGCCATTCCGATCCCAATTACATGCGGAAGTTTAACCCGAGTCTTCGGACTGATCAGGTGAGCGAATATTTCACCAGCATTCACGGCAAGAGGCTGAAGCAGGGAGATACGAAAGTCGCGGTGTGTATAGACTGCCACAGCGTTCATAACATCCGCCCCGTGACGGACACCCGCGCGCCTGTATACCCCACCCGCGTGGCAGAAACCTGCGCGCGGTGCCATGCTGATGCGAATTACATGAAGGGATACAAGATCCCCACCAATCAATTTGAACTTTACAAGAAGAGCGTGCATGCCAAGGCGGTGGAGAATGGTGATATCTCTGCGCCCACATGCACAACCTGCCATGGGAATCACGGCGCCACGCCTCCCGGAGTGAATTCGGTGGCGAACGTATGCGGCACCTGCCACGCCATGAACCAGCAGTTGTTTGAAAAGAGTCCTCACGGCGCCGCCTTTGCCAAAATGGGCTTGCCGGGTTGCGTCCAATGCCATTCGAACCATGAGATTATTGCGCCCGCAGACAGTTGGGTGGGCACAGGGCCAAAAGCCATCTGCGTAACCTGCCATGTGGGCGGGGATAACGGATATAAGGCAGCAGCGGAAATTTCAGCCGGCCTCGATAAGCTGAAGTCGACTTATCAGGATGCCGACGCTGTATTGAACACGGCAGAGAAGTCCGGGATGGAAGTCTCAAGCGCCAGGGTGGAGATGACCGACGCCCACAGCGACCTGATCAAGGCTCGTGTTGTCGTCCACAGCTTCAATGCTGCTGACGTCCTGAAAATTACCGGCCCGGGAACTGCAACGGCCCGCAAAGCATACGAAGACGGCATAGCCGCCCTGAAGGAGCGCGACTACCGGCGAAAAGGTCTGGCGATTGCCTTGATCGCGATTGTCATCGCCATTTCGGGCCTCTACCTCAAAATCCGCCGGATGGAACGCGGCTAGCAGGCGTCGTCTGGAACTGGCGTCCCGCCCAACAACTTAATCTTCACTGTGGCGCGCGGGTCTGGCAAAGGCTTAGCCGGGCTCGCGCGCCTTCTTTCTTGACGCCTATTGTGCATCCTCATATGATGAAGAGTTTTCACGGCTTCCGCACCACGCGACAAGCAGGACGATCAGGAAAGGACCCCAGGAATGAAGGGACTTCACGAACTCTCGACGCCGCGCATCAGGCCCTCATTGCACCCACAGTTTGCCCCTGCAGTGCTTGCGGACCATGCTTACCTGAAGCTTGTGAAAGATTCCGGGAAGGCGGTTCCCCTGGTGATTGGTCTTGAACGGGGCGACGGCTCGGTCTCGGTCTATCGGACGCAGGCATTTGAGGAAACACATCCCGCCGCCTCCTTAAACCTTCGTTACGCAGAGCGCATTCTCAAGATGCTGCTCTGGCAGCGGGGCGGGTGGCGCGTCATCGTGGGCGGGCCCAGAAGCATTGGCGAGCACCTGATGCAGGTTTATTCCGCCCGCGGCGAACGCGCATTTGATTCCGAGTTCATGGGCGGCGTGTACGAACACTCTTTCACAGTTGAAACCACCACACCGGAGAGAGTTCCCGAAGCTTCCGAAGGCTCCCTGCAGATCGGCCGGCATCTGGACGGCTGCCGCATTGGCTTCGACCTGGGAGCCACAGACCGCAAGGTGGCGGCGGTAATCGACGGCGAGTCGGTCTTCAGTGAAGAAATCGTGTGGGACCCGCGCAACTCCGCAGATCCTGCGTATCACTTTAATGAGATCATGGCCGGTTTGAAATCCGCGGCAAGCCACATGCCGCGCGTGGACGCCATTGGCGGAAGTTCCGCCGGCGTATACATCAATAACCGCCCCCGTGTCGCATCATTGTTCCGGGGCATTCCCAAAGAATTATTTGAGGCGAAAACCACGCGTCTCTTTCTTGACCTGCAGGAAGCCTGGGGAGGTATTCCATTTGCGGTCGTGAACGATGGGGAGGTCACGGCGCTGGCGGGATCGATGTCATTGAATGACAACGCGGTTCTGGGAATCGCGCTCGGATCCAGCCAGGCGGGCGGCTACGTGACGCCGGGCGGTGGAATCAGCACGTGGCTGGATGAACTTGCGTTTGTGCCCGTGGATTACGACCCAGCGGCGCCTGTCGACGAATGGTCCGGCGATCCCGGTGTTGGCGCGCAATACTTCTCCCAGCAAGCCGTCTTCCGCCTGGCGCCCGTGACCGGCATTCAACTGGACGAAAAGTTGGGACCAGCCGATCAGCTAAAGTCCGTGCAGGCATTGCTGAGCAAGGGAGATGCGCGCGCACAAGCAATTTTTGAAACCATTGGCGTCTACGTCGGCTACGGCGTGGCCCATTACGCCGATTTTTATGAGCTTCGGCACGTGCTGATTCTTGGCCGCGTAACTTCGGGCGATGGCGGCAACATCGTTCTGGAGAACGCCCAGGCCGTGTTGCGCGCGGAAGTTCCGGAGCTTGCTGAAAAGATCGAACTGCATTTGCCGGATGAGAAAACCAGGCGGGTCGGCCAGGCTGTTGCAGCCGCAAGCCTGCCATCCACTCATTGAACTCAGGAGGAAGTGATGAAATTCCATAACCCCGGAGCAGAAGTCTACGTGCCGGACGGAACGC
>DATEKC010000196.1:0-8503 GCA_035277665.1 Terriglobia bacterium
TGTCCACGACATTCTGGAGCGCTCAATCCACCAGGAGCCTCCGGTGCTGCTCACCGAAGGCAATTTGATCCAGCCCGGCTACCATGCTGAACTCGATTCCCTGCGAGAAATCAGCCGGGACAGCAAACAACTGATCGCCGCCATCGAAACCCGGGAGCGCGAGCGCACGGGCATCAATTCCCTCAAGGTGCGTTTCAACAGCGTTTTCGGATATTACATCGAGGTCACAAAACCCAACCTGCATCTGGTGCCTGACGACTATCAGCGCAAGCAGACGCTGGTGAACGCGGAACGTTTTTCCACACCGGAATTGAAGGAATTGGAAGCCAGAATCCTGGACGCCGAGGAAAGAAGCCAGACGCTCGAGCGGCAACTGTTTGTGGAAATTCGAAGAACGGTGGGGGCCGAGGGGCGCCGCATCCGCCAGACGGCCCAGGCGCTGGCAGAACTGGATGTGCTGGCCTGCTTCGCCCACCTGGCCGCGGATCGAAACTATCGCCGCCCGGAGTTCTCCGACAATGGAGAGATGGTGATCTTCCAGGGACGGCATCCCGTCATCGAACACATTATGACGCGGGAAGAAGCCGGGAATTTCATCCCCAACGACCTCTATTTGAATCCAACCTCGGACATCCTCATTATCGTGACCGGCCCCAACATGGGCGGGAAGTCGACCTATCTGCGCCAGACGGCGCTGATTGCGCTGATGATGCAGATGGGCAGTTTTGTCCCCGCCGAACGCGCCAAGCTGCCGATTTTCGACCGCATTTTTACGCGCATTGGAGCCTCCGACAACCTGGCGCGCGGCCGCTCCACCTTTATGGTGGAAATGACGGAGACGGCCACCATCCTGAACACGGCAACGCCACGCAGCCTGGTGCTGCTGGATGAGATCGGCCGGGGCACTGCAACTTTTGACGGGCTGGCGATCGCCTGGGCTGTGGTGGAACACCTGCTCACCCACACCCGTGCGCGAACGCTTTTCGCCACGCATTATCACGAACTGACGGAACTCGAAGAGCTGCTGCCCGGAGTCCGCAATTATCACGTTTCCGTCAAGGAGTCCGGCTCCAACATCATCTTCCTGCGCAAGGTGGAACCGGGCAGCGCCGACAAGAGTTACGGGATTGAGGTGGCGCGGCTGGCGGGGCTCCCCGCAAACGTTGTGGAGCGGGCAAGGGAGGTCCTGAAGCGCCACGAACAGAGCGAGCACAACGTGAGTGGGCGGCTCGCCCATAAAAAGCAGGAACCGAAAGACGTGCAGTTGATGATTTTTACTCCCTTGAACTCCGAGGTGGTCCAGGCCATCGAGAAAGTCGATCTCGACAGCTTGAAGCCCCTCGAAGCCCTGAATCTGCTTGCCGAACTTAAAAAGCAAATCCAGTCGTAAGCCTTTGCGGCCCGTCGTCCCGCGACTGATGGTGGGCCTGATGGCGGGAACGTCTCTCGACGGCGTGGATGCAGCACTGGTTCGTCTGGCAGGCCCTTCCACAGCGCCCCGCGTCCGCCTGCTGGAGTTCATTTCGGGTCCATATCCTGCCGCTGTTCGACGACGTCTGCTAAGGGTGGCCGCAGGTGAGCCGGTTGCAGCGGGCGAGATCAGCCAGCTTAATTTCCTGCTGGGCGCCTTTTTCGCAGATGCAGCACTGCAGGTTTGCCGCAAAGCCGGAACACCCCCCAGGCGGCTTGCCGGGATCGGCTCGCACGGCCAGACCATTTTCCACCAGGGACACGCCACGCTAGAGGCCGGCCACAGAACCAGTTCAACCCTGCAGATTGCCGAACCAGCAGTGATTGCAGAACGCACTGGTGCGACAGTGGTGGCCGATTTCCGCACCGCTGACATGGCGGCCGGAGGGCAGGGAGCTCCGCTGGCCCCACTGGTGGATTACCTCCTATTGAGAGACAGGGAGCAGGGAACCGTGGCGCTGAACATCGGCGGAATCGCCAATATCACCATGATTCCAGCAGAGGCAACTCCGGAGGATGTTTACGGCTTTGACATCGGCCCCGGCAACATGATTATGGACGGCCTGGTGCGCGCCTTCACCCGGGGGCGGTGCCAATATGATTCCGATGGCCGCTGGGCGGCAAGGGGCGAGGTTCTCGACGGCCTTCTGGCGCAGGCATTGCGCTACCCCTTCTTTCGGAAGCAGCCGCCGAAAAGTGCCGGGCGGGAGCAATTCGGCGAGGCGTTTATAAGGCGTTTTTTTCTCAACAGGCGTCCAAAGGCGCGCGCGGAAGATCTGCTTCGCACGGCGAACGAACTGACTGCACGGACCATTGCGGACGCACTGCGGCGGTTTGTTTTTCCACGAGCCAAAGTCGGGCGCCTGGTAGCTTCAGGGGGCGGCGCCCATAATCGGGTGTTGATAGACCACATTGGGGATTTGCTGCCTGAAGTCAGGGTGATGCCTTCCGACGCGTTCGGGCTTCCCGTGGACGCCAAGGAAGCCATCGCTTTTGCTGTGCTTGCCGATCGGACTCTGCACGGCCTGCCGGGCAATCTTCCGGCAGTGACGGGGGCTCACAAAGCGGTGGTGCTGGGAAGCGTATGGCAAGGGTAAGGAAACAATTATCAGCCGGGTATGACGCCATCCCGGTCCCGCCGGGCGGAAGAATGATCTGATTTAAGGATTTCAAAATAGAGGTAAGATGCCTTGCAGCTCTGGGCACGACAATAGCGTGAGCCAGCCGCCTTTATACCTGGAAGCCCAAATGCCACAGGTTAATGATCAGCAGTTCCCGCAGCGAGTAGAGAGACCGCGCAAAGGGTTCGGCCTCAATAGGACTGTCGGGCGCCGGAGAGACATAAGAGGTAATTCCAAAAGAAGCAAACAGATGCTTGATCCGGTAAAGGTGAAAGCCGTCACTGACTGCCACGCACGTTGACTTCCCGCGGGACTTCAGAATTTGCGCTACCGCTTTCACTGACTGGAATGTGGTCTCGCTCCTGGTCTCGCCCACAATCTTGTATGCAGCGACGCCCTGCTGGATGAGATAATCCCGCCCAACGCCTCCCTCTGTAAAATGGGGATCTCCGCCCCTGCCGCCCGTCGTAATCACCAGCGGAGCATAGCCGTGCTCTTCCAGATAAAAGGTGTGGTCCAGGCGGGCCTTGTATACGGGTGAAGGGCGCCCATTATATTCCGCCGCGCCAAATACCACGATGGCGCCCGCGGGCTGCGCCTCATCTCCCGCGGCCTGCCGCCTGATGGCTTTGTAAAGGGAAACCTCGAGCGCAATAGCGCCCGCAAGGGACGCAAGCAGCAGGAGGAGAAGCCAATGGCGCAGTCGCACAGGAAACTCAGGAAAGAAATTCTTTTAGATCAGATTCGCTGACGCCGCCGAAACGAAGAATGCGGGGCCGCACACCTTCAAGCTGGACTACCGTCGATGGATTGTCGCCCGCTGTTGCGCCACCATCCAGAATGAGCGGCAATGTGTCGCCGACTTGTTCTTCAACCTGGGCCGCCGTGGAGCAGGCAGGATGTTCAGACAGGTTGGCGCTGGTTCCCGTCAAGGGACGGCCGACGGCCGTTATCAACGCCTCGGCCACAGGAGATCGCGGCCAGCGAATGCCAACCCGGCCCGTATTTGCTGTAACTTTCAAGGGGATCTGCTGAGAGGCACGGACAACCAGAGTCAGGGGCCCCGGCCAGAACTCCTTTGCCAGCGTAAAAAAAAGTTGCGGCGGGTCAGCCACCAGGTCAGCTGCCTGATCGAGCGACGAAACCAGTAGCGGAATGGGCCGGTCTGCAGACCGGCGTTTGATGCGAAAAATCTCCGTGATGGCGGCCAGATTGAACGGGTCAGCGCCAAGGCCGTAAAAAGTATCCGTCGGGAAGGCAATTACCTTTCCCTCGATTACCAACCGGGCCGAGTATTCCAGCGCATACTCGAAATTCGACTTTTCAACCTTAAGAATCTTTGCCATCAAGGATTGCCTGATTCCGCACCAAAGAATGAATCTGACCGTAGCATATGGCGCAGTAAGGGTCAAGAAGCGCAACTGCAGGTAGGAGCGGGCCGGGGCCTGAAAGAACGGGGCGGAACAAATTGGAAAAAATAGCCTTGACTTCCCTGTGGAAACTGGGTGAGAATTCTGTTAACCAGAGGAAAAGTGTACTTCCTTAATTTCTCTAAAGAAATGGGGGTGTTGATCGTTTGGCCGAAGTTCGACTACAGGAGGGAGAGTCTTTAGAAAGCGCTCTCCGCCGCTTCAAGCGAAAGGTGCAGCAAGAGGACATCATTAAAGAAATCAAAAAGCATTCCTTTTATCTGAAGCCGGGTGAAAAAAAGCGAGTCAAGGCGGCCTTGGCGCGGAAAAGAGCCCGCAAAAAGGCCAGGCATGACCGGGACTGATCCTGATGGTGGATGAAGGGTAGCTCGAAATCAGGCGCGGGACTGGTAAGCCAGGGGGGCAAATCATGGAATACCGGGATCGGGTCCTCAAGTGCGTCGATTGCGGAGCGGAATTCGTTTTCACGGCAGGCGAACAACTTTTCTTCGCGGATAAGGGGTTCAAAAACGAGCCGAAGCGCTGTAAGCCTTGCAAGTCCAAGAGGAGCCAGTTACTCAATGGACAAGGTCATCGGCGTGTGGAAACCAGTACCGTCTGCTCACAGTGCGGCAAGGAAACTACGGTACCCTTCAAGCCAACCCAGGGGCGCCCCGTCTATTGCAGGGAATGCTTCGAACAGCGTCGGGCCGCGGGAACTGCGGCTTGATCTGATCGCAGCCAACCGCCTCTTCATCTTTCCCGAAAGGGATCGGGCTGTGTTATGTGTCGCGCTGAGCGGGAGGCACTGAACACGCAAGGTTGGAGTGTGCCTTGGGCCTGTGTATGTTTGCTCCCGCTTCATGATTTGAGCTGCAAGGTTGTGCCTCCTGCCAATTCTGTTCCTCTGTGCTTGTCTCGAAAAGATCCTCCTGCACTGGCACAACCGCCTCGAGATCACGTAACATGATGTATTCATGAGCACCTTCCACCTTATCAATTTCGGGTGCAGGGCGAGCCACGCGGACGGGGCGGCCATCAAGAAGCAACTGATGGTGAAGGGTTTCAGGGAGGCGGGTCCGGAAGTCAGCGAAATTGCTGTCCTGAACACTTGCACCGTCACCGCTGCTGCCGATGCCGAAGTGCGCCAGGTGATTCGTCGCATTCATCGGACCAACCCGCAGTGCAAAATTCTGGTGACCGGGTGTTATGCGCAACGCGCCGGCGATGAAATCGCCAAATTGCCTGGCGTCCAATGGGTAATCGGAAACTCTCACAAACATGCCCTGGTGCAGATTTTGTCTGGGAATTCCGGGCCTGCGAGCTCATCCTTTACCGAAAAGCAAACGGAGATCGAAGCGTCCATTCCTGCTTCTGAAGCTCGGGACCCCCAGCCACTCGTGCTGGTGGGTGAAATCGGCGACACCTTTCACTTTGCTCCAGTGTTCGCCGACGATCGTACGCGGCCGACGCTGAAGGTCCAGGATGGCTGCAACGCGCGCTGTGCGTTCTGCATCATCCCGGACGTTCGTGGCGAAAGCCGCAGCATGGCCCCGGACGAGGTCATCGCGCAGGTCCGTGAGCTGGAACGGAACGGCTACAAGGAGATCGTGCTGTCGGGAATCAACCTGGGCAGCTATGGACGCGACCTGGGCCGGCGCATTAATTTCCTGGGGCTGGTGGTTCGAATCCTGTCTGAAACCGGGATTCCGCGGTTGCGGATCAGCTCTATCGAGCCGATGGATGTGAGTCGCGAATTGATTGAACTGGTGGCTACCGAGCCGCGTATGGCCCGCCATTTTCACATTCCGCTGCAAAGCGGCAGCGACAGAATCCTGCGGCTGATGAACCGGCGATACTGGACCCGCCAATACGCTGAGCGCATCCTCGCCATCCGCGACCGGATGCCCAATTGCGGTATTGGAGCCGACGTCATGACGGGCTTTCCGGGCGAAACAGAAGGGGACCACGCCGAGAGTCTTCGCTTCATCGAATCTCTGCCCTTTACCTATCTCCACATCTTTCCTTACTCGGCCCGCCCGGGAACACCGGCTGCCGCTCAGCCTGAACAAGTGGACGGGCGGCGCATCCATGAGCGCGTCCGGGAGTTGAAGTCGTTAATTGCAACCCTGCGCGGCCGTTTCCTGCACAAGCAGATTGGACGGAACCTGAACGCGGTGGTACTGCACAAAGTCCAGGATGGCGCCCCGGTGGCGCTCTCCACCAACTACCTGCAGGTTTCGCTCCCCGGCTCGGAAGTGGCTCCCAATACATTGATCGATGTCGCAATCGGACGGGTCCACGACGGCGGGCTGGTGGGGCGCCCGGCCTGATCGCAAAAACCAGACTGACAGACCTGCGGCCGTGGGTCTTCAGAAAATCAACTTCCCTTCTGAACCCCATCCCAATTCTCTGTTTTTTGTGGCATACTTAGTGGATGGCAAGAGGTTGGGAAAGCAAGGCAGTAGAAGAACAGATGGATATTACGGAATCAAAAGATACAGAATCAGATCTTCCTCAGTTAACCCCAGAAGAGCAGCAACGAATGCGGGAGCGAGAGAGCCTTGAGCTTTCGCGCGCTCGTGTGCAGCAGGAGCTTGCGGCGGCAACGCATCCGAATTACCGCACCTCTTTGCAGGCTGCGCTAGGTTATCTCGAGGAAAAGATTGCAATGTTCGATTAGAGTCGTCATTGCCGTCACAGCACTGATTCGCTGACCAAGGCATCACCCGCTCAGGTGATGCACAGGCTGGGGTGTACGGAGCGGCAGCGGACCCGCCTACCATAATTCTAAGGGAAATCCCTACTCTTTTTTGCAGCCCTTAAACCTCGTCTTGCCAAACCTGTCAAAGGCCCTCTTCTCCCTGAGACTGACACCGAGTTAAACGAAAAGCACTGAGCCCTTATCGTGCGACATGATCTGGCACATTTCAAGCCAACGAACCCAAAGGAGCTAAGATGGAAGTGCAATGAGATTGGGAGGGCGAGTAAGCTAGGAACACTCTAAAAGGATTCCCTCCATTCCACCCTATTCATTCACGATTTTGCGCCTGGGACGGCCATTTCCTGCGACGGTAGTTATGATGCCCGTTTTGGCGTTGACACGCCGAATGCGGTTGTGAACGTGGTCGGCGATGAGGAGATTCCCGGCATGGTCCAACGCGATGCCGCAAGCGTCTAACCCGGCGGTGATTGCCGGTCCGCCATCGCCGCTGAATCCCTTCTCCCCGGTTCCCGCAATTCTGGAGATCAGTCCTGTCCCGGCATCGACGCGCCGAACCGTATAAGCCCCGTTTTCAACGACATAGATGTTATCATGCGCATCTACGGCGATGTCAAAAGGATAGCCGATACCGGCGCTTAGCGCAGGGCCACCGTCGCCCGAGGGGGTCGCCGTTCCATTGCCTGCCACAGTGGCCACTTCCTTAGTTCTGAGGTCGATGCGCCGAATACGGTGATTGTGATAGTCGGCGACATACAGATTTTCGCCAGCGTCAAGCGCGAGCGATGCTGGCCAATCGAAACTTGCGTCGAGCGCCGGTCCGCCGTCCCCTGAAAAACCCTTTTTGCGGTTCCCTGCAAAAGTGACAGCATCCTCCCCCAGTTCGACGATTTCGTAGAAGCTGCTCGCCGAAACAAACAGCGAGCCATTGCTGAATGCCACCATTCCCAGCGGATCAGAAAGGTCTGCATCCATAGCCGGCGTACCGTCAGGAGAAATCGGCTCGCGCCCATTGGCGACAGCCCTGATGCGCCCCGTGGAGCGATCCACCACGCGGACGAATGCGCCGTTGGTTCTGTTCCGGCCACCCAGATAGAGATTGCCCTGCGGGTCGAGCGCGAGGCTGTAAACCTGATAAACCGACGTCTTCCACGCCAACTCGTCCTCTCTGAAGCAACATTCCTTGCCGTTCCCTGCCACCACGTCCACTTCCTTCTTTTTCCATTTGATACGCAGGATACGGTGGCCGTACTCCTCGTTGACGTATAGATTTCCTGTAGCATCGATGGCCATCTGGCATGGACCGTTGATGGCGGTATGCAGCGGATCACTCGCCCGCATCTTCGCTGTGTGAGGCAGGAGGATTGCCAGGAGTAGAACGCAGAGGGATTTTGGGATGGGCTGCGCAACCACGTCGGCTCCAGTGGAGGAAGAATGTCGATCGTTTATGCGACAGCGTTATTATACGCCCAACTCGCGGCTTGGGCCTGGGCGTAAAAGTAAAAGGCCGCGATCGCTCGCGGCCTCTTTGCTATTTCAAATTTGAAATTTCAGATTCAAAAAGCCTTTGACAACTGGGTTGAGCAGCCACGCCAAACTGAGCGTGTGTTCCCGGCCTAATCTGCTTGGCAGATTCCGGGAACCGGTTCTCTCTTAGAAAGGAGGTGATCCAGCCACAGGTTCTCCTACAGCTACCTTGTTACGACTTCACCCCAATCATGAGTCATACCTTGGGCGCTACCCTCCTTGCGGTTGGGATCACGACTTCTAGTACAACCCAC
>DATEKC010000197.1:0-12352 GCA_035277665.1 Terriglobia bacterium
TCCGGCAAAGCCTTCGCTGCCTCTCACAACTCCCAACAGAGCGTGCGCGGATGGCGTAAATGCAGAGAGCTTACGGTATGAGAACACGGGGCCGTACATAATCTGCTGGGAATTAACGTTGAAGCCGTTGCGGGTGCCCCATTGGGTGCCAAAGTCCAGCATGCCGCCGAACCAGCTATTCACATTCTGGACCGCGACGCCTTCGCCTCCGTCCAGGTTAAAACTGGTGTTGCCGAGGTCGCCGAAAAGGTGCGAGTATCCGCCATAGACCTCGTATTTGGGAGCGTTCTGCGCCATCGCCGTGGCCGCCGCCTAATGCTCAAAAGAAAATTTCCTCTTGAAATCCAAGAGAGAATCTACTCGCTTAGGGCACCGCGATGGCCACCATTACCCATAGCACCCCGAACGCGACTGCTCCTAAAAGCACGAGGAACCGGTACTTTCCTCTCCCCATCACGGAGAAAGCCAGTGCCGCAAGACAGAGCCAGGCTGAAATCCTGGCAAGGAGCCGGGGAGTTGAGGGGTCGGAACCAAAACCGGAGGTCGCTAAGGCGTACGCAAGGGTACCGAGGAACATTGCGCACGCGACAGTGAGCGCCATAAGCCCACCGAGGGCTGCCATGTCTCGCCATGTCCGGTCTATAACTACCCGATTCTGGAACCACACCGCCCATCCCCAGCACGTGAGTCCCGTGCCAGCCACAATACCCGTTACCACGATTGCCGAACTAACATCCATTGCGCCTCTCCAGACTACGGAATTGGGGGGTGGCGCAGATTCGCGTTTTGTCGAGTCTGCGATCCCGCGCAGCGGGACGTTTTTGCCTTTCATCGCGGGTGGCGCATACGTCGCGCTGTTTGCGATGTATGCGGCCCTCTTTTCCCAACACTGACACCCTGTACCGCGCGAGTGGCATCCCAACAAATTGGGTTGATCACACAATGGGGTCCATGGGCAACAGCGAGGTGTCGTTGCGATAGTAAAACCTCCAGCTTGACCACGGCCAGTCTCCGGGCTGGGCCACCAGTTTCCTGACCACCGGATTATTGTGCATATAATCCAGCTTCTCGTTGATTTTCTTTGAGCTCCAGATGTTCATGTCATAGCCGCCCCGCTGCCAGACCCGAAAATGCGCATGATGATGGACGGTGGTGGGAAGCTGCACATGGCCGAGCATCTTCCGGCACCACCGATGCTTTGGATTTTCTTTCAGATTCTTCAGAATAAACAACGCCATCCGCCCTTCAAGCTTCTGCAGGATCTGGGATGGATTGGCCTCCGGCGTGGGCCGGATCAGAAGATGGAAATGCTCCCGCATCAGGACGTAGCCGGCAATCTTGAATCCCAACTCGCGCCGCAAGCCGCCCAGCGTTTCCATCCAACGCTGCCGGAACTTTTCTGAATCAAAGAGCCGTGTCCGACGATACGTGCTCCGGGTCAGGTAATGAAGATGGTTCTCGCCATAATAATGTTTTTGCCGGGGCATCGCGTCATTCTACATCACGAAGATGCCGCATACATTCCAAACTACGGAACGTATGCGCCACCCGCGACCCCTTCATAGATGCGCCAGCCCCGGAACAGCCGGCCCGGCCCAGGGGCTGAAGCCCGCGAAGGTGGCGCGTTCGTTCGGCACGACTGAAGGTCGTGCCCTTTCGCGGGAAGAAGATTTGCTCTTTCTGCCCTGTGGGGCTGGAGCAGGAAGGCGGAGGATTGGATGCTCAATCCGCCGTTGAACGATTCCATTCCAGATTCAAGATTTCAGACCAGGCGATCCTGCACTCGCTGCAGAAGGCGGAGCATCCGCCCATTTGCGCTGCCTGCATGTTGTGGCAATATAGACCGCAGTTTCAATTCACGTCCGCATGAAAGGACTCATGATGAGTGAATCCATGAATCGGCGCGATTTCCTGTCGAACTCCGGCCTGCTTTTGGGAGGCGCCGTGTTGGCAGGTTCCACTCCCGGCAATGCTGCGATTATCTCGAGGGACCCGCATGGCTACGTTGTCGCCGAGGGCCATCGGGACATCTGGGAACTGACGGCCCGCCTCCGGCTCAGGATCGAATCGCAGAATTCTCCGCTGGCGGATTTTCTCGCCCCGCGCCTGATCGAGGGAGGGGTAAGTGTTTGCATCATGCCCTCGGGTGGCGACTCGCTGCCGGAGAGAAGCGGCATTCAGCCTGCGCTGGAAGGCAACTTGAGGACACTCGATATGCTCCTGGAGGGAATTGAGAGGACCAACGGCAAGGCTTCCATCATCAAGACCAAGTCGGACGTCCCGACCAGGCCAAACCAGGGCAAGGTGCAATTCATCCTCGACATGGAGGGCGGCGAAGCGCTCGGGACCCTTTGCGGCCCGGAGCCCGAATTTCTTGCCGGCTATCAGCTTGCACTGCTTCGGCAATTCTTCAGGCTCGGCGTTCGCGGAGTCCAGCTCACCCACAACGGGCGCAATCAGCTCGCCGACGGCGTTGGCGGAGGCAGAATGGGCGGCAGGCTCTCTCCATTTGGTGTTGAGGTCGTCAAGGAAATGAACCGCCTGGGCATGATGGTCGGTGTTTCCCATCTGTGCGTTAATGGTGTCCTCCATGTCGCCGAGATTACAAAGCAGCCGATTGTTTCCACCCATCAGAACCTTGCTCAATACGTAAGCTCGCACCCGCCGGTGGAGCTTGTTCCAGAAGAAGTCAAAGCCATTGTCTCCACAGGCGGGGTTGTGGGCATGAGGTATGACGCTGGGGTAACGCCCTACTCGTTGATAGCCGATGAGATTGAGTTTCTGGCGAAAAACGTCGGCGTTGAGCACATTGGTATCGCCTGGCTCGGCCACGACGTTGGCAACCCGGATCCCCATTACGTTCCTGGGTACACCCGCCCCAAACAGGTGTTTACGGGCCATGAGGCCGAGACAATGTATCAGCACTGGAGCACATTCATAGGAATCCTTGCCGAGCGCGGGTTCACCGAGCAGCAAATTGGAATGATCCTGGGTGGCAACTACCTGCGGATTTGGAAGCAGGTCCTTCCGGATTAGCGCGCGCAAGGCCAACGGAAATTATAAATTGGTGAATGATAGAAAAAGGGCAGGCCAGACCCGCTCCAGTTGAAGCCATGAGCCGGGCGGAATTGAAACAAGTGTGTGCCTCTCGCTTCGCCAGAAAGCAGACACGACAATGCGCGCATCTGATGCGCCAGCCGCCTCTTGAAAATATTGCGATCACATCAGGGCAAATGACGGCGGCGGCGCGGGGGCTCAGGCGTGGCGGGAATCCGAGAAATCTTCAAGGCCGTACTCCTTGATTTTCCGGTAGACGGTGGTCTTGCCGATTCCGAGCAGCCTGGCGGCGCGAAGGCGATCGCCGCCGGTCATTTCCAGCGCCTGACGGATGGCATCCCGCTCGATCTCCCGCAGGGTGGAAAACCGCTGCTTGCCGCTTTCGTTCTGCATCGAGTAAACGAGGCTCGAAGGAAGGTCCTTCACCTGGATTTCAGGACCCGAGCCCAGCGCCAGCGCGCGCTGAACGCAGTTTTCCAATTCCCGCACGTTGCCCGGCCAATCGTAACTCATCAGGCGGCCCATGGCGTCGTAGGAAACGTCCTTGCTGCCGCCGGAAGCCCCGGCGTAGCGGTCAATGAAATGGTGCACCAGCAGAGGAATATCATTCTTGCGGTCGCGAAGCGCCGGCAGCTTGATGGAAACAACATTGAGCCGGAAGAACAGGTCTTTGCGGAAAGTTCCCCGCGTGATGGCGCCTTCCAGATGCTGATTGGTCCCGGCAACGATGCGCGCCTCCAGCGGCAGCCTCTGGTTGCTGCCCACCGGCCGCACCTCGCGCTCCTGAATGGCCCGCAGCAGTTTCGACTGGAGTTCCACAGGCAATTCCGCAATTTCATCCAGAAAGACCGTCCCTTTTCCCCCGGCCACCAGCAGGCCCTGCCGGTTCTGGCTGGCGCCCGTGAAGGCTCCGCGAACGTGGCCAAAAAGTTCGCTTTCGATCAGGTTGGACGACAAGGCCCCGCAATCCACGGGGACGAATGGGAAATCGCGCCAGGGACCAAACGAATGAATTGCGCGCGCCACCAGCTCCTTCCCTGTCCCGCTTTCTCCCAGCACCAGCACCGGATGGCGTTTGGCGGCAACCTTCAGGATGGTCTCGTAGACTTTTTGCATTCTGGCGGAGGCGCCGATCAGCGCGCCCAGTCCCTGCCGCGCCTCGAGCTGTTCACGAAGCAAACGGTTTTCCGCCGATATGCGCTTTTTCTGGATCAACCGTTCCAGCAGGCGCTCGAGGCCGTCCATTTCGAATGGCCCGATCAGACAGTCCTGCGCGCCTTGCCTGACGGCGTGATGCGCAAGGCCGGCAGTCGCCTCATCTGCAAGGACGATAATATCTGAATCAGGCGATGCTCCGCGCGCCTTGTTGACCAGTTCAAAAATATCCGGCCCCGCCATGCGCGCGTCCGCCAGGATGATGTCAAGGCCGCCATTTGCGAGTGCTTCCAATGCGCCGGGCGCCGTTTCAGCAGTTTCCGCCGCCAGGCCCACCTGTTTTGCCACAGCAAGACACATGTCTCGTAGGGCCTTGTCCTGGGAAATGATGAAGAGATGGACATCCATGGCTGGCGCAACCTGTCCAGAGAGTCGTTCGAGCGGAAAGCGTGCCCAGTATATGAAGGATAGTTCAGTAAAGTCAAAACAAATCCCAAATTGGAACTGGCCTCGCGGTCCTTTTCCCTAAACAGGAATTCATCCGAAAACCGTCTTCCAGGCCGGCGGCGCGCTATGGATTGCAAGGCAGGCAGCGCGCCTTTGCGCGAAAATCCCCGGCCTCTTGCACCGATTTCAAAGGCTAGATCGTTTAATCTATACTATATTGAATAGAAGGAGACCGGGTGTCCAAGGAAGAAAAGATTCTGGTAGTCGACGACGATGCCAGCGAGCGTGAAGGTCTCGCTGAGTTGTTGCGGATGTGGGGTTACGATGCCGACGTCGCCGTCGATGGCCATAAAGCGCTTGATCAGGCCGACGCTTTCAATCCCAGCGTTATTATTTCAGACCTCCGCATGCCTGGGATGAGCGGCATGGACGTGCTGCGCAAGATGCGTGAAATCCGTCCTGATGTGACCTTCATTATGCTGACGGCGCAGGGCACCATCGAGGAAGCCGTGGAGGCCACGAAGCTGGGGGCGTTCAACTTCCTGGAAAAGCCCATCGACCCGAAGCGGCTGCAGGTGGAGCTCCGCAATTGCCTCGAACGCCGCGAAAACGAATTGCAGCTTGAAATCGCGCACCGGCGCCTGCGCGAGGCCGGAATCCTGGGGCAGTTGGTTGGACACTCGAAAAAGATGCAGGAGGTGATGTCCATCATCGCCACCGTAGCGCCCTCGCGGGCAAGCATTTTGATTACGGGTGAAAGCGGAACGGGCAAAGAGCTGGCCGCGCGGACGATCCATGAACTCAGCCCCAGAAAGGGCAAGCCGTTTGTGGCGGTAAACTGCGCGGCGATTCCCGAAACACTGATGGAAAGCGAAATCTTCGGCCATGAGAAGGGCGCTTTTACAGGAGCGGTGGAGCGGCGCATGGGCTGTTTTGAACTCGCCGACGGCGGCACCCTGCTGCTGGACGAAATTGGCGAAATGCCCGCGCAAACCCAAGCCAAATTGTTGCGGGTGCTTGAAGACTCGAAACTCCGCCGCCTGGGTAGCAAGAGCGAGATATCCGTTGACGTCCGGGTGCTTGCTGCAACCAACAAGGTTCCCGCAGAAGCGGTTTCCAAAGGGGAGCTACGGAACGACCTTTATTTTCGTCTTAACGTCGTGCAAATTACCATGCCCCCCTTGCGCGACCACCTGGGAGATCTGGAATCCCTGACCCAGTCGCTGATCGAAGATCTCAATCACAAGCACCACACCACGGTTAAAGCCATCGACAGCAGTGTGCTGGAGGCGTTCCGCCACCATTCGTGGCCCGGCAACATCCGCGAACTTCGTAATACGCTCGAGCGGATGATGGTCTTGAGCACGAGGGAAGTACTGCAAAGCAGCGACCTTCCTGGTGACTTTGGAAAGTCTTCCACGGCGGCGATGGGTGATGACCTGCATCTCCGGGCCGGAATGACCGTTGCCGAAGCGGAACGCCGGCTGATTTTTGAGACTCTGGCTTTTACCAGCAACAACAAGACCCGCGCTGCTGAGATGCTGGGTATCAGCCTGAAGACCCTTCACAATAAGTTGAAAGAATATGAGGCTGAGCCTCAAAGCTAAGCTGACGGCACTGATCGGCCTGCTGGTGCTGCTGGTCGTTCTCGCTATCTCCGCCCTCTATCTTTCCATTCTCACCCATGAGGCGCTGGCTTCGGTTGGGCGGCGTGGGAGTTTTGTGGCCCAGGAAATTTATGGCCAGGCCCAGACGGTCCTGGCGCAGAGCCACCTGCCGACCGGCGTCCAGCCTACGGACACCCAGGCGGTCCTCCAGTTCATTCAGTCGCGCTTGGCGCAGGATCCCAACCTGAACTCGACCATTGAGTCGGCGGTGGGTTTTTCGCCCACTATTTATTACGCCGCCATCACTGACACGAATAATGTTGTTCTGGTGCATAACGATCCCACACAGATCGGCACCGCTTTCAATTCCGCCCCTCCGTTTGATCAGCTTTTGAACACGGGCATCTTGTACCAGCTCAGCGTGGTCTATGGCCCTCAAAGGGTTTATGAGGTGGACCTGCCCGTCAAGATGGGGGACCGCCCGCTCGGAGACGTTCGCGTCGGGGTTTCGACGCTTTTTGTTGCCGACCAGTTGACGCCTGAATTGCGGCGCGCGTTGCTGCTGGCCACTCTGGCGCTGGTGCTGGCGACGCTTTCCGCGAGCCTGCTTTCCTACGGCGTGCTGCGCCCCCTCAAGACGATTTCCCGCACGGTCGAAAAGATGGCGCGTGGAGAGAGTCACGAACCGCTGAAGGTGAACCGCAAAGACGAATGGGGCATCCTCTCTTCCAAGCTGAATCTTCTGGGAGAGCAGATTCGCGGTGAGAAGACAGCCTTTACCAGGCTGAAAGAAAACCTCGACCAGCTTTTCTCCAACCTCACGGACGGCCTGCTGCTTTTTGACAGGCAGGACCAGTTGGTGCTTGCCACTCCTGCCGTGGAGCGGTTCCTGGGGGCTGACCCTGCCTCGCTGCTGCAGCGCACGGCGGGGGAAATTTTCTGGAGCGACCACCCCATGGATCGCGTCCTGCGCAAGGCGTTCGAAGAACGAGAGCCGGTTGCGTGGGAATCCGAGGAAGAGGACGAAGATGGCGCGGAAGGCTATCCCCGCATCTCGGCCAGCGTGCAGTTTGCGCAGAAGGAGGGCGAACCCGTGGGGGCCCTGGTGACAGTGCGGGACGCCGGCACCCGCGCTCAACTGGAAGACCAGATCGCTGTGGCAACCCGGCTGGCGGCCCTCGGGCGGATCACCTCCGGCGTGGCGCATGAAGTCAAGAACCCCCTGAACGCCATGGTCCTGCAGCTTGAAATCCTGAAGGCCAAGCTTGCCGAGCGTGGCGAGGTTGTGAAGCCGCAGATTGAAACGCTTTCCTCGGAGATCCGCCGGCTTGACCGCGTGGTGAAAACCTTCCTCGACTTTACGCGCCCCGTGGAATTGCGCCTGAGTGAGACGGACCTGGAACAGATGGTCCGGGAAGTCTTCACTCTCGCTGAACCACAGGCCCACCAGAACCAGGTGCGTTTGACGATTGAAAAAAATGGCCCCGTCCCCAGGCTGAAGGTTGACCGCGATCTATTCAAACAGGCACTGCTGAACCTGGTGCTGAACGGATGCCAGGCCATGCCTTCCGGCGGCGAATTGAAAATCAGGCCCAGAAAATCGGACCGCCGCGTAGAGCTTGAAATTGCCGACCAGGGCGTCGGCATCCCGCCCGAGGTACAGCCGAGGATCTTTTCCCTGTTCTTTACCACCAAGCCCGGAGGTTCGGGCGTCGGCCTGGCCATGGCCTACCGAATCATTCAGCTTCACAACGGTTCCATTGACTTTTCAAGTGAGCCGAACCACGGGACGACCTTCCGGATCGCCTTGCCGGCCTAGCCGTGAAATTTGCCGCGAAATTCGCCCTTCTCCGGGCTTCACATCAGCCCGGATTCCGCAGCAGATTGACGCTACCTCTTCAAGACCATCGGGAGTAGAATAGGCTCAGAAAGACTGGAGGCCAGCGAGAGAAGATACCCTTTCGTTGCCACGGTAACGTACGAAAAGCGACATCCTGCGCTTACCTAAACTGGGTTCGAGAGGAGGAGCCATGCCCCTGAATAAGCTCCAGAAGTTTTTCGCCGGGCCCGCGCCGCACCTGTCGCGGGAAGACGCCATGAAGGTGTTCACTCGTGATCAATTCCAATGCCAGTATTGCGGACTGGACGGGCTGCATCAGTTCACCAACTGGATGGTCCTTACCGTTGACCATGTTCACCCCCACGCCCATGGTGGAGCACGAAGAATGGATAACCTCGTGACCTGCTGTCAGCCGTGCAATCTGATCAAGGGGAAACGCATCTTTAAGACATTCGAGGATGCCAAGGCCTTTGTGCTGAAAAAGCGAAAGGAATGGGAACATCAATACGAGCAGCAGGCAAAGACAGCCGAAAGAAAGGTTATGAGCCATCAAACAGCCTGAGGTAGCTGTTGCCTGCAACTGAACAACTACTTTCGAGAGTTGCCAATCGCTTGTACGCCGGCGATTGGAGTGTATCCGATAGTCATCGCGGTTGACGTTTGTCCTTTTGGCGGAGCGGGGGGCCAGGGGGTCCGTAGCCTCGATTTTTGCTGAAGTGATAGAATTAGAGTACCTTGATCTGGAAAGCTGCAGTTTTCAGCATTGCCGTTATTTTTGGCGGCTGCCCCAAGAGGCAGACGGGCCCGCAGGTTGTCTACGTCCCGACCCCGCCGCCTGCTGCGACGCCTGCCCAACAGTCTGACCAGAGCATTGTGGTGCAGGCCCCGTCTCCACCGGCCGCCGCCGTGGCCAAACAAACGACTCCGCCGCCGCCGCAACCGGAACCGGCGCCCAGCAGTCCACCCCAACCCAGAAGGCGGGAGGCGAAAACCCAACCCGAAAAACCAGCTGCCGAAGTTCCTGCGCTGCAATCGGCTATTACCTCCGGCCAGGCGTCGGCGTTGCAGGAACAAGTGGCCAAGTTGCAGGAGGGAATCGAGAAGCGGATTCTTAGCCTGAGCCGCGAATGGCTGTCCCCTTCCCAACGCGGCACGTTGGAAACAGCGCGGGGATTTCTCCAGCAATCCGAGAAGGCGCGCCATGATTCAGACCTCCAGCGGGCTTATAATCTTGCCCACAAAGCCGACCTTCTGGTTTCTTCGCTGCAACAGGCTCAATAGACCTGATGAATCAAGGGATCAGGCGAAAGCTAGACCTTCAGGTTTGTTCTCTTTCGCGCTTCATACTTCACCTCTACATCCAATGATGGCGGTTTGAATAGAAGTTGATCTGCCGATGAGGAAACTTTTCTTTGAACGCGCGGTACCGCCTGAGGATCGTCTCATGCCGCTGATTTGAGGTTTTCAGCTTGCGGTGAGGCAGATCAATCAACGCCTGCTCGACGCTCCACACGTTGTTCATCGAAAAACGCCAATCTGTCGCCACCAGCGTCCGAAGGTCCGCCAGCGCGTAGCCGATAATCCGCGCTTCCTCCGTAACAAAGGGGTCCACATAACTCATCACCAGGTTACGCAAGGTCCGGTAAACAGGCTTGCGGCCCTGCAGGCTGAAATCGCGCGACCGCCCCACGGCCCCCCATCTTCCGTGCTGGCGGAAGGCAAAGACTACATGGTCCAATTTGTCTTTGGATTCGAGGTCCAACAGAAGTGGCGGGTATCCATGCTGTTCCAGGATGGCGGCCGCTACGAAAGCAGCCTCCAGGCAATGGCAAGTTGTGCGCCGGAGCGTGCCGCGGAAGCTCTTCAACGTTTCGCCTTCTTTTTCCTGATTGTAAGTGAACGTCCGGATAAAATTCTGCACCTGGCGCGGGGTCCGGCAGGTTTGAATGATCTTCCACTCTTTGCGAGTGAAGCATTCAGGCGGCGGCAGTTCATAGGGCGAGGTGGGTTTAAATTTGCGAGGGCGCAAGTGTTCTAGTCTCCCCTTCCCCAGCGGTCGTGCCAGAGCTGGAAGCAAAGCAGCGTCCAAAGGGCCTTGCGATGGTCGGCCTTGCCCGCGCAGTGCTCGCCGATCAACTGCTGGACAAAATCACTGTTAAAAAGCCCCTGGCGCTTCAGCTTTCCTGCTTCCAGCGTTTCGGCCACAAGCGGCCGGAGGTCATCGCGAAGCCAGCTCGCGATTGGGACTGTGAACCCGCGTTTTTGCCGGTACACAATCTTGTGCGGCAACCACTTTTCGACGGCCTTTTTCAGAATGAATTTGGTTTTGAATTCGCGCACTTTCAGGTTGGTGGGCAAGCCCGCCGCGAATTCGATCAGGCGATGGTCCAGGAAAGGGGTCCGCATCTCCAGAGAGCATGCCATGCTGGCGCGGTCCACTTTGACCAGCAGGTTGTCTTCCAGATACATCCGGAAATCCAGATAAAGCATCTCCGCCACGACATCTTCAAAGACTGCGCCATCCAGGACCCGCGAAAGCGGATTGAAGATCGTGCTGACGGGATGATGCGCGCCGTCCCAATCCGGTGTGAACAACTGTTCGATTTCCTCCGCTGAAAACATTCCAAACCATGAATGATGGCGCACCGCCGGATCTTTCTCGGCATGGGTCAGGAATCGCCGGAGAAACAGCCCTTTGGGCACGGCGTCTGAAGTGACCGGCAAGAGCTCGCGCAGGCGGTCGAAAACCTGCCGCCGCAGAAATTCGGGCAGCCTCAGGTAATATTCCGCCGCGCGCGCTCCGAGATAGGTGGGATAACCTCCAAACAGCTCATCGCTGCCCTCCCCGCTGAGAGCAACCTTGATGTGCTGGCGCGCAAAGCAGGAGAGGAGATAAGTAGGAATGATGGCTGGGTCGGCCATGGGCTCATCGAGATGGTCGATCAGGGTCAGCAGGGCGCCGCGCATGGTCTGGTCGTCGGCCGTCAGGACGTGATGCCGGGTGTTGAAATGCCTGGCCACGTAGTCCGCATATTCCGCCTCGTCGAAAGTGCGCTGGGGAAACGATACAGAGAAGCTGTTGACATTTCCGGGCGAAAGCTCGCTCATGGTAGCCACAATGGTGGAGGAATCGATGCCGCCGCTCAGGAAAACTCCCAGCGGCACGTCGCTGACCAGGCGCGACACGGCCGCTTCTCTCAGCTTCTCGCGGAGTTCTTCGCAGGCTTGCAATTCCTGCTTCCAGCTCAACCTTCGCGCATCCGGCGCGCGCAGATAATCCTGAATCCGCCAATAGCACTTGATGTGCACTTCCTGGTTTTCCACCACCATCACGTGAGCGGCGGGCAATTTTTGGATGCCGGCAAAGACCGATCGCGGTGTGGGAAAGTAACCGTAAAAGAAATACTGGGAAAGCGCTTCGGGATCAAGCTGCCGGCTGACGGCGGGGTGCTGCAGGATCGTTTTGATTTCCGACCCGAACAGCAGCGTGCCATCCTGCAGCCAGTAGTAGAGCGGCTTTTCGCCGGCCCGGTCGCGGGCCAGCACCAGCCGGTTGGCGCGCTCATCCCAAAGCGCGATGGCAAACATGCCGTTCAGATCGCGCACAAAGTCAGCGCCTTTTTCCTCGTAAAGATGAGCGATGGTCTCGCCATCCGACTGGGTCTTGAATCTGTGCCCGCGCCTGATGAGTCCCTTGCGAAGCTCGCGGTAGTTATAGATCTCGCCGTTAAAAACCAGGTTGATTTCGCCGGTCTCATTCGAGAGCGGCTGGTCGCCTGTTTCGAGGTCGATAATACTCAGCCGCCGAATGGCCATCGCCAGGTGGGGCCGCAGAAATTTGCCCTCGCTGTCCGGCCCCCGGTGCCTGATCTGGGCGGACATCCGGTCAATGAGCCCGGGGAAATTGAGCGGTTCCAGATCCAGATTGTGAATACCGCAGATGCCACACATAGGAATCTATTTGAGCGGGCCCGCATTTAAGCGCAGAGGTCACGGCCCCTTTCGACTTGCCTTCTCCGGCGGGCTGCCGGGAGCCGGATTGGCGGGTATTTCCCAGACGGAATATTGCCATCCAGTCCACATCGGTTCCATGATGGGGACAGAGTCGTTTAACTCCTTCACCTGATCATTTCTAACCAGCACGAGCACCGGCGTCGAACGCCGTTTCGCCAGCCACTCATTCTCCTCCATCACCAGGGGCATCCCGTCCGTTGCCTCCGGGGCCAGTCTCTGGGGCAGTCGCCCG
>DATEKC010000198.1:0-5424 GCA_035277665.1 Terriglobia bacterium
TCCGTGGGGAAAGTCGCCGCAAGAGCTGTGAACGCCTGGTTGCGATCGCGATAATCAACGTAGTCGGGGTATGAGAAGCGATTTGAGTCGCCTCGGTGCACAACTACCACCAGATTCGGCTCGGGAACAGGCAAAGGACGAATCGAGACCGCATCCAGAAAGCTGAAAACCGAGGTGTTGACACCGATGCCGAGAGCCAGGGTGAGAATGGCGACCGCTGTGAACCCCGGGTTGCGGCGAAGCTGGCGGAAGCCGTAACGAACGTCTTGAACAAGTTCTTCGATAATGCGGATGCTCCAGGTTTCGCGGCACTCTTCCTTCATGGAACTGACGTTGCCAAACTGCCGCAGCGCCGCGTAGCGGGCTTCTTCCGGGTCCAGGCCCTTGCACAGGTTTTCTTCGGTGAGCATTTCGAGGTGGGCGCGCACGTCTTCATCAAGCTTTTGCTCGAGCTTCGATTTACGACACAGCCCGGCGAATTTTGACAGAAAAATCCGCAGCCGGGTCATGCAGACCTCCCCAATACGTCGCTGAAATTTATATCACCCCTTCTGACGTGGCGAGGTAAACTCGCCGCCACTTGTGATCAATGCTCCATCTTGCGGAGTAAACTCGCCGCTACTCGCCGGTTGATTGCATACATAGCTAAAACCGCGGCGGATGCGCACCCAGGGAAATGAAGTAGATCCTTCGCTTCGCTCAGGATGACGTGTCGTGAGCGTGGCAATTGCGAGTCCCCAATCACAAGTGTTCAGCGCCGGCCAGCAGGCGGGCGATGAAGGCGGTCATGCGCTCCCAGTGTTCGGCTTCTTTTTTGAGCTGGCGGCGGCCGGCGCGCGTCAGCGAATAGAAGCGGGCGCGGCGGTTGTTTTCCGAGACTCCTTCCTTTGATTTTATCCAGCCCTTCTGCTCGATGCGCAGGAGCGCCGGATAGAGCGTGCCCTGGTTGAGTTGCAAAAGATTTTTCGAGACCTGCTCGATGCGCCGTGCGATCCCGAAACCGTGCATCGGCCCCATGGTGTCCAGCGTTTTCAGGATCATCAGATCCAGCGTTCCCTGCAAAACCTCAGCTTTTTCACGGGCCATGCGCAAATCGCTCCTTTAGGCATTCAACAGGAAGGAGCGTAGCGCCTTCTCTGTAGATTGTCAACATGAAAACCAAATGCATAAGATTCAACGCGGAGGTCACAGAGCCGAGGAGCAGATTCCGGCTTGCGGTTTGCGGGGCACAGAGGACGCAGAGTTCCTGTCGAACCCGGCGGTCCTCCCTCACCCGATGGCCGGCGCGCCAGCCCCGAGGGCCCGGGCGTATGGGCCGGGCCCATTCTGCGCTGCCTGGCTCTGCAATCGCAAATCGCGATTCCCCAATCGCGAATGATGCGGTAAACGCGCCTGTGGGAATCGTGAAAAATTAGCGTAGAATAGCCGGATGATGAAATGGCTTGTGATTGGAGTTGGCGACATCACCACCCGGCGGGTACTGCCGGCGATTGAGGAAGAGGAGCAGAGCAAGCTGGTCGGAATCGTCACCCGCAACCCGGCGAAGGCGGAGCCTTACGGCGTGCCGGGATTCAAGGACTTGAAGGAGGCGATTGCCGCCACCAGGCCCGGCGCCGTTTACGTGGCATCGCCGGTTTTTATGCACGCGCCGCAGACGATGATTTCACTCCGCGAAGGTTGCCACGTCCTCTGCGAAAAACCCATGGCCATGAATTATCCCGAGGCCGAAATGATGGTGCAGACAGCAGAGGCCGCCGGGCGCACGCTGGGCGTGGCCTATTACCGGCGGACGTATCCCAAAGTGCACCGGGCCATGGCCCTGATGCGCGAAGGCGCAATCGGACAGCCGGTGCTGGCGTATGCGTCGAGCCACTCGTGCTTCACGGCCGAAAACGACTTCCGCGCCTGGCTGCTGGATCCCGACAAGGCCGGCGGCGGCCCGCTCTATGACGTCGCTTCGCACCGAATCGATCTTTTCAATTTCATTTTTGGCCAACCGGCGCGCGTGCGGGCGCAACTGTCCAACGCCGTGAACAAAACTCCGGTGGAGGATTCGGCCACGGTGCTGATCGAATATCTGAACAACGTGCGCGCCATCGTCGACGTGCGCTGGCATTCGCATGCAGACCGCGACGAGTTCCGCATCATCGGCACCAGCGGCGAACTGGAATTGAGCCCGCTGAACGGCCCCACGCTGGTTTCTCCCCAGGGCCGGGAGGAGATTCCCAACCACGCGAACATCCACTTTCCCTGCATCGAGAATTTTGTGGAGTCGGTGCTCGATGGCAAGCCGCTGCTTTCCAGCGCCCGCACCGCTTTGTGGACCGACTGGGTGACGGAACGCGCCGTAAAAGACAACGTGCGGCAATAAAAATAAGGAAGGTCGTCGGCACGCCGGAGTCTCCCCTGCCCCGGCGGGCCCGCGCGACACATTCGAGGACAACCATGATCTTCCCTCTCCCGCGTAAAGTAACCAAACAGAGCGGACGCTTGAAGGTGGACCCGTCGGTTTTGATCCTGGCGCCGGAAGTCGCCTCAAGCTCCGACCTGTTTCTTGCGTCTTTCATTTCGGCTGAGCTGGCGGACCAGTACGGGACGCCGCTTAGAATTCGCCACACGGCTGCGATTCCCAAAACACAGCGATTTATCCTGATCGGCGACGAGGCGAACCCGCTGGTGCAGCAGTATCGCAGGGCGCGCGGCATCCAGTTCGAGGATGGCGTTCCGGGAACTGAAGGCTACGTGCTGGACGCAACCGGCCAGGGTGTGGCCGTTGTGGGGCGCGACCCGGCAGGGGCATTTTACGGGCTGCAAACGCTTCGCCAAATTCTCGAAAAGTCTGAGGACGGCGTTTACGTCCCGGCGCAGAGGATTGTCGATTGGCCTGACAAACCTTTTCGAGGCGTTTACATCTATGTCCCCGGCCGGCAGCATATTCCGTACTTCAAGCGGTTCGTGCGCGAAGTAATGGCGCCCCTGAAGTTGAACAAGGTGGTGGTTGAAATGGACGCCGGGATGCAATTCGACCGTCACCCGGAACTGAATGCGGGATGGATCGACTTTACCAAGGACATGAAATATACGCGCCGGGGCCGCTCCACCGGACCGCATGAACAGTTTCAGGATTCCGGCAACATGGTTTTCACCGACGGCAGCGTGCTGGAAAAAATAGAAGTTGCGGAAATGGTGCGCTACGCGCGGCAGCACTACGTGGACGTGATTCCGGAGATCTCGACGCTGACGCACAGCTATTATCTGTTGACGCGGCACCGCGAGCTGGCAGAAATCCAGGCTGCCGAGTGGCCCGACACGTACTGCCCCAGCGAGCCGGCCACTTACAGGCTGGCCTACGACGTGCTCAATGAATACATCGAGGTGATGAAGCCCCGGATGGTCCACATCGGCCACGACGAGTGGCGAATGCCGTGGGGAATTTGCCCGAGGTGCAGGGGCAAAAGCCCAACCGTTCTGTTTGCGCAGGATGTCAATAAAATCTATTCGCATCTGAAACAGCAGGACGTGGAGGTCGCGATGTGGGGCGACCACCTTATTGAGCGAGTGCGCGGAAAAGTCTTTCAGCAGGCGCACAGCCCCGTGGGATATCGTTACCAGACGCCCGGCGCGCTTTCGCCTCAGCAGGTCCGCGAGCTGATTCCGAAAGACATCCTGATGTTCAACTGGTTCTGGAGCAACGGTGAAGGAGAAGGCGGCGAAAAGAATGACATCGAATTGCAGGAACTGGGCTTCCACCAGGTGTACGGCAACATGACTCCGGAGATCGAAGACTATGAGCGGCGCAGCCAGCGGGAAGGCATCGTGGGAGGAGCGCCGTCCAGTTGGGCGGATACGACCGAATTCAATTTTGGCAAAGATATGATGTATGACATCCTGGGCTGCGCCAACCTCACGTGGTCGCGCTCCGCGCCGGCGCGCGATGACCTTTCAGAGAAGGTGCAGAGAGCGATTCCGGATATTCGGCGGCGGGTTTCCATGCAACTGTGGCCGGGCGACGACGATCCCGTAACGCCAGTCGACATCAGCGCCCATCTGAATGCCGCGGCCGGCAACAGCACCTTGCGAGGCGTGGATTTGGCTTCGTTGAGGAGCGGCACCGTTCGCGCCGGCTCCAGGGCATTCAACCTCGCGAATGCCGGCAAAAACGCCGGCAGGAATGCCATCGTCGTCACCACCGGAGCGCAGCGAACCCAATCAGGAACAGTTTCCATTCCGCTCGGCGAGGATGCCAGCAGCGTGCTTTTTCTTCACGCCAGTTCCCTGCCCGCGCAAAATGCATTGGCCTTTGAAGAAACCTGGGACAACGCCGACACCGCGGATTTGCTGGGGTTTTATCGGTTCGTCTATGAAGACGGGCTTGTAGAAACGGCTCCCGTCCGCTATGGCGTGAACATCCTGGAGGCAGGCTGGGGCAAAAAACATGAGCCGCGCAATGTCGCCTGGGAGGCTGACCTGCTTGATTGCGGTAAATCGCCGGAAGGGCGCATGACGTTTTTCGCCTTCGAATGGGTCAATCCGCGCTTTGGAAAGCAAATCAGGGAAGTCCGGCTGGAAGGGATCTCGGGCTTCAAAAACTCGGAGGGAAAAACCATCGCTGACAACACCCTCATCCTGCTGGCCGTGAGCGTGGTGAGGAAAAGGACGTTTCCAAAACAGCGGGCAACCGGGGGCCCCTGGGCCGGGCCAGGTGACGCTTCTCCCTAGCGCGCGCGCTTTGTGCGAGGCCCGCGTTCCCGCCTGGCCCTGCAGTTCATGCCGAGGAGAGAAAATGCAACGCCGACAGTTTCTGAACCAATCAATCGCTGCGTCCGGAAGTCTGTTGGGGCTTGGCAAGGGCACGGCGTTCGGAAGACCAGGCGGGCCAAGTGATGCCCAAACAGGAAACACGCCGACCAGCGGGCCAATGTTCACCTGGCATGATCTTCAAGCGGGATTCCCGAAGAGCGTCAACCCGGAATACCGCCACGCTCCGCAGGAAGCGCTGGAAGCCTGGAAAGACCAGAAATTCGGTATCCGCGTCCATTGGGGGCTCTACTGCCTGATCGGGAGCGATGCCTCGTGGTGTTTGCCGCACTCTTCCCGTGAGTTCCAAAATACCTACAACACGCTCTACGAGTTTTTTAACCCCACGGATTTTGACCCGGATTCCTGGATGGACCTTTTTCAGCGCGCCGGCGCAAAGTTCTTTACCTTCACCACCAAGCACCACGAAGGATTTTGCATGTGGCCCACCGAAACGGTGGTGAAGTCCATCAGGCACGCGCCCCGCGGCCTTTCTTTTACGCCCAACCATCAGCCGAACTTTGAGGATTGTCTCATCCATTACAGCGTGATGGACACCCCGCACAAAAAAGATATCGTCGGCCCGCTGATCAAAGCAGCGCGAAGACGCGGCGTGGGAGTGGCGCT
>DATEKC010000199.1:0-3827 GCA_035277665.1 Terriglobia bacterium
GGTCCACCTGCCCCAGGCCTTCCAGGCGCAGTTGCAGCGTGCGGATCGGCGGCAGTTCGTAATCGAGCGCCCATTCGTCATCGCGGCATTCAATGGAGTGAATAATTGCGGCGGACTGGCTTGAGATTTCAATGTCAACGCAGGCCAGTGGGAACACGTTCTTCTGCCAGCAATAGAGCGGCGCGAGCATCAGGTCAGAGTTGTAAAGCGTGAACTGGACGTCATAGCGGCGGACGAAACGCGCAATGGCCGCGAACTGCGCGGGATGATGCACGGTGATTTCGAGGGTGCGAATGGGCCGCCCGTCCCAGATGCTGAATTTTTCCGTGAATGCGCAGCGGACGCGCGCACGCGCCGCCAGCACCCGGCCCAACTGGCGCAGGCGGGGCTCCGCTCCCTGAACGTAAAAACCGGGATGGAACGACGGGTCAATCAGTCGAAGGCGTTTCCGGTCGGTCCGGGCGAGCCACAGCGTCATCCCCGCCGGGGAAGGGTAGAGATCGAGAATCCATCCACTGATTTTCAAGGTTGATCCCCAGTCGCGCTTCAATCGAGCGCAGTCGGATTTCATGATCGAGGCCCACGGCCACGTTGATGGCGTCCATTGCGTGCACCGGAAACTCATACGTGCAGGCCTGAATGTAGAGCCGCACGCGGTTGAACATGGCCTCGAAGTGCGCGCGTTCTTCCCGCCGCAGCGCGCGCCCGAAAACGCGCTCCCAGTTCAGCATTTCCTGTTCAATCAGGTCGCGGAATGTTGCAAGTGTTCGCCCCATGGCTCACCTCATCTCGCCATCGCTGCAGCCGGACCCAGCCGGGCGTTCGCCGGCCCGCGTTCGCAAATCAGATTCGGTCGACCGCCTTCATCCGTGCCGAAGCGCCACACCTCGCCGGCCGAGCGGCAGGCCCGGGCAAAAAAATGCTTGCGGGCTGCGGAAGGCGCAAAGGTTGTCGCGGCGGAAAAGATGGAGATGGCCAGCGGTTGCCGCGCCAGGCGGTCGAGACTGCCGAGCGCCTGCTCCAGCGCCACACGCGCGTCCCAGTCGCGAACGTCTTCGTCAAAGTAAAGGTCCGGCAGCGCCGTCACCACCAGAATGTCCGCAGGGAAGTCGCCAAGAAAGCGAGGCACGCGCACGATCAGTTCCGTGAGCTGGAAGCAGGTGAAGGCGCGGGCAATCTGGACCTGCCGGTTGAACTGCTCAAAAGGAACGCGGCGCTCGCGCGCCAACCGGGCCAGCAATCGCGGGTTGGCGGAGTTGGCGCCGTCCAGGAAGAGCACGCGCTTACCCTGGAGCAGGAGCCTGGGCAGAAAGTAGTGGCTCAGTTTGGGCACGTTGCCGGGGCCATAAAAGACTGCAATGCCCCGCTTAGGAAAGGCCCAGGGCGTGGCGCGGCGCAGCGGCCTGGGAAAGGGAGGTGGGGTTACGGCTGAAGCCGGATCAACTGTGCCATATTTGGATACATCTTCTTTTTGGCCATCCGGCGCATTATCGAGCATAAGTTGTTTATAAAAAGCATCCTGCTTGGTTTTTAATGGTGTGGGATTCATTTTAACTTTCGCCTTTTTGGCTTTCTACAAGGCGATATTAGGCGAATAGAAAGCGAAAGTCAAGCGAAAGCTGAAAACCCAATCCGGCCTGCTTTCTCCCTGGAATTCGCCTGGAATCGGCACGCCACTCTCAACAGGTGGAAACGTGAAAAACCGCGCTAGTGGGAGTAATTCTTTCGGCATATTTCCGGCGACCGCGGAATCTAAGATTCAACAAACCAAGCAATTAGAGTTTCAAGTTTTTGGCAGATGCCTTGCATTAAAAAGCGTGCCGGCTGGAACGCTGGCTTTGAGGCTGCGGGTATCCAAAACTTCTTCACTCCCTGGGCTTCCACCGTGGGGCAAGGATTCTCACGCGGAGAACCAGGAGGATCGAAATCATGAGTCCGAAAAACCAATTCGACGCGACGAGGTCCGGGGCGTTGGCTGATGGCCATCTCAGGGTGGCCTTCCTTCGGGCCAGCCTCCAGAGGGGCCGGCTACCGGCTTATTCCAGGATGGCCGCATCGGCGATTAACGCGGACTCGCCCGAGACGTTTAGCAAAAAATCAGCCGCATCCTGAGTTTCCACACTGCTTTCCCTCCAACCACTGGGGGGCCTAATCCCGCCCCCCTTCCCGCCTGCCGAGAGCATTTGACATGAGGCATGTTTGCAATTTGTTGCACTAGCACCAAAGTTCTAAGCCATTATCTGCCGACGCGCTCTTCACAACCTGCTGATAATCACCCGGTAATTCACCTGCTGAACTTTCGGGATTTTCATGGATTGTGTGGAGTTTGCTTTAAGGTTAGCCTGTAAGCGTTTTTCAGGGACAACTATCGGATTCTCCTGCCGAGTCTGCGCTCACGCTGCCGGAAAAACCGTACCGTCCCTCGATCGGAGGCCATAGTGATTGGTGCCACCCAACAAAGTGAGTTTGCGTCTCAAAGCCCAAAGGCGCTCGGGCATCCCGTCCGTGTTCTGGTAGCTGACGACCATCCGATTGTGCTGCAAGGGCTGAAGAGCATTCTGGACCGCGAAGGGTTTGAAGTTGTCGGGGAAGCCGGCGACGGCGCGCAAGCCGTGTCGCGGGCGCTGGAACTGCACCCCGACCTGGTTGTGATGGACATCAGCATGCCTGTCATGACCGGCATCGAGGCGGCCGCGCAGATTCGCAGGGCCTTTCCTTCCGCGAAACTGCTGCTGCTGACAGTTCATACGGAAAACAGGTATATCCTCGAGGCGCTGAAATCCGGAATCCGTGGCTACGTTCTCAA
Source organism: Terriglobia bacterium (assembly GCA_035277665.1). Taxonomy (GTDB): domain Bacteria; phylum Acidobacteriota; class Terriglobia; order UBA7540; family UBA7540; genus SCRD01. The sequence continues at coordinate 2,807 of DATEKC010000199.1, forward strand.
ATCCCGGGCGGCAGTCGAATTGATTGATGCGATCCATGAAATCCTCAACGGCAGGATCTATCTCAGCCCCGGAATTTCCCAGACTGTGGTCGAGGCCTACCTCCAGCAGAACACCTCCGAGAACGAAACTCTGACGCGCCGCGAGCAGCAGGTGCTGCAACTGGTGGCGGAAGGGAAGACCACCAAGGAAGTTGCCACGTCGCTTGGGGTCAGCGTCAAGACGGCCGATTCTCACCGCAGCAACATCATGCACAAGCTCAACCTGCACACTGTGGCGGACCTGGTCCGCTATGCCATCCGGCGTGGGCTGGTTCAGCCTTAGTACGTAGGTATTAACCACCTATATATGCGGGTCTTTCCCCGAGTTCTTTCGAGTCTTTCCCCCCATCAATTCCTGTGATCGCCCAATTGCAGATGTACTTGCCTGCACATATGATGCTTTCATGGCGATGAAATAAGGCTTTCTTAAGGTTTCCTGCCCTGGACTTTTGGGGAGTGATTCGAGGCTGAAAACCAGTTGGCCCAGAGTTGAAGGTAACGAAGAGGAGGGGGACTGTGACCAACGTCGTACGATCCATTGATGGTTTGGCATTTCGGGCAAAGGAGCACGAACCGCAGAAGCGCTCTGGCGCGGACAGGGTCGTGCCGGGTTTCGTCGCCGCCAGCCCGGTGATGAGAGACATTCTCAAACAGATTCGCCAGATCGCTGAATTCGACATTCCCGTGCTGCTGCTGGGCGAAAGCGGGACCGGCAAGGGCATTGTCGCCAACATGATTCACGAGTTGTCCTGCCGGGCCCCGGAACGCTTCATGAAGATCAACTGCGCGGCCCTGCCGTCGGAACTTCTGGAAAGCGAACTTTTCGGCTATGAAGCCGGCGCTTTCACGGGGGCCACCAAGGCCAAGGCCGGCAAGTTTGAGGCCTGCCACCGTGGAACGATTTTCCTGGACGAAATTGCTGAGATGCCGATCGGCCTGCAGGCAAAGCTTCTGCACGTTCTTCAGGACGGTGAATTTTCAC
>DATEKC010000200.1:0-10463 GCA_035277665.1 Terriglobia bacterium
CACGAACCGGAATATTTTTCTTAATAGATGCCTGCGAAACGTTCAAGGAATCCTCGCGAACCAGATCTTCGTCCTATTGTGGAGGATAATCTTGCCCGGTGTCCAGCGCTCAACCTGCGCCGGCAGGCAGGAAAGCGTGAGCGGCCTTCACACGCCCAAAGCCGCCTTCGCTCCCATGCCAGAAAAAGAGTTGCGCTGGGCATGGAGCCGGGGCAAAATGAAAGGGTAAGGACTTGAGTAGCCTGAGAAATTCCCAGGCAGCGGAAGACTTGGCGGGCTCCGGCGAGAGAATCACAAGACAGCCGTGTTTTCGTTGGCGAAGGGCCGCGGATAACAGCTTTGCAATTAACCCCAGAAAAATTCCCAGTATTATCACTTCCCGACGACAAGTTTCACGACCATTGTGGCGTGTTTGCTGTCTATGGCCATCCTGAAGCTGCCAAACTCACGTATCTGGGCCTCTACGCCCTTCAGCACCGCGGGCAAGAGAGCGCCGGCATGGTGGTCACCGATGGTGAACGGTTGAATGGCCTAAAGAACATGGGCCACGTGGCGGAGGTTTTCAGCGAGAAAGTTCTGCAGGACCTCCCCGGACATGCCGCCATCGGCCACACCCGATATTCGACAGCCGGCGATACCAACTTGAAGAATGCACAGCCCCTCAGCGTCAGTTGCCAGAAAGGCCAGGTGGCCCTGGCCCACAACGGAAACCTCGTGAACGCCTCCAGCATCCGGCGCGAACTGGAAGCTCGCGGTGACATCTTTCAGACCACCAGCGACACGGAAGTGATTCTCCATTATTTTGCCCGTTCCCGGCACAGTGGCATTCCCGAATCGATTGCCGAGGCGCTGGACCGTGTTTCAGGAGCTTACTCGCTGGTGATGCTTTTCAAAGACAGCGTTTACGCCATTCGTGATCCTCGGGGGTTCAGGCCGCTCGCGCTGGGACAGTTGAACGGCGCTTACGTCGTGGCGTCGGAAACCTGCGCCTTTGACATCATCAGCGCCACCTACCTGCGCGAAGTCGAACCAGGTGAGATGGTGATACTTGACAAGCGCGGCGTCACGTCCCTTCGATTTTCCCCGCCGGCCAAGGCGGCAAAATGCATTTTTGAGCACGTCTATTTTTCACGGCCTGACAGTATCGTCTTTGGCCGTTCCGTGCAGAGCAGCCGCGAGATGCTGGGCCGGCGCCTCGCAAAGGAACAGCCGGCAGAGGCGGACATCGTGGTTCCGATCCCTGATTCCGGAGTAGCTGCGGCCGTCGGCTATTCGGAAGAATCGGGCATCCCGTTAAAGTTTGGGCTCATCCGCAATCACTACATTGGCCGGACGTTTATTGAGCCCTCACAAGCCATCCGCGATTTCGGAGTAAAGCTAAAGCTCAATCCCGTGCGCAGCCTGCTGGAGGACAAACGCGTCGTGCTGGTGGATGATTCCATCATCCGCGGCACCACCAGCCGCAAAATTGTGCGGCTCGTCCGCGAGGCCGGAGCGCGCGAAGTCCATTTCCGCATCAGCTGTCCGCCTACGGTTTCGCCCTGCTATTACGGAGTGGACACGCCAACGAAACAGGAACTGATCGCATCCAACCACAGCGTGGAGGAAATCCGCGACTACGTTGGCGCCGACACGCTGGGATATCTCTCCCTGGAAGGGCTTCTCGAGGCTGTTGGAAGCGACAAAGAAAATTATTGCCTGGCCTGCTACACGGCTAACTATCCCACGGCTGTCCAGGAGCCTCTGATCGCTCTGCGAAACCGGGACTAACAGTTTATGGAATCATCCGAAATCTTGAACGCCGCGGAACAACAACCTCAGCCACCGGCTGAGGAGGCTCCCGCGTCATCGCAACGCGCCGCCCGCCGCGACGGTCTTTGGGAAACCGTCCGGTCGCTCCTGATTGTCCTGATCGGAGTTTTCTGCATCCGCACTTTTGTGGCGGAAGCCACTGTGATCCCGACGGGCTCGATGGAAAACACCATCCTGATCGGAGATCACGTCTTTCTGAACAAGCTGCTTTACGGCCCTCAATTGCCTTATACCGACGTGCGCTTTCCTCGCATCGCTCCGATTCACCGCGGCGACATCGTGGCATTTCATTATCCGGTGAATCCCGCCCAGATGTTTGTCAAGAGGGTGATTGGCGTTGGCGGAGATGTCATCCGCATCGCCGATAAGAAAGTCTACGTCAACGGGGACCTCCAAAAAGAGCCCTATGCCCGGTTTCAGGCTGGCGCGGTTCTGCCGCTTTGTGTCAACTTTCCGCCGCCCGTGCGGGAGATCAAGGACATGCCGGCGGTCTGGGGCTTGAACCCCAAATGGGCCCGCGAAATGCCCAACTATGTTCACAAGGACGGCCTCCATGTGCCCATGGGGCATCTGTTTGTGATGGGCGACAATCGCGACGATTCGCTCGACAGCCGCTTCTGGGGTTTTGTGCCCGTCCAGAACGTGGTGGGCGAACCGCTCTTTGTCTACTGGTCTTACAATGCGCCCTCAACCGAATGGCTTGACGACAGCTTTCGGGACCGGCTGAAATTTGACGCTTCCATCCTCTGGAACTTTTTCGCCAAAACGCGCTGGTCCAGAATGGGCAAGATCTTCTGACGGATTCCGTCCTTCTGATTTTCTTTTGTGATTCCGCCAAAGGAGCCCTTTACAACTGATGCGCTATCGAGATGCGGGCGTCGACATCAATGCGGCGAGCCGCGCCAAATCACAAATTAAAGAGCTGGTCAGCAAGACATTCAACGCCCGTGTCTTAAGGGGATTTGGCGCCTTTGGAGGTTTTTTTTCTCTCAAGGGGCTTCCTTCCGATGCCGTGCTGGTCTCCAGCATGGACGGCGTGGGCACCAAGCTCAAAATCGCCTTTGCCGCCGGCCGTCATGAGGGCGTCGCCCGCGACCTCGTGTATCATTCGGCGAACGACATCGCCGTGCACGGCGCGCGGCCGCTCTTTTTCCTGGACTATCTCGCAACAGGAAAAATCCGTGGGAAAGTTATCACTGATCTCGTTCGCGGCCTTTCCGACGCCTGCCGCGAACTGGGGTGCGCGCTCATCGGCGGAGAGACCGCCCAGATGCCCGGTTTTTATGCCCCAAACGAATACGACCTGGCCGGCTGCATCGTGGGATGGTTGCGGCAACGCGAGATCCTGGACGGCAGCCGGGTTCGCGCCGGTGATGTCATCCTTGGACTGCCATCCCTTGGCCTGCACACCAATGGCTATTCCCTCGCCCGCAAAGTTTTGATCGACCAGGCAGGCATCCGGCTTTCGCAACGCGTGCCGGAACTGGGGCGCCGTCTCGATGAAGAACTGCTGGCGCCGCATCGCTGCTACGCGCCGCTGCTCCTGCCGCTGCATCAGAAAGGCTGGCTCAGCGGGCTCGTCCACGTCACCGGCGGCGGCATCACGGACAACACGCCGCGCATTCTTCCTGCTGGGTGCCAGGCGGAAGTTCGTCTGGGATCGTGGCCCGTGCCACCCGTCTTCAACATGATCGCCAGCCTCGGAAAAGTTCCCCAGCCAGAGATGCTGCGCACTTTCAATATGGGCCTCGGCATGCTCCTCATCGTTCCACAGAAGAATGTGGAAAAAGTGGCGGGCGCGCTCAAGAGGAAGAAAGAGAAGTTTTATACCGTGGGCAAGATCGTCCGCGGCACGGCTGGAGTAAAATATGCCCTCGAGGGACAGACTTGAGTTCCCCGGCAGGCGCAGGAGACGAAGCCGGCCTGAGGCCCACGATAACGCAACGGGCAATGTTCAGTTTTGCGCGGGGCCTTTGCGCCTTCGCGTCTCTGCGTGAGGTCCGCTGGCTTTTCCCAGGTTTTATTAACGAGCTCAACCTTGGGTGACGCTGCCTGCGCGCCTTGTTTGAGTTTCAATTCTATGAAAAACATCGGCATTCTACTCTCCGGCCGCGGATCGAATTTTGAGGCCATCGCGCGCAACGCTGCGGCGGGGAAAATCCCGGGGAGAATCGCCCTGGTGGTCAGCAACCGCGAGCAGGCGCCGGGCCTCGAACGCGCGCGCCAGATGGGGTTGAATACCCTCTTTATTCCACCCAAGGGCGTCGAGCGTGACGCCTACGACGGCAAAGTAGTAGCCGCTCTTAAAGAGGCGCAGGTTGACCTGGTATGCCTGGCAGGATTTATGCGCATCCTCAGCCCGGTGTTTATCCGGGCCTTTCCCGGGCGCATCCTCAACATCCACCCGGCGCTGCTTCCTGCCTTTCCCGGCCTCGATGCGCAGAAGCAGGCTCTCGATTATGGCGTCAAATTCACTGGCTGCACCGTCCACATCGTTGATGAAGGCATGGATACCGGCCCCATCGTCCTCCAGGCGGTCGTCCCCGTGCTCAATGACGATACAGTGGAAACACTCTCGGCCCGCATCCTGAAAGAAGAACACCGCATCTATTCCGAAGCCGTCTGCCTGATGCTCGAAGATAAGGTTCGCATCGATGGACGGCGGTCGGTGCTGCGCTAATATGACGGTTAAAGAACAACTCGCTTACCTCACCAAAGGCGCGGAAGAAACTATCCGCGCCGAAGACCTCTACGCCAAGCTCGAGCGCGCCGGGAAGACGGGCCAGCCGCTCCGCGTCAAAGCGGGCTTCGACCCTACGGCGCCGGACATTCACCTTGGCCACACCGTCCTGATCCGAAAGCTGAAACACTTCCAGGACCTCGGCCACACGGTTATCTTCCTGATCGGTGATTTCACCGGACTCATCGGCGACCCCTCCGGCCGCAACGTCACGCGCCCGCCCATGACGCCGGAAGAAATCGCAGCCAACGCCGAAACCTACAAGAAACAGGTCTTCAAGATTCTTGATCCGAAAAAAACGGTTGTGGACTTCAACAACCGCTGGCTGGGCAAGCTGACGAGCCACGAGTGGATGGCCCTGCTTTCGAAATACACCGTAGCCCGGCTGCTGGAACGTGATGACTTCAGCAAGCGGTTCAAGGAAGGCCGTCCCATCACCCTGCTTGAGCTGGTCTATCCGCTGGCCATGGCTTACGACTCGGTTGCCCTCAAAGCCGACGTCGAACTAGGCGGGACTGACCAGAAGTTTAATCTGCTGGCCGGGCGCACCATCCAGCAGGAATACGGCCAGGAGCCCCAGGTCATCATGATGATGCCCATCCTGGAGGGGCTCGACGGAGTGCAGAAGATGTCAAAGTCTCTTGGCAATTACGTCGGCATCAACGAGCCGCCGCAGGAAATGTTCGGCAAGCTGATGTCCATTTCCGATGAACTGATGTGGCGCTACTACGAACTGCTCACCGACCTCTCCCCATCGGAAGTCGCCGGCCTCAAGGATTCGGTTAGCGATGGGAACGCTCACCCGCTGGAAATGAAAAAGGATCTCGCCCGCCGAATCATCTCCGATTTCCATGGTGCGCCGGAAGCCGGCCAGGCCCAGAAGGATTGGGAAACTCAATTTCAGAAGAAGAGCATCCCCCATGAAGTTCGCAAGGAAAGCCTGAGCCACTTTCTCCCCGTAAAGCTTACGACCTTTCTCGCTACCTATGGACTGGCGTCCTCGAAGACCGAAGCCGCACGGAAAATGAAAGAGGGTGCTGTTTCCATTGCCCTCGGTGACGCCGAAACTCCCTCATGGGAGCGCATCTCGGATCCTGCATGGGAATTTGACCCGGCAAAGTATTCTTGCCATGGTTCCGTGACATTTCGAGTCGGGCGCAAGCTGTTAAAGGTCAGCGTAAAGCCGGGCTAAGGGACGGAGACCCAGCTCGGCCAATAGATGCGGACCAATCCACCACGAACTTTTCTGCCGGGTGACCGCGTGTACCTGCAATCCTTCCGGCGAAGAAAAGGGGGGAAATCAACGGCACGCCGTCGCCGCGGAGCTGAACCCCCGCCTTCCTGGTCTTTTCTGTAACTGTTGTTACAAGTTCGAATTTGGGGAAGAAGCCTGGCCGAACTGCTGCTAGTCTTTGGGCGCAGGGATGTGGAGATTCAGCACCAGGTCGAACCGCGTGTCCCAGGAGCTGACTTTGCGGACTTCAGAAGACTGGCCTTTGTAATGGGCCATGAATTGGTAATCCTCGGTTAACTTGAGATCGTTGAAAGTGAAATACCCCTCGGGTCCCGTGTAAATGGCAGCGGTCTTACCCGTCGTCAGGTCGGTCATTTCCACAGCGGCGCCGACGATGGGGTTGTCTTGCGCGTCGAACACCTGCCCTACGACGGTTTTTGAGGTGGGAGGCTTACTTTTTTTTGCAGCCAGTGGCGCTGCATCAAACGCCAGCCACAAGGCTGCAAACGCCATCGCGAGGGCGCACACCGGCATGACGGAGGGGGAGAAATACCACCGGTACCGGCAGGACGCACCTGAAGTCTTACACCTCTTCTTCATCGTCAACATCAACATCTTCGTTTTCGTCGTCCTCACCGCGACTCAAAATGTTGAGTTCGATCGGATCCGTGTTCACAACTTCGAGTTGAGCTCCGCATTCCGGGCACTCGATGGTCTGGCCTTCTTCCACAAGGTCTTCATCGATGTCGATCATTGCATCACATTCCGGACACGCCGGCATCGCCTACCCCCGTCATCAGGTGATATCAACCATAGGAAAGTCTAGTCATTTCTGCGGGTGGTGTCCAGAGGGTCAATTCGCCCTCAGGGATATTTCCGGGACCCTCTCCACATCCGGCCGCATGGCCTCCGCGCGGACCCGCGAAAGTGCTTTTGCCATCGCGCCAAAGACACGATACGCTTACCAGATGGTGAGAAACATTTCTGCGTAGAGGTAACGCTGCGGTTGGAGAAGGTTCCAATCCAAGAGGTGACAGATGGGTAGACCCCTCGATTTTGCGACTCTTGCGGTACATGCCGGCGAAGCTCCCTGTGCAGCAACGGGCGCGCTGGATACGCCGATCTATCAGTCCACGACCTTTGTTTCCGCAGACGCGGATGAGATGGCCGCGGTGTATGGTGAAGAGAAGCCGGGATATATGTACACGCGCTACGGCAACCCCACCATCCGCGCGCTGGAAGCCAAGCTGGCGGCGCTGGAAGGCGGCGAGGCGGCGCTGGCAACGGCTTCCGGCATGGCGGCGGTCTCGACCGCAATCCTCGGCTACGTTAAGGAGGGCGATCACGTGGTGGCGGCGCGCTCGCTTTACGGAGCCACGTACAACTTTCTGAACAGGAAACTGCCCCGCATGGGCGCCTCAGCCACCTTTGTGGAATCGACCCGTGTGGAAGGTTTTGCCCGGGCGATCCAGCCCAACACCCGCCTGATCTATTTTGAAACGCCCAGCAATCCCGTGCTGGATATTGTGGACATTGCGGGCGTCGCAGCGCTCGGGCGCGCGCACGGAATCCCCACCATGCTGGACAACACGTTCGCCTCGCCCGCGCTTCAACAACCGCTGCGGCTGGGCGTGACAGTTGCCCTCCATTCGGCCACCAAATATCTGTGTGGCCACGGCGACGCGATGGGCGGAGCCATCATCGGCCCGCGGGAATACATCTCGCTGCTGGTGCATGAAGTGGTCCGAGATTTCGGAGGCGTCATCAGCCCCTTCAATGCCTGGCTCATTCTGCGCGGCATCCGCACGCTTCACCTGCGCATGCCCGCCCACTGTTCGAACGCCTGGCAGATCGCAGAGTTCCTGGCCTCGCACGCGAAAGTGGACCACGTCAATTACCCTGGCTTGCCAGGCCATCCGGGACATGAGGTGGCCAGGAAGCAGATGAGCGATTTCGGGGCCATGATCAGTTTTGAAGCGAAAGGCGGCTACGAAGCCGGCAAGCGGGTGATGGATGGCGTCAGGCTCTTTGCGCGCGCCGCCAGCCTGGGCGATACGCGCTCGCTGATCGTGCATCCCGCCTCCACGAGCCATCGCGCCGTCCCGGCGGAAGATCGCCGCGCCATCGGCATCACGGACGGGCTGGTGCGGCTGTCGGTGGGTGTTGAGGCCGCCGCCGATCTCATCGCCGATCTCGACCAAGCCCTGCAATATTGATTCAGCCTCCTTCAAGGATTGGTGTAGAATCCCCGGCATGAAAATCAGACTGCTTGCTCTCGTTTTTTTGTGCACCATGCCATTTGTTACATGGGCGCAGGACGTTCATTACCAGCCTAACTGGGCCTCGCTCAACCAGCGACCCATTCCCGTGTGGTATGACCATGCCAAGTTCGGCATCTTCATTCATTGGGGGATTTATTCTGTGCCGGCCTTCGCGGATCCGCACGCCGAGGGCGGCGAGGCCTATGCCGAGTGGTACTGGAACCACATGCACGACAAGAGCGGGCCGACGTGGGCGTTCCATCTCCGCAACTACGGGGCTGGCTTCCATTACCAGGATTTTGCAGGCCGGTTTAAAGCCCAATTGTTTGACCCCGACCAGTGGGCGCAGTTGTTTGTCGATTCCGGAGCGAAGTACGTAGTGCTGACCTCGAAGCATCATGAAGGTTTCTGCCTGTGGCCGTGTCCCGACAGTTGGAACTGGAACAGTGTGGACGTCGGCCCCCACCAGGACCTCGCAGGGGAGTTGAGCAAGGCCGTTGTGGCGCACGGGTTGAGGATGGGTTTCTATTACTCGCTCTACGAATGGTACAACCCGCTTTACCTTCAGCATTCCGAGCGCTACGTCACCGGGCACATGATTCCGCAGATGAAGGACCTGGTGGAACGCTATCATCCCTCGATCCTGTGGACCGATGGCGAGTGGGAACAACCGAGTTCTTTCTGGCGCTCCACACAGTTCCTGGCGTGGCTGTTCGACGATTCGCCGGTGAAGAATGATGTGGTCATCAACGACCGCTGGGGCAAGGAGACGCGAGGCGTCGACGGCGGATTCTACACTTCCGAATACGGCCTGCGACACGGCAAGCAGGTGGAGTATACGAGCGTGCACAAGTGGGAAGAGTGCCAGGGCATCGGGAAATCGTTCGGCTATAACCGCATGGAAACTGCTTCGGATTACAAGAGCGCCGCGCAGTTGGTCCAGTTGCTGGTGGACACCGTCTCGAAGGGTGGCAACCTGCTGCTCGACATCGGCCCCACGGCCGACGGCCGCATTCCCGTCATCATGCAGGAGCGGCTGCTGCAGATGGGCGCGTGGCTCAAGGTGAACGGCGAGGCCATCTACGGCAGCAGGCCGTGGCGCCGCGCCGAGGAAGGCAACGTGCGCTACACCACGCGCGACGGCAACGTCTATGCCATCGTCGAAGGCTGGCCGGGAAGCGAGTTGACGCTTTCCGCGCCCAGGCCGGGCCCGCCCGCAACGGTCACGCTGCTGGGGCCGGAGACGCAGCTCAAGTGGCACGAAGCCGCCGGCAGGATGCATATCCAGGTGCCGCAGCCGGCCGATGATCTGATCGGGTCGCCGGCCGCGACTTACGTGTTCAAACTGACCGGAGTGCAATGAACGTCTTGTTTCCAAAGTGAAGAATTGTAATTCTTACCCGCTGTACGAGATTTGGACACTTTTTTGAAAACGCGCCAAGTGGAGTTTATCAACTATTTTATTTTCTGATATTTACAGACAACGACATTTATTTTTTAAACGTCCCATACGTCCCATTTGGGGTGGTTTCAGGGCTTTTGCTAGCCTACTTAAGGCGGCTATCATAAAATCCCGGCCGCTCGCCCCGCAACCCCGCCCGAGCTAGAAGGCGGGTGGCAGCGCGGCCCGCCGTGATTGCGGTCTGCGGCCTTTTCGCCGCCCGTCAAAAACCCGCGGACCTCAAAAACGGAGGACCGGCTACCCCCTCCAATCTCCCGCTCGCCTTCCGTGAATAAAAACGGGAGCGGACGTTCTTCCCGCGAAAGAGCACGATCTCAATGGTGCCGAACGAACGCGCCACCTTCGCGGGCTTCAGTCGCTGAAGCAAGACCCACGCCGCCGAGGCGGGTGATGGGTCTTATTGTTTTCCCTACTTCCTACTTCCTATTCGCTACTCGCGCTCTTTGGTGAGGTCTTTGTGTTTTCCCGACTCCCCACTGCCGATTCCCGACTCCCTACTACTACTTCCTATTTCCCACTTCCGGTTTCATCCTTCATCCTCCCCTGTCATTCTGAGCGCAGCCCTGTCCCGGATGGGACGGGGCGCAGCGAAGAATCCCTGCATTTGAATTCCGTGACGCTTCATCTTGTTCGCGGCTGGTGCAGGCGCTTGCCTTGCAGTGCCCGCGATTCCGCGCAGCGGACCGTTTGCAACAAAGCACATGGCAGCCGGCCCATTGCAATGAGCCCAGCGTCCTGCAGAAAACAATGCCGCCGGCTTGACCACAGCCATTCGCGGCGATGCGCTACGCTCGAGACAATTCGCGATTCCAACCCCACTCAGCTTCGCTGATCGCAGAGACAAAATGCGCCTCCGCGCCAGCCGCGAAGTGGCAAGCGACAATGCCTGGAGCGGGGCGGTGCGCCGGACGGGCGGGCAAGGAGGGCGGGTATAGCCTGCGCCGGAATCGTTAA
>DATEKC010000201.1:0-48853 GCA_035277665.1 Terriglobia bacterium
ATCAACCAGCAGCAGTACATTGTCTATTCGCCGGACTTTCTGCCCGGAAACATTCCGCCTCTGAACACCCTGGCGGGATCCGCCACTTATCCCACGCTCTACCAGATTGCGCCGAACTATCAGACGCCCTACGTCATCGAGGGCGCCGTGGGGCTGGAACGGCAGGTGACCCGGAACCTCAAGACCTCCGTCACCTACGTGACAACGCACGGCATCCACCAACTGCTGACGCGCAACATCAACGGGCCGCTGCCCGGCACCTACGATCCCGCCGATCCCTCGAGCGGCGTGCGGCCCTTCGGGGATGTGGGCAACATCTATCAGTATGAGTCCGCCGGACTCTACAATGAGAACCAGCTGATCGCCAACTTCAACCTGCGCATGGGGCCGGCGCTGTCGCTCTTTGGCGTTTACACGCTGAGCTATGCCAACACCAACGCCAGCGGCGGCGCGTTCCCCATGAACCAGTACGACCTTGCCCAGAGCTACGGAGCGGCCCCGTGGGCCACCCGCAACCGCTTCTTCCTGGGCGGCTCGGTCGGCATGCCCTACGGATTCAGCTTCAGCCCCTTCATGGTGTTGAGTTCCGGCCGCCCCTATAACATCACTCTCGGGCAGGACCTGAACGGCGACTCGATCTACAACGACCGGCCGGGGCTGGCCACCAACCTTTGCCCCACCTGCGTGCAGACCGCACTCGGAACCTTTAACCTCGATCCCGTTTCCGGCGAGCAGCTTGTGCCGGCCAATTACCTCGACGGCCCCGGCCAGTTCTCGATGAACGCGCGCCTATCTAAAACCTTCGGCTTCGGCAAAGAGGTTGGCGGCGGCGGTGGGGGCGGCGGGTTCCATGGCCGTGGCCGGGATGGCGGAGGGCTCGGCGGCCGCGGGCTCAGCAGCGGAGGCGGCGGTCCGCGCTTTGGCGGCTCCAGTGACCGGCGTTACCAGCTCGAGCTGGGCATCATGGCCCACAACGTCTTCAACAAGGTGAACCTGGGCACGCCGGTAGGCAACATCACGTCACCGCTGTTCGGCCAGTCAAATTCGCTGGCGGGCGGATTCTTTAACAACCAGTCGGCCAATCGCTCGGTCAACCTGTTCCTGAGGTTCAGTTTCTAACGCGTTGTTGAAATACCCCGCAGACGGGCGTAGCGGCGAGTTTACCTCCCCATGTGCGCGATCGTGTAGCGGCGTAAAGCCGCCGCTACAAAGCATGTGCCGGGCTGAAACCCGGCGCTGCATGCAGAAGCGAACACCGCGACCCCGCGCATAGCCCGCAGACGCAGAAACCCCAATCATGATAGATTGACATTTTTAGTTTGGTGGGGAAACCGCCCGTCAATTCATCCGCGTCGAGGTGACTGTGAGACCGTTCATCCTGAAAGCTGTTGCTGTCGCATTCATTCTTTTCGTCATGCTGCCTGCCGCGGCGCGCGCGCAGACCAAAGTGACGAAGCCGACGGAAAAGCCGGAAGCGCCGAAGCCCGAACCCTTCAAGCCGGAGCAGGTAGAGACCCATGGTTCAGTGACGGTCTCCGGCCAGGCGATTGATTATGACGCTTATGCCGGCACACTGGTGGTGCATCCCAAAAAGCCCGACGACGACCCGGATGATCCCGAGCCATCCGATGATCCCAAAGCGCCGCAGCCTCCGGAAGCCAGCATGTTTTACGTGGCTTATTTCAAAACCGGCGAAAAGGCCGAGGACCGCCCCGTAACGTTTTTTTACAACGGAGGGCCGGGCTCATCGAGCGTATGGCTGCACATGGGAGCGTTCGGGCCGCGCCGCGTGGATACGGCTGACCATTCGCACACGCCGCCGGCGCCCTATCGCGTGGTGAACAACCAATACAGCCTGCTGGACGTGACCGACATAGTTTTTGTGGACGCGCCGGGGACCGGCTTCAGCCGCATCCAGGGTAAGGACGCGAAGAAGACATTTTATAGCGTGGACGGCGACGCACACGCCTTTGCCGACTTCATCGTGCAGTTCCTCTCAAAATACGGACGCTGGAACTCGCCGAAATACCTGTTTGGAGAAAGCTACGGCACCACGCGGTCTGCGGTGCTCGCCAATCTGTTGGAAACCGACCGTGACATCGACGTAAACGGCGTGATTCTGCTGTCGCAAATCCTGAATTTTGACCTGAGCCCGGATGGCCCGGAGGCGAATCCCGGCATCGATTTGCCGTATGAACTGGCATTGCCCACTTATGCCGCCACGGCCTGGTATCACCACAAGCTGTCCAACGCGCCCAGGGACCTGCAGCCGTTGCTCAACGAGGTCGAGCACTTTGCCATGACGGATTACGCGGAGGCGCTGGAACAGGGCGCCGCGCTTCCTGCCGATCAGAAACATGCCATGGCCGAAAAATTGCACCAGTATACCGGGCTGCCCGTCGCTTACATCCTGAAGGCGAACCTGCGCATCGATGGCGGAGAGTTTGAGAAAAATCTTCAGGACGCGGATGACCTCACCACCGGCCGTCTGGATACGCGCTTCTCCGGGCCCACTTATGATCCGCTGAGCAAGGAGGCCGAGTACGATCCGCAGTCGGCGGACATCAGCGCCGCCTACGTGGCCGCCTTCAACGACTATGTGCGGAAAGATTTGAAGTACGGCGAAGACAGGCAGTACAAGCCGGAGATGGAAATCAAAACCTGGAACTTTCTGCACCAGCCTCCCGGCGCAGACCAGCCCGAGCAGCAGTCCACCAACGTGCTTCCGGACCTTGCGCAGGCCATGAAATACAACCCCGAACTGCGCGTGATGCTGAATTCGGGATACTTCGACCTTGCCACGCCCTTTTACGAGGGCATCTACGAAATGAATCACCTGACCCTTCCCGAAAAATTGCAGAAGAACATCGAAATCAGGCACTATCAGTCCGGGCACATGGTCTATGCCCACCTGCCGTCACTGAAAGAACTGCACGACAACGTGGCCGCCTTTATCCGCGAAGGCGAACACCACTAGCCCTCGTAGCGTCGGCATCTTGCCGGCTTTCAAAATTGCCGCCGAGACGGTGGCGCTACGCCGGAACATTCTCCCCTGCAAAGACAAAGTGTGATGCTGGTCACAGCGTCGAAGGCGTGGTGCGTCTAGGCTTTTCTCAGCAGGAGATGCGAGATGAAAAAGCCAGTCTCGGCCAGGCATAAAGCGGCGGCCCGCCCGAAATCTGAGAACTCCGGCAGGAACGGGCTCGACCGTCGAGCCGCGCTCAGCCGCCTGCTGGGCCTGGCGACGGCCGCAACCGCCTGCGGATGGCTGCCACGGCGGGCTGCAGCAGCCGGACCGGCTTTGCAGCACGAGATCAGCCATTGGGCCGGGGCCACGGTTTCCGGGTTCTTCACGGAGCAGCAGAAATTCACCGTTTCCGCGCTGGCGCAGACGATGATCCCCGACGACACCATTGCGCCGGGCGCTTACGCCGCGCAGGTGAAGGACTATCTCGACTTTGTCATGACCTATGCCGGGCCCGCCGGGAAGCTGGCGTGGACGGAGGGACTGAAGGCTCTGGACCAGGCCTGCAACGAACGCTTCGGGAAAACCTTTGCCGCCATTTCACAGCCACAGCGAACGGAACTGCTGGCGGGCCTGGCCGCGCATGAGGCGGAGCCGAAAACGCCGGCCGAAAAGTTCTTTGTGCAGTCGAAGCGGGCCGTGGCGACGGGCTACTACACGTCGAAGATCGGCCTGATGGAAGACTTGAAGTACCAGGGCAACCGGCCGAACGACGGTGTGATGCCCGCCTGCGGGGAGATGACGGGGAAAGCAGCGGCTTCGGCAACGCCCGGGACGACTTCTGTAGCCTCGCCTGGCGAGCATGCAACGGACGGCGCCCTGCCTGCTGCGTCTGGTTCGCAGGGGCAATCCACCGGAAAGCAGGACCTGGCCGCCGTCACGAAAGAGACCTACGACGTCTGCATTGTGGGCTCGGGAGCGTCGGGCGGCATCGCGGCGAAGGAACTGACAGAAAAAGGGCTCCGCGTGGTGGTGCTGGAAGCCGGCAACTGGGTTTCGCCGGCGCGCTTCAAGACGCACATTGCCCCCTGGGAACTGCCTTTCCGCGGGCGCTGGACCTCGCACGGAGAGAACGATTACACCGGGTTCCTCTATGTGAAAAATCCGGTGGTCTGCCCCGCCGAGCCCATCGACTACGCGCTGCTGCCGGCGGTGGGCGGCAAGACGCTGACCTGGGCGCGCATCTCGTGGCGCTTTGGCGAAAAGGATTTCAAAAACCGCGGCACGGGCGATGACTGGCCGTTTGGATACGAGGAACTGGCTCCCTATTACGACCGCGCGGAAACGTTTATGGGCGTGGCCGGCGCGAAAGACGGGCTGGCCGCCGTGCCGGACGGACAGTTCATCAAGCCGCTCGAACTGCGTTGCGGCGAGAAGATGATCGCGGAAGCGTGCCGGACGAAGATGGGCCCGGACTATCGCGTGATCGCGCTGCGCAAGGCGATCAACACGGTGCCCTACGGCGGCCGCCGCGCGTGCCATTATTGCGGTTTCTGCATGCGCGGCTGCGACATCAACGCTGCGTATTCCTCGGCCAACGCGGCGATCCCCGCGGCTGAAAAGACGGGCCGGCTGACGCTGGTGCGGGACGCCATCGTGCGCGAGCTCGAAGTGGACGCCACGGGCAAGCGATGCAGCGGCGCGGTGTTTATTGACCGCCAGAGCAGGAAGGAATTTCGCGTGCGCGCCCGGGCCTACACGCTGGCCTGCGGCGGCGTGGAAGATGTGCGCATCCTGCTGATGTCAAAATCCAAAGACTACCCGCAGGGCCTGGCGAACTCGAGCGGCTGGGTGGGCAGAAACCTGCTGAGCGAACACTACGACGGCGCGGTGGGATACATCGAAAGCCTGCTGGGCGCCAAAGTGATGAACGAGGACGGCGCCGGCGAGCACGGCGAGATTCCCAATTTTTATTACGAGCGACCCGGCAGGAATTTTGCGCGCGGATACATGATTGATCTCCAGAGCGGGCCGGTGCAGATCCCGGACTTCGCGGCGGAGGTGCCCGGTTTCGGCGAGAAGTACCGCGAAGAGGTGCGGCGCATCTATCCGGCCATGGTCTATCTGGGCGCGCACGGCGAAATGCTGGCGAATGAAAAAAGCTACGTTGATCTTGATCCCGTGGCACGCGACGCCTTCGGATTGCCCAAGGCGCGAATGCACCTCGAATGGGGCGAAAACGAGCTGGCCATGGTGCGCGATGAACGGGAGAAATGCAGGGCCATCATCGAAGCGGCGGGCGGCAAGGTGCTGGCCATGCGGAGCGATGATATCAAGCCGCATTTCGACGGCGAAAATCTGGTGGGCACCGTGCGCATGGGCAGCGACCCCAAACGCTCGGTGCTCGACGCCACCAATCGCTCGCACGACGTGAAAAACCTCTGGGTGCTCGACGGCGCCAGCTTCACTTCCTACTGCGAGAAGAACCCGACGCTCACCGTCACCGCCGTCGCCATCCGCGCCAGCGACCACCTTGCCGAGGCCTTGAGGACGATGGAGACGTAAGTGCTGTTGCGTAGCCACGGCCGCAGCACCTGGCTGAAAGACTCTTTCGTCTAAATTCAAAGGAAGCAAACCTCTGTCTGTGGTTGCGCGACTGGGATATACTCGTGGGCAGCGCAACTTTCTATCGGCGAAGCTCAGGTACCTGAGTTGCGAGTCTTATTCGTTCCAGCTTTTCATACCGGGAAGAGTCAACAGGCGGGCCCGACGGCTTCTTAAATTTTGAGATTGATCTCAATGGCAAGGAGGCGGTATGAGGCGACGAACATTTTTTGGAAGCGCATTTGCGGGCTTGGCGGCCACGGCGGCTGCCGCGCGGCCTGCAAAAGCGAAGTCGGGCGGCATTCCGCAGCGCACCTTTGGCCAGACGGGCGTGAAGGTCACGGTGATCGGGCAGGCCGGCGGGCGCTTTCCGCTGATTTCGTTTGAAGAGGCGAAGGCCATCACGCTGCGCGCCTACGACCTGGGCATCAATTATTTTGACACTTCCATTGACTACTGGGACGGCCGCTCCGAGGAAGTTTACGGCGCGGTGCTGCCGCCGTTCCGCAAGCACATTTTTCTCACCACCAAGGCCAACCGCCGCGACCGTGCGGGCGCCGAGGAAGAATTGGAAACCTCCCTCAAACATCTGCGCACCGATTACGTCGATCTCTGGCAGATGCACGCCCTGAATGAAAAGGAAGAGGTGGAGCAGATTTTTGGCCCCGGCGGCGCCATCGAAGCTTTTGAAGCCGCGAAGAAAGCCGGCAAGTGCCGCTTTATCGGATTCACGGGCCACCACGATCCGCACGTGCACCTGGCCATGCTCGAAGCCTACAAGAAGTTCGATTCCATCCTGATGCCGCTCAACATTGCGGACGCGCACTACCTGAGTTTCCAGAACCTCACGCTGCCCGTTGCTTCCGAGCGCGGCATGGGCATCCAGGGCATGAAGAATTTTGCCAACGCCAAGCTCATGCAGGACTTCAGCGCGCGCGAATGCCTCAGCTACGTGCTGAGCCTGCCCGTCAGTTGCACGGCCATCGGCTGCACCACCATCGGCCAGCTCGAAGATGATGTTCGCATCGCGCAGCAGTTCAAGCCGCTCGCGCCCGAGGAGATGGAGGACCTGCGCCAGCGCGCCAAAAGCCTCGCCGGCCCGCACCTGGAAGACTGGAAGCGTGACACCGAGAGCCGCGCAGGGCGCCCATCCCGTGGCGCGATGCACGGGTAGGACCGCGGTTTGCCCTGGAGTGCGGTAGCGTAGCTACCGCCGTGGGAACGGAATAAAGCGGCAGCTACTGCCCTGAGTCAGAAGTTTGTTGTACCTCCCCTCACGAGGGAACGTCATTCCGAGCGCAGCCCTGTCCCGGATGGGGCGGGGCGCAGAGAGGAATCTGCTTGTGCTGGGTAAATAAGCTAAGAAAAAGCGGATTCCTCGGGCAGGGAAAGGCGCCGGGCCTCGGAATGACGGCGCGGGGTGCTGGGATCATTCAATGAATTTGGGACACGGGACACCATGCTGCCGCACTCCAAGTTGTGGAATTGGGGCGCCCGACGCCGCTGGCCTCTACTTGTCCTGGTAGCAGCCCATATCGACTTTCCCGTCTTTCGTTCGCGGCCGGCCATCCAGGTCCGTTGCGCCTGTCACTGCTTCCCCCAGGTTGGCGCCACTGCCAATCGCCGGCGAACCACTTCGCAGATGGAAGTCCTGCTTATAAACATCCACAAATTGCGGGTCGGCGAAAATCTGGTGGCCGCCTCCGGTTGCTTTTACGAAAGCCTTAAAGCTGGTATAGGCCTTGTCGTTGTAGGACCATTCAACCGCGTCCGGACCGCCCTGGTAGTAGAACAGGTTGTGGTCCATCGTCACCGTGGGAGTGTTCGGATTCACCGGCCCTGACCGGCTGTGCGTCGCGCGCGCGGGCGCGCCGATATAAACAATGTTGTTCTCAAAAATGTTGTCCCGCATGTGCATCTGCATGAAGAACTCTCCGGTCCCGACGCGCCACGCGTCGTTCATGTAGAGGGTGTTGTTCACGATGGTCGCATGATCGGAGCCGCCGCGAAGCTGATCGTAGCCGCCGATGGAGATGCCCGCGTTGTGGCAGAAATAGACCAGATTATTGCGCGCGATGATGTAACTCGTGTCGCGCCCGGAGTGCTCGCTCGCCATTTCAATTCCGATGTCCGCGTTGTGGACAATGTTTCTCTGGACCACCACCCGCGTCCCTCCATCCACGTAAATCCCGTCGGATGAGGCGTCCCCGCGGCGGGAAGGCGAAAGTCCATAGGCAGGGTTGCCCTCGGAGCTGATGTCGTAAACCAGGTTTTCCTCCACCACGCCATCGCGCGCGCGGTCAACTTTGAGATCTTTCACCGTGGGCTCGAAGCCGATGATGTCGATGCCGATGTTGTCGTTTTCGTAGACTCTGTTTCGGGCTACCAGGAAATGCGTGACGTTGCCGTTCAGGACCAGAGACTCGCTCGAACCCGTGTGCAGGCCGTGGACCTGGTTTCCATCGATGGTGAGGTCGCTGATGGGAGCCGCAGCGTCGGTGCCGTAAACCGCAATGCCAAACCCGTTGGCGCCGCTCCCGATTTTATGGAGCCCCTGGTACAGTTGCTGGATGCTGTGGACGTCGTTGCCGAGTACCCTGATGTGCGACCCGTGGCCGTCAATGCGAATTCCAAAAGGCACGCTCTTCGGATTATTAGTCTTATAATTGCGAACTTCAAATCCTTGAATGGTTATATAACTTGCGTTGTGTAACGAGATCATTCCGCTGGAACCATTCGCGGGAAATAAGCAACCTCCATCCAGGATGGCCTTTTCGCCGGGCGCGCTCCGGAACGTGATGGGGCCCGCGGCCGCGCTTCCCGAAGACGTAACGGCCAGGCGCTGGCAATACGTCCCGCCGCGAACATCCACAATGTCGCCAGGCTTGGCCATTTCGGCGGCGTGTTGCAATGTGCTGAAAGGTTTTTCCTTCGTTCCGGGGTTCGAGTCGCTCCCAATCATCGAAACGTAGAGGTGCCTGCCGCCGGCGGCCGGGGCGGATTTCGCCGCGAGGCAGCAGGAACCGAACATCAAGAAGGAAAAGAGCAAGACCTCGAGATGTTTTCGAATTTTCTTCATCAGATCTTCCTTTTCATCACTCGCACTGACCCGGACGGAATCGCACCAACGGCCGTATTGATCAGGCACTTTTTGCCTGCGGCCTGATCCGGGATCATCTTCTACTCCCAATCAGCACCTTTGTCATGGAATTAATCTCTTGAGCTTCCACTTGACCACAAAACGTATATCTCCCGCTCTGTCGTGTCAAGCACAACCCGCCATGATGCTCATGCTGGCCGGTTGGAGGCGCTCGGGTTATAATCACAAGCGGCCAAATCCCCACGATTTAAATTGCCTTAAGAGAGGAGTTGCACATGATTGTCATCCGCAACGTGTTCAGGTTGAAATTTGGAAAGATGAAAGAGGCCGTGGCCCTGATGAAGGAAGGCGTCGCGATCCAGAAGCGCGCGGGCGTGGACGTTGACCAGCGCATCCTGACCGACCTGGTCGGGCCGTTTTACACTCTGGTTTTGGAACTGAAAGCGCCCAGCTTGAGCGCCCATGAGGCCGCCATGCCGAAAGTGATGGGCAACAAGGAATGGCAGGCCAACTATCAGAAGTTTGCCGCGCTGGTCGAGTCCGGTTACCGCGAGATTTTCAACATTGCCGAATAGACTTGCCCGGAGCCATCCGATTCGCAGCCGACTATTTTTTCTGAAGGAGAATCGCCCAATCGCCGCTGTCGGCAGCCGTGGGCGAGGTCCATGACGGGCCCTCGGCATCGGGCAGCGGAGTTTTCTCGCCCGTGCGCGGATTGAACCACTCGGCCTTGTAATTTCCGGGCTCAAGTTTTACCGTAACGGAGCCGGCCATGGGCAGGTAGATCGCATAAATTTTTCCGGGATCGGCAAGGCAGTAATCGCCGTGCGTCACCAGCGAGTCGTCAGGATTGGTTTTCCACCAGTCAAAGCCGGTGAAGAAATCCACCATGTAGGCGTAACCACGCAGCATCACCATGCTGCTGTCGCCGCGGCCGTTCACCCAGCCGCCGCCGGTGTCCGGCCAGACGCCGGTGCCGCGCTTGGCCGTTTCCCCGGTGGTCTGGTAGGTCCCTGCCATGGAGAATTCCCACGCCGCGCGCCGCAGGGCCTCAGCCGACTGGCCATCGGGAAAGTTGGGGCTCCAGACGGGATAATGGTCCTCGTACCCGTACTCTTCGTTCACCTGCGGAATGATTCGGCCGGTCGCTTCCTGCAACTTTCGCTGGTGGAGCATCCAGGGATAATAAGGCTGGTGCCACTCCTGAAAAGAGGTAAAACCAAACCATTTTGCGGTACGGTCCTGCTGCGTGTTGTCCACCGGATGATCGGTCCCCAGATGATGATAGGGGTCGAGCTTTTCCACCAGCAGCGCGCCCATTTCATGCGACCAGTCCAGGCTGCGGAACGAGCTGATGTCGTCTCCCAGGTCCCAGGTGATATTTGAAAAAGCGCTGAAGCGCGCCGCCGCGTAACTGAAGTAGCGCTTTTCATCCGCGCTGAGGGCGGCAGGATGCACCTTGGAATCGTTCCACTCCATGACCACGGAGATGACCATGTTTTTGGAGCGCGCGTACTTCAGCATGCGGTCCCACTTCTGGAAATATTTTATGTTGAAGCGCGTGTAGTCGAAGCCCGGGCTGTCAACGCTGGTGGGCCGGGCGGCGACCCAGGCGTTCAGAAAAGGCTGGAACTCGCCGGTTGGAAGGATGGGCTCGCCCCAGAAACTGTACCCAGCCCGCCCCGCCAGCAGCACACGGACGCGATTTACCTCAAGCGACGAGAGGCGGTCAATGATGCCGCGAATGATGCCGTCATCCTTCCAGCCCATCATCAGGAACGCGGTTGTGCCGTTCCAGAAATAGTGCTGCCTCGTTCCTTCCCAGATGAAGTGCCAGGGGTATTTCGGATCGACGCGAAGAATTCCGTTGAGATGTGCGTCAATCGCCCGGAAGGTCCCTTCGTGGGACCTGGTGAAATCGCCTTGCCTGTAGGTCACCGTGTAGGCGTAGTCGCCCGGTTTGTCCGGCATGAACCGAATGCGAAACACGCTGCCGTCTGCGGAATCACAAAAGCCGTTCACCTGCGTCGCGGCGCCGCCGGCCATGGCGAACTGCCCCGTCACGCTCGCTTCACTGAATGGATTCCTGACGTCCGGGGAAGTGACGTGAACAGAGATCTCCACAAAATTGTAGGCATCAACTGACGCAGCGGATTGAGAGAAGGAAATATTCGCAGGCGTGGCGTGCAGGAATCCTGCTGCTCCGGCAAAAACTGCAATCATCAGCGCCAGGAGCCCCCAGTTCTTCATATGTGCATTCATGAACATATCCTCTTTTATTGATGAAACAGTATTTCAGCCCCCAGCGCGAACGGCCCGGTTCTGGTGATCTAATCGACCACCAACTCCCATCCGAAGCCCGGGCGGTCGGGCGGCCGCATGTAAATGCCCTCGGGGCCGCGCGTGATCTGGTTTTCTTCTTCAAACCGCTGGTAGACTTCCGGCGGGCCGCCCGGAGGCGGCAGGAACATTTCGCACCAGGGACTGTTGGTGGTGGCCATGATAAAGTGCGCGCCGCCATGCGACCATCCGGCGTGCGGAATCACCGGGATGCTGTAAGCGCCGGCCAGCGCGGCGATGTGGCGCAGCTCGGTGAGCCCGCCGCACCAGGTGATGTCCGGCTGCCAGACGTCCACGGCATTGTATTCCAGCAGCAGGCGGAATCCCCAGCGCGTGTATTCGTGCTCGCCGGTGGCCAGCCTGGTGGTCTTGATTCGCGAATGGAGCCGCTTGAAGCCGTCATAATCGTCGGGAGGCAGGACCTCTTCCATCCAGTAAACGCGGTAGGGCGCAACCATCTCCGCAAATTCGAGGGTGTAATCTTCGGTGAGCGCCATCCAGCAATCGAGCATGATGTCGCCGTCGGGTCCCAGCGCTTCTCGGGTTTGCTTTACCAACTCGACGTTTTTCTTGAGCCCTTCGCGGCCGTCGGCCGGGCCGTAAGCAACCGCCAGCTTCAGCCTCTTGTATCCGAACTTGATGTGCTGCTCGACGTCATTGCCCGTGCAGTAGGCGGGAATCCGTGGCTTGGTTTCGCCGCCCAGCAATTTATAGACGGGCATCCCCAGGGCCGTGCCGATGATGTCCCACAGCGCCAGGTCAACGGCGCTGATGGCGTTGATCACCAGCCCCTTGCGCCCGTAGTAGAGCGTGGAGCGCCACATGATGTCCCAAAGTTCTTCCACATTGAAAGGGTCTTCGCCCAGCAGCAATTTGGTGAGGTGCCGCTCGATCACAAAGCTGCAGCCCGGCCCGCCAAAGCCGATGCCTGTGATTCCCTTGTCGGTTGAAATCTCGACGGCATCGGGCCCCAGGTCGTCCGCCATAAAGGAACTTCGCTTTGCCTTGTATCGGGGATAAATAGACATGGGATTCGCCACCAGCGCGCCGCCCGTGCTCCAGGAACCCGCGGCGGGTTTGTAGGCGGGCAAAGGTTTTGCGGGCCTGGGGCGGACCATACGCACGCCGGTGATTTTCAATTGGCTCGGCCCGTCGCGAAAGGCCAGCGGCGCCGGCGAGGGCAGAGGCACGGCCGCGGCGGCGCCTGCTTCCAGCCGGCCCACTCCGGCAAATGCACCGAGGGAAAGTGCTGTGCCGGCCTCGATAAATTTTCTGCGGTCCATGGCGGTCCTCCTGACGGCAGGATAAACGGGCATTGCTTCAACGCGCCGGGAGCGCACAGCCCCGCGCTCAATCCCGGCGCACAGACTAACATGGCGCCGCCGGGCGAGTCTATGGCTAGTGCCGGCGCAGAGAGCTGCGCACGCACCGCTGCCTGTGGCGGGCCGGGAAAACCGCGGCGTGAGCATCCGACTTTTAATTCGCGGCGCTCGCTGCTGATTCGTGAACCGAACGGGAAGGTGGGGACATCTAAAGAGACATCCTATCGAGGAGGTCGGTTGAATGATCGCGATTGTAGGGGCCAGCGGAAACACCGGAAGCGTTGCGGCTGATATGCTGCTTGCAGGAGGCGCGGAAGTTCGCGCAATCGGGCGGAATGCGGCACACCTGGAGAAGCTCACCAGCAAGGGCGCGGAGGCTTTCACTGCCGACGTTACGGACGCCGCCGCGCTGACCAGAGCTTTTGAGGGCGCGGATGCAGTCTATGCCATGGTGCCGCCAAATATTTCTGAGCCGGACGTGCCGGCCTACCAGGCGAGCGTTTCGGCTGCGCTCGCGGAGGCCCTCACGAAGGCCAGGGTTCCGAAAGCGGTGGTGCTCAGCAGCATTGGCGCGGACAAGCCTGAAAAAACGGGGCCCGTCAAGGGACTTCATCGTCTGGAAGAGAGGTTGAGCGCCATTGCAGGCCTGGACGCGATTTTTCTGCGGGCGGGATATTTTATGGAGAACCTGCTGCCGCAGGTTGCGGTGATTCAAAAGCTCGGCATGCTGGCCGGGCCGGTGCGCGCGGACCTGCCCCTGCCGTTCATTGCGACGCGCGATATAGGCGCCGCCGCTGCGAAATTGCTACTGAGGCGGGACTTCACGGGCAAGCAGCCGCGCGAACTGCTGGGCCAGCGTGATCTGACCTATGCCGAAATCGCGCCCATCATAGGGAAGGCCATCGGGAAGCCGGGCCTCAGCTATACAAAGGTTCCGGACATGATGCTTCGCCCGGCACTGGCGCAGATGGGAATGTCGAAGAGCGTGGCCAACCTGCTGCTGGAAATGGCGGAGGCGCTGAACAGCGGGTACATGGTGGCGCTGGAGCCTCGCTCCGCGGCCAACACCACGCCAACTACCAT
The DNA here is from genome assembly GCA_035277665.1 of Terriglobia bacterium. Lineage (GTDB taxonomy): Bacteria > Acidobacteriota > Terriglobia > UBA7540 > UBA7540 > SCRD01. The sequence continues at coordinate 13,415 of DATEKC010000201.1, forward strand.
TGAAACGTTCATCAGTGAAGTGTTTTTGCCGCGCTTTCAGGCGGCATAAGGCCGAAGCAAAATAGAGCCAAGAACTATAAGCAAGCCACAGGCGCCGGCGCTAATGGCCCAAGCCCTGGTCTTTCATCAGCTTCGCAACGCCGGAGATGCTTGTATCGGCGCTTGATTCGAGAGATTGGATGACGCGCGCCTGGTCGGCTTTGGGGCGGTTCTGGCTGAGCTTGAATTTTGCTTCCAGGCGGTCAACAGGAATTTCAAAACCCACAATGTTGTCCAGCATTTTGGCACGGTAATTTTCATTCAAGCCGCGCCACTGCTCGAGGTAGGCCTGCTCGAACCGGTCAATTGTTTCAAGCAGGACAGCCGTGAGCGCTTCGGGATCGTGGAAGACGCGCGCGCGGCCGTAGGCGTGGACGGCGGCGTAGTTCCAGGTGGGCACGCTTTCGCGCGAACTGTAAAGGCTGGGCGAGATGTAAGCGTGCGGGCCGTGAAAGATGGTGAGCGTCTCCCGCCCCTGCTTCAGCATTTCCCAGTGCGGATTGGCACGGGCAACGTGCGCGCGCAGCAGGATTCCGCTTGCGGCTTCGCTGACCAGCACGGGGATGTGCGTGGCGAACGGCGCTCCATCGCCCGGGGAAACCACGATTGCGAACGGATTCGTCTGCATGAATTCCAATGCGGCTGCGTGGTCTTTTTGACGGTTAAATTCGGGTATGTACAATTTGGGGCCTCGATGCAATGGGCGCGATGCTACTTGGATGGCGCGCATCAGCTGCACACATCACAAGAAGCGCGACGTGTGCGCCACCCGCTTTCCAGCCACGCCTTTTGGTGCATTCTATTGAAACACAGCCGGTGAGCGCGCATCAATGATATCGTTGCAGGAACCGCAAGACCGCGATGTCTGAACCCGCAATTTTATTGTGATTCGGCGTCCCACTTTTTGAACTGAAGGCATGTTCAAGACGTATAATTCGACATAAGGAGTGCCTTGCTTGCTTCGCTGGATTCTGATTCTGGTGCTTGTGCCTTGTTCTGCCGCAGCGCAAACCATGGAGAGAGCGGACGAGATCATGGCCCGCGTAGCCGCCCATCAGGACCGTGCGGTGGAGCAGCGCTCCGAGTACGTCTACCAGCAGCGCATCCGCATTATCAGCCGCAAAACCAACGGCAGGATGATGCGGGACGAAACGACGGATTATCTGGTGACGCCCACGCCCGACGGCACAAAGAAGGAGTTGAAGAGTGTTGCGGGCCGGGCGTGGGTGAAAGGGCGGTACGTGGAATTCAATACGGAGCCCGGGCCCAACCCGGACAGCCTGGACAAAGACCTGGTGGACGACCTCCGGGACGATATGGCCAACGACCGCTCGAAAGACGGACTGGCCCGTGACTTGTTTCCCCTGACGACAGATGAGCAGAAGGAATACGGTTTTGAACTTGATGGCGAGGCGACAATTGACGGACGCCACGTTTGCCGCATTCGCTTCAGCCCCCGCGACCGGCACGATATCGGATGGGCAGGTGAAGCTCTGATCGATTGCCGCGAATATCAACCCCTGCGCGTATACACGAAGCTCTCGCGCAAGCTGCCGATATTCATCCGCACGGTGTTCGGCACCAGCCTGCCGGGAATCGGCTTCGACGTGGAATATCAGCGTTTTGGTGACGGGGTATGGTTCCCGGCCAGCTTCGGCACCGAGTTCCGGCTGCGGGCGGTGTTTTTTATCAAGCGCGACATTTCGATCTCCCTCAGGAATTCGGGCTTCGAGCGCGCGCACGTCAAGAGCAAGCTGCTCGACTACACGCCGGTGCACTGAATTGCTCTGCCAACTGCAAGGACTCTGCGGGACCCTCCAGCCTTTTGACAATTCTCCGGCACATGTTGTAATTTTATTTATCCGAAGGAGAGGTACCATTGCGTAAATTTTCAATTGCTCTAATTGTGGGAACCTTACTGCTTTCTGCGTGCAGCATGGCAGGCGGGTTAAAATCGAATGATGCCATCAAGGGCGCCATCGAGACCCATCTGAGGAATAATCCCAACCTGTCGATGAAGAACTTTAACACCGAGATTGTAAACGTGAAGTACACGGACGACTCGGCCGACGCCCTGGCCAAGTTCGTGTCCAAAGCGGACGCCAACAGCAGTGTTGAAGTTCGATATCAATTAAAGCTGGACGGCCGGGAGTGGAAAGTAGTCTCCAGCGCGCCGGCGGGCGGCCAGGGGATGGGAGGCCATGGCGGCTCGACGGGAACGCTGCCGCCGGGGCATCCCGCCGTTCCGCCGGGGCAGAGCCAGACCCAGGCGGGCCCGGAAGCCAGCCACTGATTGAGATTCCAGGACATCCAGCATGACGACGGCGGTCGGAAGGCCTTCGCGCCGCTTCGGCCGCTCCCATCGTTTCCACTCACCCGGCTCTCACCCACGATTTCCGGCCCCGGAACCACCTGACACTGCCTGCGGGGCGGGCGATCCTCGAGGCAGGCCATCTCTTTTTCCTGCGCGCGGGTGTATTCTACTTAAGAGAGGCGTCGGGAAATGGGCAGTCGCTTTTTTGTGGCAAAGGGTGGGCTTTTGCTTGCCGTGACGGCCATGATTTGCGTGGCAGCGGCCGCCCAGACGAAGCCTGCCACCTCTACCGATTACCTCAGGCAGGGCAATCAGTTTTCTCTGCAGCAGAAATGGAAGCAGGCTGAAAGCGCTTATCGCAAGGCTTTGAGCCTGGCGCCGAACTCCGCCAAGGCCCATTACGGCCTGGGGAACTCGCTGGCCGCCCAGCAGGACGTGGGCAACGCCATCCGTGAATACCAGCGCGCGCTCGAACTGGCTCCGGGCCAGGAAGGAATTCATCGCGCCCTGGGAGCGCTTTATGAGAGCGTCGGCCAGCTTCCGCAGGCGCTCAAAGAGTACCGCGCGGAACTCCAGCAGCACCCCAATGACAGCCGTGCGCTGGCCAGCATCGCGCGAGTCATGGCAACCCAGGGAGATTATCAGCAAGCCATTCAGCAATATCAGCGAACGCTGGCGCAGGACCCGAAAAATGCCGACGTACAGGCGGCCATGGCGCAGACGCTGCTGCACTCCGGGAAAATGAAGGAGGCGGTGGAAGCCTATCAGAAGGCCGTGAAGCTGGCCCCCAAAGACGCTGACATTCACGCGGGGCTGGCAGACGCGCTGACGCTCGAAAGGCAATATGCCGACAGCATCAAGGAGTGGCAGGAGGCCATCAATCTGAGCCCTGACGACGCCCACCTCCATTACAACCTTGCAACCGCGCTCGAAGCCACCGGCAACCTGATTCCGGCAATTTACGAGTACCGCCAGGCGGTTTCACTGAGACCGGAACAGACGGTCTACCGGTTCAATCTGGCACTGGCTTACCGCGATTCCGGAGATTTTGCCGACGCGGAAAAGGAACTGAAGCGCGTGATCCAGCAGAGCCCGGACGATACAGACGCCCACATGGAGCTGGCTTCTACGTACCTCTCGGTGGGAAATTACCAGGCCGCTGTGAATCAGTATCACGAGGCCTTGCACCTCAAGCCGGACGATGCGGACCTCCACGAACGCCTTGGGCTGGTGTTGCGAAAGACTGGGGACCTGACCGGCGCCGTGGCGGAGCTCAAGCAGGCCAGGACACTCTCTCCTGAGACCGCGAGCTTCCGCCAGAACCTTTCCGAGTCCCTGGAAGCCCAGGGAGACCTTCAACGCTTTATCATGGATTACCAGCAGACCGTCAGGCTGCGGCCCAAAGATCCCTCCGCCCATCTGGCTCTGGCCAATGCTTACCTGTCCGCCGGGAAAACAACGGATGCCCTGGACGAATACCAGGTTGCGGCCCAACTGGACCCCAAAAACGCGCAAATCCAGTATCGGCTGGCCCTGGCGTTGAAAGCCGCCGGCAACACCAAAGGGGAGCAGGATGCATTGCAAAAGGCCGTCAAGTTGCAGCCTAAATTTGCGGAGGCGCTGGAGGCGCTGGGCGACCTGCTGGCAGCGCAGAAAAATTATCAGCTTGCGGTGCCCACCTACCGCGACGCTCTGGGCATGCTGCCGAACAACCTGAATTTGCGGCTGCGGCTGGCCAAAGTTCTGGAAGCGAATGGCGATCCCCAGGGCGCCGTGGAAGTGATCGAGCAGGCCGTGAAGCTTGACCCGACTTCCGTGGAATATGAACTTCAGCTTGCCGACGCGCTGGTTGCGAAGAAGGATTACCAGTCGGCCGCCAAGGTTTACCGCCAGACGCTGGCCATGAAGCCCTCAAACCCCGAAGTTGCGGCCAAGCTGGGAGCGGCTTTGCTGCAGTTGGGTGACACCAAAGGGGCCGCGGAAGCGCTGCGCCAGTCTCTCAAGAGCAAGCCCGATGATCCCCAGGCGCACTTGGAACTGGCCCAGCTTCTGGAGAAATCCGGAGACTTTGCTGGCGCGGCTGGGGAGGCCAGGGCGGCCCTGAAAATAACCCCCAACATGGCCCAGGGTCACTATGTGCTGGGCTCAGCGCTGCTGAGCGAGAGCAAGCAGGATGAAGGCATCAAGGAACTGCGGGAAGCCCTGCAAGACAACGCCAATAACAGTGACGCGCGTCTGGCGCTGGCCAATGCCCTGAGGCAGTCAGGCCAGCTCTACGAAGCCGTGGGGCATTATGAGCAGTACCTGCGTGACAATCCTTCCGACGCCTCGGTCCACTTGACCCTGGCCGAAGCATTCAACGCCAGAAAGAATTACAGCGCCGCGATTGACCAATGCAAGGAAGCGTTGAAGCTGAAGCCGGACAGCGCTAAGGCGCATTTCGACCTGGCGGTGAATTTGCAGAAGGCCGGCATGACCCGTGATGCGCGCCAGGAATACGAAAACTACTTGAAACTCGACCCCCGAGGGGCGAACGCGGAAGCCGTTCGCAGCCTGCTGAGAAGAATGGCAAGGTCATAGGTTTGCGCTTAAAGGCGGCTGCCCGCGACGCCGAACAAGAACACCCAGCCACATCCTGACGGTTTTCTATCGCCCCAGAAGTGCCTTGGCGATGGTCTGGAGCTGCATAAAGGTCGTGCCTTCGTAGATTTTTCCAATCTTCGAATCGCGAAGGTATTTCTCTACAGGGTAGTCTTTGGTGAAGCCGTAACCGCCATAGATTTCAACGGCTTCTGAGGCCACTCGCTCCGCCACCTCGGAGCAGAAATATTTGGCCATGGCCGCTTCCTTCAGAAAAGGCTTGCCGGCATCTTTGAGGCGGGCGGCGTTCCAGGCCAGGAGGCGTGCGGCTTCAATGCGGGTGGCGAGCGCGGCCAGTTGGAACTGGACGGCCTGGAATTCGCTGATGGATTTGCCGAACTGATGGCGCTCCTGCGCGTAATCGAGGGCGTGACTGAATGCGCCCTGCGCCACGCCCACCATCTGCGCGGCAATGCCGATGCGCCCTTCGTTGAGCGTTTCAATTGCCACCTTGTAGCCCTTGCCCGGCTCGCCCAGCACGTTCTTCCGGGGCACGCGGCAATCTTCCAGAAGCAACTCGCAGGTGGATGACGCCCGGATGCCCAGCTTGTCTTCCTTCCGGCCCACCGTGAGACCGGGCGTCGAGCGGTCCACCAGAAAAGCCGTGATGCCTTTATAGCCCAGTTCGCGGTTGAGAGTGGCAAAGATGATGAAGATGCCGGCTTCCCTCGCGTTGGTGATCCACAGCTTGCGGCCGTTCAGCACGTAGCTGTCGCCATCTTCGGCCGCCCGTGTTTCGAGGGCAAACGCGTCGCTGCCCGAACCAGCTTCTGAGAGGGCGTAGGAGCCTATGGTGTCGCGCGTCAGCCGGGGAAGAAATTCCTTCTTCTGGCCTTCCGTACCCCAGCGGAGAATGGCGTTGGAGACGAGTGTGTTCTGAACATCGATGACCACGCCGGCGGAAGCATCCACGCGCGAAAACTCCTCGATGGCCAGAACGGACATGAAGATCGATCCGCCGCTGCCGCCGTAGGCTTCCGGAATGCCGAGGCCCATGAAGCCCTGCTCGAAAAACTTTTCGATGAGGTCCTGGCGGAATACGCCATCGCGGTCCATGGCTTCAACGTGCGGGCCGATCTCCTTTTCGGCAAACTCGCGCGTTGCCGCCTGGAACATCTGCTCCTCTTCCGTCAGCACGGTCAACGGTTGGACGACAGACATGGAAAGCGATGCCGGATCGGCCATGAGCAGGAACCTCCGGTGAAGACACTATCTTATTCACCGCAGGCGGGCGGCGCAAGCCTGACAGGGAAGCTCTGCGGGATCGCTGACTCGCCCTTTGGGCAGGGCCCCATGCATCGAGACCCAAAAAGCCGCGCGGCCGGGCGCCATGGCCCGCGCGGATGAGTTCACCACTGCACGCCGGGATAGAGACTGGGAAGCCGGAAAGCACGGTAGCTAGGCTGGTCATCCACTTCGAGCTGCCAGACTAGCTGCGGACTGATTTCGTGCGTTACCTCCTGCACAACCGCCTTCCAAGGAGAAGCGGGAAGGAAGCCCTCGTCAAATTCCACATCACCGTTGGTCTGAAAGCGTATGCTTCCTAGGGCGAGTGAGTAGGGCAGGTTGGAATCCTGCCAAATGACGCTGGCTGTTCGAGTGGCCTCGTCGACCTGGAATACCACCGCACGGCTGTAACACGCGGGTTGGCCTGAGGCGCCGCACTGATCGCCGCTACCGTCCATAATTCGAATCCATCCGTTATCAAACATGCTCAAGTCGAAAGTGCCCGAGCTGTTTGCGCTGGTAAGTTCAATGTCGTGCTGGCCATATGGCCACGCGGCCGGAGCACCTCCCGAAGCCAACGTAAAATCGCCCTGATAGCCAAGCCGCCAAAGAATGTCGCCCGTCCCCTTGCCATCCTGGTAATCGATCTTAATCACCCAGGACTGGTCCCGCATGGAAAGCAGCAGGTCGCCGTCGTCCGGAGAATAGATGAGCGCATTCGCATGGGTCCAATCCGGGAAGGCGAGTGGATGGCGGTTGACGTCAAGGTGATCGAAGGTGTCCCAGACCCACACCGGCTGCCAGTTCTGGTCCAACTCGATCAACGCATCACCCAGTACAGAGGTTGTACCGGGATAACCAGGAAGGTCCGTGAAATCCTTCGTGTGGTCCACGAGGATGATTAGATGGCCGTTGGGGAGCAGCAGGAAATCGTGATGCATGGCATGGGGGACCAGGTTGAAACCTGCGGTGACCAGGCGGCTGGCCAATTCGGCGCTCGTCATGGAGCGAATAATGTTTCCTGCAAGATCAATTTCCAACAGAACGCCCGGCCCTCCGGTACCCCCGGAGCCCGCAGGCGTGGCGTTGATCAGAAAATGGCCATTGGGCAGCAGCTTGATCGGGAAGGGCAGGGCGCCGGTAGATCCGTCGGGGTCAATGTCGTAGTACCAGATAACATTCCCGTTTAAATCTGTGACCACAGCCTGCAATGGATTGCCCGTGACACCGGCGGCATTGACGAGATCAAGCAATTCGACTCCTGAATTCGGTGCCAGAGTGCCAGGCTGACTCACGGTGATGGCAGGTATGCGGTTTGCCGGCAGAGCCCCAGTTTGAAAAGTGTGGTCAACATCCTGGAACTGCTGCCCATCGGGCAAAGCAACCATCGCGCGCATGTGATAGGTGCTGGAGGCCCGCATCCCCGCCACCAGAATGTTCAGCGGCCCGCCGCCGGAAGGCGCGTTCTGCGTCCACGTGTCGAGCGAGTAGGAAGTATCCGGCCCGAACTCAATCTTGACGCTGCCGCCGTCGGGAACCAGCATCGAATACTGCGCCACTAATGGATTGTTGGTATGGGTCACCGTTCCCGGGGCCAGCACCCACACCATGGCTTCGGCGGTCTTGGTGGGGTTGGCCAGGCTTGCCGCCTGAATCTTGACAGGTGCCGCGAGCCCTGTGTTCGGGGCCTTATAAAGACCGCTGGAGTCAATCGCCCCTGCACTGGCGCCGGCGCTGTAGATGGTCCAGGAGACGCCGTTGTCGGTGGTCCCTGTCACATTGGCGCTTAATTGCAGTGTCTGGCCGGCCATCACGGCGGCGGAGCCCGGCGATACAGTTACCGTAACCCCGCTGGAGTCTTTGACCGGAATGATGTTGAACGTCTGGTTCTGACCACAGTTAAAGGCCAGGACGGCCTGGAACAGCGCTAAATACACACACCACCGGATGCTTTTGAACTTCACCGCCATTTTCCCCCCGGCCGAAAGCCCCTTACCTGCCTGAGCTCTCGTCCACCAAAACATCCAATGGGGCGGTAGTGTAAACGGCTTGGATCGGGTTGTAAAGTGCTTTTCGGGAGTGACGACCGCGAGAGGGTCAATCAGGTTTCTGAACCCATGGCTGGAATGTAGCGGGGCAGGGCCTCACAGGAACAGCTCTGCATAAAGCTTCGAGTTGCAATAAAAACTCTCTCCGTCTCCCTTTTGGCCTGTTGCGGAGTTCCCGCCGGACCTTACCACTGCACGCCGGGATAGAGACTCGGAATGCGGTAAATCCGGTAACCAGCCTGGCCCGTTACATCGAGTTCCCAGACGGTCTGAGGGGTGGTCGTTTGGGTTACCTCCAGGACATGGGAATCGAAAGGGTTTGCCGGCAGGAAACCTTCGTCGAATTCAACGTCCCCGTTGGCAAGCAATTCCATACTTCCCAATGCAGCCGAAAAAGGCAGAGGCAAATCCTCCCAGATAACGTGGGCAGTATGGGTAGCCTCATCTATCTGGAAGAGTGGCGCTCGGCTATAGCAGGCCGGTTCGCCCGTCGTGCCACAGAGCGCCCCTGTATCATCAAGCACACGGATGTACCCGTTATCGAACATGCCAAGTGTGAAAATCCCGGTCGAATTCGGACTCCAGATGCGGATACCATGCTGCCCGTATATCCAGGCCGCCGGCGCTCCCGAATCCAACGCAAAATCTCCCTGGTATCCAAGTTTCCAGAGGATGTCTCCGTTTCCATTGCCGTCCTCGTAGTCAATTTTGATGATCCAGGATTGATGGCGGCTCGAGAAGAGCAAGTTACCATCGTCCGGTGAGTAGATGACCGCATTCCCATGTGTCCAGTCGGGCAAACCACGAGGGTGGCGATTGATGTCCAGGTGATCGAAAGCATTCCATGCCCAGACGGGATTCCAGTTCTGATCGATGTCCACCAGGGCGTCTCCGGTGACGCTGGTGGTGCCGGGATATCCTGGAAGGTCAGTGAAGTTTTCTGAGAGATTGACTAGCAGGATGATGTGCCCATTGGGCAGCAACGCAAAATCATGATGTATGGCCATCGCTGACCAGTCATACCCGGCGGCATTAAGCCGGTTGTTCAAATCCGATATAGTCATTTCGCGAATCGTGTTTCCTGCCAGGTCGATCTCGCGTAATGTGTCAGTGCCACCCGCGTTACTATAAACATTAACCAGAATGTCGCCGTTTGACATGAGCTTGAAGGGAAAGGCGAAATAATGAGTGGTGCCAGTAGGGTTGAGATCATAGTACCAGATAACATTTCCCTGGAGGTCAGTGACCACCGCCTCCAGTGGATTTGTTGTCACCTGCGCCGTGTTCACCAGGGTTAATTGCTCGACGCCGGGACTGGGAGTCAGTGTGCCGGGTGTTTGCACTGCGATTTGCGGCATCTGGCCAGCCGGTATCGCGCCGGTTTGAAAGGTATGGTCGACATCCTCCATCTGCGTCCCGCCCGGCAGGTCAATTACCGCCCTCATGTGATAGGTGCTGGAGGCCCTCATGCCCGCCACCAGGATATTCACCGGACCACCCCCGGAAGGCGCAGCCTTCGCCCATGTGTCCCGGCCGTAGGAAGTGTCGAGACCAAACTCGATTTTCACCTTGCCACCATCGGGCACCACGATTGAATATTGGGCCACCAATGAATTGTTGGTGGTTGTAACCGTCCCCGGCCCTGGAAACCAAACCGTGGCCATGGCAATCTTTGCAGGGTGCCCGATAATTTGCACAAATACGGTGACAGAGGAAGCTGGTGGCGCATTCGGGGCCGTGTACAGGCCGTTCGAGTTGATCGTGCCCTTGGCAGGACTGGGATTGAGGATGCCCCAGACGACATCCGGCGCGCGCACACCAGTGATTTGCGCCGAGAATTGCTGGCTCTGATTGGGCGGGACGACGGAGGTGCTTGGAGTTATGGATATCGAAATGTCGTTGCTGCTGATTTCGGGATTGTTCGGCGCAGTTTGGCCGCAATTGAAGGCCAGTGCGGACTGAAACACGGCGAGCAAAAGTAACCAGTGGGCACTTTTAAATTTCAATGGCGCATCCTCCCAAGGTGTAAAAGGGCGATTGAGGCCTGGCTTGCAGTCCAAAAGAAACATCCCGCGGGCCCTAAGTGTAACTTGCCCAGTTCACGAGGTAAAGCATCAATCGCCGGGTCCACTTGCCCGGAGTATCCGGGGGAGTGGTTTGCTATTTCTTGCGCTCGGTTTTCAGGTTTATTTGTTCGCCTTCAGCGATTGGGAGGGAGCCGTCCAATTCCAACGCGCCCTGGCGATGGGTGGGCGTAGCGCGGAAGAGCTTGGGTTCCGCGGAAAGTGGCTGTTGTGGCATCTTGCTTTTTGAAGCAGCATCCATCGCTTCGTTCGCCAAACGGTCGGCTTCGCGGTTGTGCTCGCGGCGGACGTGTTCAATGCGGAATGTGTCGAATTGGGAAATCAGCGTGCGGGCGCGATCATACAACACCTTGAGATTTGGATTCTTGACCTTGTATTGTCCGTTGATCTGCCGCGCCAGAAGTTCGGAGTCGGTGATGATTTTCAGCTTCGGGCGGTTGAGGTGCAGGGCATAACTGAGTGCCGCCAGCAATCCCTCGTATTCCGCGACGTTATTGGTGGCGTGTCCCAGGTATTTGGAAAGCGAGGCCAGGTGGGTTCCGTCCTTTGAGTTGATCACCACTGCATAGGCCGCCGGGCCGGGATTGCCGCGCGAACCGCCGTCAATGTGGGCGATGATTTGTTCGTCTTTGGCTGGCGGATTAGGCATAGGTCAGGTACCGATCTAAGTCTGGTGCCGGGAAGCACCGTTGTGTTGTGAGTTAGCGCGGTCGAGGAAAATCCCCGGCCGGAGATGAAATCTAATTCGGCGCCACTGCCTGCGGGCCGTCGTTCTGTGTCGCGGTTGTGAGGCGCTCGTGCGAGTAAAGGATGCGAGCGCAGTTTTCACATTCGTAAAGGCCTTCGCCCGCCCGGACGTTGTAGTATAGTTGCGGGCGCAATAGCACATTGCACCCCATGCACTTCCCGTCGCGAACCTCCGCCAGCGCCAGCCCGCCCCGTCCCTTGCGGACAAACTCGTAATGGCTCAGTATATCGCTGTTGAGTTTGACCGCAAGTTCCTGGCGGTCACGTAGGGAATGGTCGCGTTCTTCCTTGCCCGCCTTGGCGGCCGCTTCCAGCTCGGCTATTTCATGAGCCACACGCTTCTTTTCCGCTTCCAGACGCCCCTCAGCTTCCTTCACCAGCTTCTGGAGGTCCTCGGATTCGATCATCTTCTCCAGGATGCGATCCTCGATGCTGCGGATTTTGGTCTCCTCGCCCTCGATTTCCTTCAGCATGGCCCGGTACTGCTCATTGGTCTTTACCAGATAAAGCTGGTCCTTGTGCTTGGAAATCTTCTGGCGAATCATCTGAATTTCACCTTCCATGTCTCGGCGCTCTTTCTGGTTTGTGCTCAGATGCTGCTGGCGTTCCTCGTGAGCATGGATAAAATCATTCAGTTGTTTTTCTATGGCCTGGATTTTGCTGGGGAAAGTTTCAATTTGGGAGGAAAGATCGGCAATTTGCTGATCTACATGCTGTAGATCGATCAGTGTTTTAAGATCGGAGTACACTTCATCTCCTGTGCTGCGAATTGCACTTGCGTCAAGGTATTCATTTGGACCAGATGAACCACGCTTTACTTAAAACCCCCACTTGAGCCATTCTCGCACAAACCCCTTCGGCCATCAAGTTATAGGCGGAACGCGAGATTTCCGCCTGCTTAGCGGTAGCGCGTGGCGGCGTTCAAGGACCAGGCCTGAGTGAGGGTGTAGTGAGGATACTTCCGGGCAGAACTTGAAACATTTTTTTTATTTGCCTGGCTTGGTTTCGACCCCGGAGCAGGTTCCCTTTCTTGACAGTTGATTCCCGGCGCGGCCTTCCTGATGTACCGCCGGTCCCCCCCACCGCGACCGGAACATGCACCACCGAGGGTGGCGCTACATCTGCTTTGCCTGGGTCACGGCGCCTTCGGCTGCGGACGAGACCAGCGCGGCGTACTTGGCAAAAACACCCGACTTGTAACGCGGCTCGGGTTTCTTCCAGCTTTCCAGGCGCTTTGCAATTTCTTCCGCGGTGAGTTCCACGTTCAGCTTCCGTGCGTTGACGTCAAACACCACGATGTCTCCATCTTTCAATGCGGCGATCGGGCCTCGCCGGGCGGCTTCCGGCGCGACGTGCCCCACCATCAGGCCGCGCGTTGCGCCGCTGAAGCGGCCATCGGTGAGCAGCGCCACCGATTCTCCCAGACCTTCGCCCACCAAAGCTGCCGTCACGCCCAGCATTTCGCGCATGCCAGGGCCCCCGCTCGGTCCTTCATACCGGATGACAACCGTTTCACCTGCTTTGATACTTTTGCTCGTGACGGCCTTCATGGCTTCTTCTTCGCTGTTGAACACGCGGGCCGGACCACGGTGTGTGAGCGGTTCGTGGCCGGAAATTTTTACCACGCAGCCGTCCGGCGCAAGATTACCTTTCAGGATCACCAGACCGCCGGTCGCTTTCTTGGCATTGGCAACGGAACGGATAACGTCCTGGCCGGCTGTTTCCTTTACGGCGCGGGCTTCTTCCCCAATGGTCTTGCCGCTCGGGGTCATCTGATCTTCGTGCAGCAGCCCCGGCTTGCCCTCAATCAGCTTCTTGGCGATCACCGGAATCCCGCCGGCCTTATAAACGTCCACGGCCACGTATTTGCCCGCGGGTTTCAAGTCGGCAATCAGCGGAGTTCGCGCGCTGATGCCGTCAAAGTCGTTGATCGAGAGCGCGACGCCCGCTTCTCGCGCCATGGCCAGCAGGTGGAGGACCGAATTGGTGGAACCGCCCGTGGCAGCCACACTGATGATGGCGTTTTCAAAGGCCTTGCGAGTGAGGATGTCGCGCGGCCGGACGCCCCGCCGGAAGACGTCCATCACCAGTTGGCCCGCCTTGAAGGCGGCTTCATCCTTGGCGGGATCCATGGCGGGGATGCCGTTGAGCCCCATCGGTGAGAGGCCGATAAATTCCATCACTGTGGACATGGTATTGGCGGTAAATTGTCCGCCGCAGGCGCCCGCCGCCGGGCAGGCCACATTTTCCAGTTTCTTCAGGTCTGCGTCCGACATTTTCCCCGCCGCGTTTGCGCCGATTGCCTCATAGACGTCCTGGATGGTGACGTCGTGGCTCTGGAAATGGCCCGCAGCGATGGAACCTCCGTAGAGAAGCACGCCGGGAACGTTCAGCCGCAGCAGCGCCATGGCCCCGGCGGGGATCGTTTTGTCGCAGCCCACCAGCGCGAACATGGCGTCAAACATGTGCCCGCGGCCTACGAGTTCAATCGAATCGGCAATGACTTCGCGGCTGATCAGTGACGCCTTCATTCCCTCGGTGCCCATGGTTACACCATCGGAAATGGCGATGGTGTTGAATTCCATGGGTGTGCCACCTGCCGTGCGAATGCCTTCCTTCACCTTGGCGGCCAGGCGCCGAAGGTGATAGTTGCAGGGCATGGTCTCAATCCACGTGTTTGCGACGCCTACGATGGGCTTGGCGAGGTCTTCGTCAGTAAAGCCAATGGCTTTCAGCATGGATCGCGCGCCCGCGCGGTCGCGCCCTTCCAGGATGGCGCGGCTCGGTAAATGAGGATCGACTGGCATGAGGCCTCCAGAAAATTGAGGTATGCGAAGCTGAACAAGTGATCATCGCAGATTCCATTTTGAAGAGCAAGCGCCTCACGGCGTTCGAGAGTTGCGCTATGATGGCTGGCGCAAGGAATTCATTCGAAGGACGCTACAGACGTGAATCCGAAAAAAACAACCGGCTCCAGCAAGGGCCAATTTGACCGCCGGCAATTTTTGAAGCTTGGCATTGCCAGCGGCACAGCCGCAATGGCGGTGCCGTTTTCCACATGTACGTCGGAAACGCCCATTCCAAAAGGGCAGGGCGTTCGGCCGTTCGAGTTGGATGAGACCACCATCAGTTCGCTTCAGGACGCCATGAAATCCGGCAGGATGACGTCGCACACGATCACGGAAAAATACCTCGCGCGAATTGAAGAACTCGACCGCAAAGGGCCCTCGCTTCATGCCGTAATTGAGGTCAATCCGGACGCACTGTCCATGGCGCGCGACCTTGACCGCGAGCGCAAGGCCAAAGGTCCGCGCGGGCCGCTGCACGGCATCCCCGTGCTGGTGAAAGACAACGTTGGAACGGCGGACCGCATGACCACTACGGCCGGCTCCTGCGCTCTGGAGGGCTCGATTCCAGCGCGCGATTCGTTTGTGGCGGCACAGCTTCGCAAGGCCGGAGCCGTTATTCTGGGCAAGGCGAATCTGAGCGAGTGGGCCAACTTTCGTTCTTCGCATTCCACCAGTGGCTGGAGCGGGCGCGGCGGCCAGGCGCGCAATCCCTACGCGCTTGATCGCAATCCTTGCGGATCGAGTTCCGGCTCGGGCGTGGCTGTTTCCGCCAATCTGTGTCCCGTGGCGCTGGGGACGGAAACCGACGGCTCGATTGTGTGCCCGTCGTCCACCAACGGCATTGTGGGCATCAAGCCCACGGTGGGGCTGGCCAGCCGCAGCGGGGTGGTTCCCATTTCTCACACGCAGGATACCGCCGGCCCCATGGCCCGTACTGTGGCCGACGCAGCCGCCGTGCTGGGCGCCATTGCGGGCGTCGATCCGCGCGACGATGCGACTCTCGCGAGCCGCGGCAAATCGCAGACGGATTATACAAAGTTTCTGGACTCGCGGGGCCTCAAAGGCGCCCGTATTGGCGTGGTGCGGCAACTGTTTGGTTACAACGAGTTTGTCGACAAGCTGGCTGATGCTGCCATCGCCGCCATGAAGGGGCAGGGAGCGGTGATCGTTGACCCGGCCAACATCGAGACGTTCAAGCATCTGGGCGATGGGGAATTTACCGTGTTGCTTTACGAATTCAAGGCCGGCCTCAACGCCTATCTTGCCTCGCTCGGGCCGAAGGCCCCTGTGCATACGCTGAAAGAAATTATTGACTTCAACGAGAAGCACGCACGCGAGGAACTGCCTTACTTTGGCCAGGATACCTTTATCAAGGCCGAGGCGAAAGGCTCGCTCTCGAGTCCGGAATATCGGAAGGCGCTCGCGAAATGCCGCGAGCTTTCGCGCGAAAAGGGCATCGACGCCACTATGGAGAAGTACAGGCTGGACGCGCTGGTGGCCCCCACTGGCGCGCCGGCCTGGCCCACGGACCTGGTGAACGGCGACCACGACGCGGGCGGAAGCTCCGGCCCGGCTGCCATCGCCGGCTATCCGCACGTGACCGTGCCCGCCGGGTACGTTTTCGGACTTCCGGTCGGCATTTCATTCTTTGGCTGCGCCTGGAGCGAGCCCACGCTGATCAAGCTGGCCTACTCGTTCGAGCAGGCCACGAAATTCCGCAAGCCGCCGCGGTTTCTGCCCACAGCGGATTTGAGGGTCTGACGCCTTGGGGAGTTCAGAGATATGTCAGGAGAAACTTAGCGTCTGGGGGGTGAGGATGAACCTGGTGGAGACTAGCGGCTGGGAAGATTTTCAGCAACAGTTATCCGCGATTCAGGAAGAAGAGAAATCTCAAGGGCGTAGGGCGCAATTCTTGTTTCGAGGGGTTTGCGATTCCACTTGGCCTCTTAAGACTACGCTCGAGAGGGCCGGATGGGAAGACGTGCTTGTAAATGAGTATTACGGGCTTATTTCTCGTCTCAAGCCTCAGATTGAGAGCTATACCTCCCAGAAATGGGACATCCCAGAGCCGCCAGAGGTTCAGGAATTGCTAGATAAGATCGACGCGTGGTCTCTCCATCAGTTCCCGACACCGGAGATCTACTTGTACATGGTTTATCTCCGGCATCACGGGTTCCCCTCGCCGCTGCTTGATTGGACACGCTCAAGGTTCAGCGCGGCATTTTTTGCATTCAGGCGCTCCTCGGCGCCCAAAGAGGGAAAGGTATCGATCTTCGCATATTCTGAGGTGCCCGAATTGTTCCATGTTGACAGCAACTCAGACCCTTGGATTCGAAGTATTGGCGAGTATGTGCGCACTCATCGAAGGCACTTTCTGCAGCAGAGCGACTACACGATGTGTGGGATTTTTTGATGTTGGCCGGTGGCATTTTGCAAACCACGAAAGAGTTTTTGATCGTAAGAACACCAATCAGGATGTGCTTTGGAAGTTCAACTTGCCTTTCACAGAGAGGATGAGAGTTTTGGCACTCCTGGACGCTCACAACTTGAATGCAAGGTCGCTGTTCGAATCAGAAGAAAGCATCATGGAGACCTTAAAATTCCGGATTTTCGATGTCGGCCGTTCGAATGGCGACCTCGAAAGAAAAACATAGGTGCCGTCATGGCGAGAAAGCCAACCTGGCCCGCACTAGTACTGGGCCTGATTCCGTTTGTGGGGATGTGCTTTACAGTCCCGCTTTGGGACCGCATACAGCCGTTTGTGGCGGGTTTACCGTTCAACCTTTTCTGGTTAATGCTATGGATCGTGCTGGCGCCGCTTTGCCTTTGGGGCGCCTACCGGTTTGAGAAGCGGGCCGATGAGCAGCAACCTGATGGCCGCGGTGGTGGAGCACGATGAGTCCTTCGGCAACTGCGCTTCTGATCACTCTTGCCATCGTGGGCATTGGCTCGTGGATTGGTTTCCGGGCTGGCGCCAGCAGGAGGATGGACCTCGAGCAGTGGACGGTTGCCAACCGCGGCTTTGGAGTAGTTCTGGTCTGGCTGCTGATGGCGGGAGAGGTTTATACGACCTTTTCATTCCTCGGCGCCAGCGGCTGGGCCTATTCGCGTGGCGGACCAACCCTTTATATTCTCTCCTATCTCACCCTTGGCTATGTCGTGTCGTTCTACATCCTTCCGCAACTTTGGGAGGCGGCGCGTGCCCAGGGCTTGCAGACTCAATCGGACTTTTTTGAGAAGCGGTACGACAGCAAAGTACTTGCCGCGCTGGTTGCCGCCGTAGGAGTTGTGTTCATCGTGCCTTATCTGCAATTGCAGCTTAAGGGCATGGGAATCATCGTGGAAGTGGCCAGCTTCAGCAAGATCAATCAGACGGCGGCTATGGTGATTGGAGGCGCGCTGGTAGCCGGGTTTGTGTTTACCAGCGGCATTCGAGCCGTGGCGCTGGTGAGCGTGTTGAAAGATGTGCTGCTGCTCGGCGCCGCGCTGGTGATCGGGCTGGCCATTCCCTACCACTGGTTCGGCGGATTCGGCCCCATGTTCAAGGAGATCGCCCGCCTTCATCCTTTGCATTTAACCATGCCGGGTCCCACGCACACTATGGGACACGGCTGGTTCATTTCCACGGTCCTGTTGACTTCGCTGGGAGTCTATATGTGGCCGCACAATTTCGGTGCCAGTTTCACCGCTAGGAGCTCCGATACCTTGCGGCGAAATGCGGTGGTGATGCCGCTCTATACGCTGCTGCTGCCCCTGATCTTTTTTGCTGGTTTTGCCGCCATCCTGGTTGTTCCCGGGCTTAAAGATGGCGATCTTTCACTGCTGACCGTGGTGCAGAAAACCTTCCCGCCCTGGTTTCTGGGAGTAGTGGGCGGAGCGGGTGCTCTGACGGCCATGGTGCCTTCCGCCATCCTGATTCTCACTGCATCCACGCTGTTCGCAAAGAATTTCTTCCGGCCGATCTTTGCGCCGTCCATGAGCGATGACAGCGTGGCAAAACTGGCCAGGACAGCGTCGGTGGTGCTGATGGCGGTCGCGCTGCTTTTCGCGGTCTCGGGCGCCCGGACCATTGTCGCGCTGTTATTGCTTGGGTATGCCGGAGTCACGCAGTTTTTCCCCGGAGTTGTCCTTGGGCTGTATTGGGGCCGCGCCAGCAGGTCCGGGGTCTTCTCCGGGCTGGTTGTAGGGATTGCAACGGTCACATTCCTCACCTTGAGCGGGCGAGACCCCTTCATGGGGTTGAATGCGGGGTTTGTCGCCCTTATCCTCAATTTTGCCGTGACGGTTGTCGTCAGCCTGTTGGGCGATTCGCGAAGGCGGAACAAAGCCTGATCATTGATGGATGCCAAAAGGGCGGAGGGAATGGACAGCAGAACCTGGCGGGTGTATATTCATTGTAGATACGCATGAAAACGGGGAGTGAAACACAACTCGGGAAGTGGGGTCACAGCCTGGCGGTGAGAATCCCGAAGACGGTTGCGGAGAACGCCCGTCTGGAAGAAGGTGACCGATTGACTGTGAGCCTGGGCCGCGACGGAACGATTGTGATCAAACCCGCCCGTCGCATGCACAGCCTTGGAGAACTTGTCGGCAGGATCACCCCCCGAAACCGCCACGGTGAAATCGAGTGGGGCGGGCCGGTCGGGAAAGAGACATGGTAGCCCGTGGCTACGTTCCTGACGCTGGTGACCTGATCTGGCTGACCTTTGATCCGCAAGCAGGACGCGAACAGGCAGGGCGCCGGCCTGCTCTGGTTCTCTCCCCTCAGCTTTACAACGAAAAGAGTGGTCTGGCGCTGGTCTGCCCGGTTACCAGCCGTGTAAAAGGCTACCCGTTTGAAGTTGCGTTACCAGAGGATATGCGGATAGAGGGAGTGATACTTGCAGACCACCTGAAGAGCGTGGATTGGAAAGAGCGGCGGGCTGAAGCTGCCGGCCGCGTCCCACAGGAAATCCTCGATGAAGTCCTCAGCCGCTTGTCTCCATTGCTCGGGATCTGATTTGGAAGTCATTGTGGCTGGCGCCCTTGCGAGCGTGAAAGGAGTCTGCTACTTTGAGGGCATGACCAAGCTGCTAGAAAAAGCGGTCGAAAAGATTTCCAGCCTGCCGCAGGAAGAACAGGACGCGATAGCAGCACAGATCCTGGCAGAGCTTGAAGATGAAGCGGTCTGGTCGAGGGGTTTTGCCTCCAGCAGAGAGAAAATCCGCCGCCTTGCCGATGAAGCCCTCGCTGAGCATCGCAAGGGAAAGACCCGCCCGCTGGACGACCTCCTTTGATCTGGTCCCGCACCACGCGCCAATTCCGCGAGGCCTAAGCTAACCTTCCAGAAGAAGTCCACCGGCAAGCAAGGGAGGCTTAGCTGCTCTTCCAGGAGAATCCGCGGCATCCTGGCCTTCGGTTTAAGAAAATCGACAACCAGAGCAATACCCGGTCTGCGCGGGTGTGCTTGGGCTATCGGGCCTTAGGGGTAATGGAGGGATCGGTGATCGTGTGGTTCTGGATTGGGTCGCACGCTGAATTCGACCGGATGTACTGAAACGACTTCAGTTTTTACACCTGCATTACGCCCTCAGCAGTTGCATGGCAGTCGCTGGTTGTTTATACCTCCCCGTGCGCACGCGCGGCCTCCCAGGCGAGAATGGCGCGTTTTCTGCTAACGCCACCGTGATAGTTGCCAATGGCGCCCACTTTCCTGATAACGCGGTGGCAGGGAATGATGAAGGCGATAGGATTCTGCCCCACCGCGCTGCCCACCGCTCTTGTTGCCCTGGGATTGCCCACGCGGGCCGCCAGATCTTCATAAGGAACTACGGCCCCAGGAGGGATTTCCAGCAACGCCTGCCACACTTTAATCTGAAAATTGGTTCCGCGCAGATCGATGGGCAGCTTTGCCTGCGAACTGTTGCGGGGAAAGATCCGGTCGAGGTACTTCCTGGTTGCTTTTGGGTCTTCCACAAAACTGGCCCCGGGCCAGCGGCGCCGCACTTCATCAAGAACAGCCTTTCGCGTGCTGGTCACAAAGTACATGGCACAGATTCCGCGATCGGTCACTGCCAACAGGCATTCGCCGAACGGGCTCGGATGAAAGCCGTAACAGATGCGCAGCCCTGCGCCGCGCTTCTTGAATTCGCCTGGCGTAATGGCCTCGACGCTGACAAACAGATCGTGCAGTCGGCTGGGGCTTGAAAGGCCCGCGGCGTATGTGGCATCGAGGACGTTCCCGGACTGGTCGAGTGCCTGCTTCGCATAGTCCAGCATCAGGAATTGCAGAAAGCGCTTGGGGCTGATACCCGCCCAGCGCCGGAAGAGCCGCTGGAAGTGAAACGGGCTGAGGTTGACGCTTTTCGCAATCTCACTGAGATCAGGCTGCTCGGGAAAACGTTCGTCAAGATAATGGATCGCTTTTTCGATCCGCGAGTAATCTTCTTGCATAGAATTCATTTTATAATTCTCCTCAGAAGTTATCTTGCGGCGAATGCGGCGCCAGGGGCAATCCGATTCTTGCGGTGAGGATGCGAGGTTTTGAATTTGCCGCGTACTTCGCGAAAGCGGTGACGAGCGCATCACCCGTCATGCTTTTCTAAAGCGGCAGGGAGACGGGCCGGTGTTCGTGGGCTGAAATTTCCGAGGCGAAACAGATTTCATGCGTGAGGGCAGCGTCATCCAGGTTCGCGTGCGATTCTCGATCTTCCAGGATGCAGTCGATGAAGTGGCTGACCTCCTGAGGGAAGGGATGGTGTGAGACGTCACCGCTGTCGGGAAGAACGGTGGGGATAGCCGCCCAGTTTTTCTGGCCTGGCCAGCGCCTGCTGAAGACTTCGTTGTTGCGGATGGCACCCTGGTCACCCAGCAACTGGATGCGGAAAACGTAAGGCATGATGGATTCGACGGAAGAAGCCACCTTTCCGATGGTGCCGTCCTCAAAGCGGACCAGAGTGGTGCTGTTGGGTTCATACTCGTAATTCAGAGGATTGTCGGGGCTGGTGTTGGCGTAAGCAAAAACCTCCACTGCCTTTTTGCCCACAAACCAGCGGAGACCGTCGACGGCGTGGCACCCGCCGGTCAGCAGGCTGCTGCCGGCCATGTCTTTCCTGATGTTCCAGTAGTATTGTGCGTACCAGGGTCCAATGCCGTGCAGGTAATCGACCTCGGCTGAAAAAATCTTCCCGATGAGTCCGTCGGCCAGCATCGCTCGAATGGTTTCAAACAAGGGATTCCAGCGCAGCACAAAACTGACCACCGTCTTGACTTTGGCGGCGTGGACGGCAGCCTGCAGTTTCCGCATTCCTTCCAGGTTGAGCGCCACGGGCTTTTCGATGATGAGGTGTTTCCCGGCTTGGGCCGCCGCGATGCCCTGCGGGACGTGCAGATGGTGGGGCGTAGCGAGGACAACGATCTGGATGCCGGGATCGTCGAGCATCTTCTCCAGGTGTTCGTAGGCCCGCGCGCGTTCCAGCTTGAACTGTTCTGTTTTGGCATGGGCACGGTCCTTCTCACGGCTGACGATGGCGTGCACCTCGGTGCGAGGGTCGGCCTCAAACGCCCGGATGTATTCGCCCGAAACCCATCCTGTTCCCACGATGCCCACACCCAGTTTTTCCATTTCGAGCCTCCGGTTGATTTTTTAACGTCTTGCCGCCCTTTACTGGCGGCTATTCTATCAGGGAGCAGGGAGGAATTGCTTACTTTTAGAGCGTTCTGTGGGTTCTTAATCAGTTATACGCACTTGCCACCCGATGACAGGCAGGAGATTCCTGCAAAATCAGGCGACTTGGAACAAACTTCCAGGAAATGGGGGCTTTGAGAGGCAGCCCGCACCTCGTCTTTCCAAATACACGCTGCCCGGTGAGGGAGGGGTATCCCTGGGATGGTTAACTCTGCCGACGAGGCATCCAGAGCCAGTCCGCCAAGTCCGGATTGCCAATTGTATTTTTCGAAGGAGAGTCGAAGGCAGGAATTACGGCAGGTTTGAGGGGGCTGGAAGATTCCCAGACTTTTGGATGACCGGCCGGGAAAGCCCATGGCTGACGAACAGTTTTCCTTCGGCCACCTGGTGAACACCGCGAACCAGGTCTTCCACAGCTCGGCCCTTCAGGATGTAGCCACGCGCGCCCGCCTCCAGGGCACGCACAACATAGTGATACTCGCGATGGACGGTCAGGATGATGGTTCGGACTTCTGGAAGCGATATGTGTATGCGGCGGGCGGCTTCAATCCCATTCAGGTGAGGCATTGAGAGATCAAGAATGATGACGTCCGGCCGGCGCTGGTGGGCCAGGGAGACGGCCTGTTCTCCGTCGGTGGCCTCACCCACAATCTCAAAACCTTCCCGTTCGAGGAGAGACTTCAGGCTCCGGCGAACCGGTCCGTTGTCATCGGCCAACATGATTCGAGGTTTCGTCGAGCGCTTCAGCCCTTTCCGCTCTCCCTCGTCATTTTCCGGCATCCCGGCACCCGATGATATAAAACCTCACACGCGCAGGAGAATACGGCAGATCGTGATCCGTATATTGAACCCACAGACCGAGCCGTAAAGTGCAACTCGAATAGCCATGGTTGCTACCCTACGGCTACACTTGTTCTAAACTCGGGTCCCGGCCAGCTATGCGCGAGGTGGGGTAGCGCATGACGCGCACGATAATGCTATTCTCCGGTAAAGTTGGTGGTCAATCCGGTAAAAACCTTAAAAATTACCTCGGGAGTACCAGACGGGCAAGGGCAGAAATGCTTGGAAGGAGGCCGGCGGCACGAGATCAGGGCTGGACCAGACCGCGCCGAATTGCATACCTCACGAGGCTAGCAGTTTCGTGAATATCGAGCTTTTCCATGATCCGCGTTCGATGCGATTCGGCTGTTTTCACACTGATATTCAACAGGGAAGCCACCTCTTTTGTTGTCTTTCCCTCGGCGACTAGTTGCAGGACTTGAAGTTCCCGAGGGCTCAATGTATCGGTTGGAACATCGACTTTGTTCAGGTAAGCGTCGACCACCGTATCTGAAATGTCGGAACTCAGAAAGGTTGAGTTCCTTGAAACTTCGCGGATGGCCTGGACGAGTTCGCCGGCCGCGCGGCTTTTCAGAACATAACCTCTGATGCCGGCACGGAGCGCCTCGAGCACGTATTGGGCCTCCGTGTGCATGGTCAGGACAACCACTTTGGTTTGCGGACTTGCCTGGCCGATGGCTTTGGCTGCGCCGATCCCGTTCATCAAGGGCATGGCGAGATCCAGGATGGCAATATCCGGCGTTAATTCCTGAGCCAACCGGGTGGCCTGATGGCCATCTGCGGCTTCGCCAACAACCTTAAATCCCTCCTGCTCTAGAAGGGCCCTCAATCCCTGGCGGACCATTTGATGATCATCTGCCAGAAGGATACGAATAGGCATCTTTTCCCTCCGATGGAACCAGAACCGAAATTTCAGTACCTTTGCCGGGACTGGAATTAATTATACATTCCCCCCGCAAGGGGATCAGTCGTTCTCTGATCCCAATCAGCCCCAGTCCGGACCTTCCTTTCTGTCCCATCACGGATTGGACATCAAAGCCCGCGCCATCATCGGTAACGGTCAGATGGATTTTGTTCTCCTCCTTTTGGAGCCTGACTGTCACGTGACTGGCCCGGGCGTGCTTCGTAATATTATTGAGGGCCTCCTGCACAATGCGGTAGAGGGCGACCTCCACCTGGGCCGGGAGCCGT
Source organism: Terriglobia bacterium (assembly GCA_035277665.1). GTDB lineage: Bacteria > Acidobacteriota > Terriglobia > UBA7540 > UBA7540 > SCRD01. Next base: position 37,060 of record DATEKC010000201.1, read on the forward strand.
CCGCTGGTGTCTCCCTCGACCGAAATAGGGATCCCGAAGCGCTTGGAAATGCCCTGGGTGAGGAACTCGACCGCAGGCACCAATCCGAGGTCGTCCAGAATAGTTGGGCGCAGCTCATGGGAAAGCCGCCTTAATTCGGTTTCAATCCGCTCGATCAGCTCCTTGATTTCACCGATTGTCTGTTGGGCGGATTGAGGCAGGGTATTCACCATTCCATCGATAGCGATATGCACCGAGACCAGGAGCTGGCTGGCCTCATCGTGAAGCTCATGGGCGATATGCTTGGCTCGTTCTTCCAGTGCCTCATTCAGCCGGTGCAGGGCCTGCTCGGCCCTCTTGCGCTCTGAGACGTCGCGCGCAATGCCCTGGATGCCGATTATTTCTCCGCCGTCAAGAATAGGTCGGGCGCTGACCTCAACGGTCAACGGGTGTCCGTCCTTTGTCAGAATCTCAAGCTCCCGGGTAAGTGGATTGCCGCCCGACTTCAGATGGCTGAATATTCTGGCCGCTTCCTCGATATGTTCCATGGGCAGGAGATTGACAGGGCTGGGAGGAGGTTCGTCACGCCGATACCCAGTGAGCCTTTCGCCGGCCCTGTTGATTGAGGTCAGCCTGCCATCGGCGTCCACCGTGAAGACGATGTCATTCGCATTTTCGAACAGCTCCCGGTAACGTTCTTCACTGGCTTGCAGCGCGGCATTGGTTTCGCGGTAGCCGCTGATCGTCATTTCGTATGGGGTCAGAGTCTCGATCAGAAATTTTGCAGAGGCTTTCAGCACTTCGGAGAAGTCACCCAGGCTGGCCATTTGTGAGAGGGCGCGGTTGGATGCTTCGGAATGAAGAATGACCATCTCGATCAGGCTGATTTCGAGTCGGAGAGCGCGCCGGCCCAGTTCATAGGCTTCTTCCAGCGACGCTTCGTTCGTCTTTTCGAGGTAGCCCCGCAGTGCCGACTCATACTGGCTCATGAGTTCGCGCTGGCTGGCTTTCATTGCGGCCTCCCCTGAAAAGTGGCGACAAGCACCAGTGCATCGTCGGTTCCCAGCCCGTCACGCTCAAGAATGAACTGTGCGGTTTCCTGCGGCCCTTTGAGGAGAACCATGTTGTCCTCAAATCCACGCTGAATACCGTCGGTCGCAAAGACCAAGGTGTCCCCGCGGCTGATCTCCAGAGCGGCGGTGCGCAATGGAGGCAGTTGCCCTCCCAAGACTCCGCGGGACAACAGCAGGGACTCCCTGGCGGGTTTTCCATCCGGAGCCGAGCGCACCAGTACGCCTTCAACATTGCCAACGCCCAGCCATTCCATGGTGTTGTCAAGCGTACTCAGAAGGGCCATGCTCATCACTGCCCCGCGTGTTCCCTGCAATTTCCTGCTGCAATCTTGCATGATTTCGACCAGGGATTTGTTAGAAAGTTCTTCTACAGCACTCAACGCGAGCCTTGCGGCATCCGCAGCCGCCTGGCCATGGCCGATGCCGTCGGCGACGGCCAGCAGCACCCCGGTCCTAAGCGGTTTGACCAGGTGCAGGTCACCGGAAAGAGATTCTCCCGGCTTTTGCCTTTCCGCCACCCCCCATTTGACAAGATTCGAATTCATTCCTTCCATTTGATCGTGGTCACGGTTGTTCCGCGCCCTTTGTGGGAAACGATGGCAAACTCATCCATCATCCTTCGCACACCCGGCAGCCCCAGGCCCAGGCCCCCGGAAGTGGAATAACCATCCCTGAGCACGGCCTCGACGTCTGAAATACCGGGGCCCTCGTCCGTGGCCTGAATCACGATGCCTTTTTTCGGTTCACTCTCGATTGCCCAGCATACAATACATCCATTTTTTGCATAAAGAAGGAGGTTGCGAGCAAGTTCTGAGATGGACGTGGCGATTACAGCCAGCTCCGAAGAGCCAAACCCCAAACGAACCGCCAAGTCCCGCCCTTCCTGCCGGGCTGCGAGAATATCTTCATCCGACTTGATCATCACTCGAACTTCATGCTTCGTACAGGCCATGGTGGATCCGTTTCGTCCTGCGCTTCATGTACTCGAGACCTTCTTCCAGGTCAAGTGCCGTAGCCACGCCTTCGAGCTTGAGTCCTAATTGGACCATTGAGAAAGCGACTTCGGGCTGGATGCCGACGATCACCGTCTGCGCCCCTCTCAATCTGATCATGCTGGCAATATCGCTCAGCGTCCGGCAGGCGAATGAGTCGAGGACGTCCAGCGCTGTGACATCGACAATCACGCCGCGGGACCTGTAGGTCCCGACCTGTTCGGTCAAGGCGTCCCGAAGCCCGATCAGGTCAGCGTCCTTCAACGCCGCCTGCACCGAAGCGATCAGGTAGGGCCCCTGCTTGAGGATTGGAACCTGCATGATTTACCAGCCTTTCTCCTCATTTGATGATTCATCAATCCGGGTCACTTTAAAACCCAGGGCATGGTCGGCCTCTTCGATTCCGCCACGCAGGTCGCAAACTGTGTTCATCTTGGTCAGGTCGACGCCAAGTGTTACGAGCGTCTGGGCAATTTCAGGGGACAAGCCAGTCACAATGGCCGTTGCTCCGAGGAGACGGGCGGCTTCCACCGTCAGAACGAGATGGTTGGCGACGGTTGAGTTGATGGAAGGGACGCCGGTAACGTCAATCACCACCACCTTGGCCCGGTTGGCGCGGATTCCCTGCAGTAGTTGCCCGGTCAACTGCCGGGCACGCTGGGGATCAATAACGCCGACGATTGGCAGGATAAGAAGTCCCTCGCGGACCGGTAAAACCGGGGTTGAGAGTCCCCGGATGGCATCCTGTTGCTCATGAATGATTCTTTCACGCTCGTGAACGAAGCCCACGGCCACCGTCACTGTGATCCGCCGGGCGGCAGGTTCAAAGGCATCCAGCATGCGGCCGAGCAGCTCAAACCTCGATTGGAAATGCCTTAAGAGCGACCGCAACAGCACGTCGCGAAGCAGGAGAACAATTCCAATTACTTCATGGGTCTCCACGCCGCGAGGAATGATCCGTTCAGAGAGGTTGCGGGCGTAAGCTTGCAAAGCCTCGACAGCCCCGGTCTCCAGGACGTCGACGTAATTATCATATATGGAAGTAGTTTCAGTGAGGATCTCCTCATCACTCATGGCCGTTAATAATCGGGCTTCCGAAATGCGCTGCGCCCATTCTTCTTGAAGCGAACCCCTGTTCTTGCGCAGATGCGCAACAAGTTCAGAAAAGACGTCAGCGGACCGGTGTTGGGACCGAGGGCGTTTGTTTTTCTCTCTGGCCGAAGACATGGAAAACCTTCCTCCTTTGCGCTGGTTAAATCTTATCCTGCCCTCAGATTTATGTGGTAGCTGTAAATGCCAAATATTGAATGAAAGGTATTGACGGAAATTCCTGAGAAACACATACAGTTTTCAATGGGCACTGATTACGTTGCAGCCGAAACCTGACCCGGAAGGTATCGTGCTTGTCAGCATCGCTCCGAAATCTGCATGCAATGCAAGAAAATCGTGATGTGCCCGTGGCTGTACATCATAGTCTAGAGTTTTGCCTTATATCGGGCCAAGTGTCAAACCCTTTTGAATTATAAAGGTCTGGCGTCTCTGTGGTCGGCAATTGAGGTGCCCGCAAATGGCCAGGAGCCGGAAACCGGCTCCGGGAAAAGGACCTGGAGTTTTCGCCGGAACCCAGAGCGCTGTCTGGCTGCATCGACTTGCAAAGTTGTCGGTTGTCACCTGCAAAACATTTCCGCAAACGGAAGAAGTTTGCGCGCACCTCAGATTCAAAATCGGGCCCAGCGGTGGCGCAGTTCCTTCCATCCAGATGACGCAAAGCCCACAACCCACGAATGTTACAGGATGGTTACAAATTCCGTATGCAACAGAGCGTCTAGGCATCGAGCTTTTGGCAGGCGATGTGCTCTCGCACTTGCCGCCGGACACTCAGCAGAGGCAACGCACGTGGTCAGGGAAAGCATGGCTGCCACATCTCGAAATGGGCTTCTCCCTCCGGAAGAAGCAATCCTTGGCGCTTCAAGCGCCATGAATGAGGTGAGGGAGAAACTCGAGAAGATCGCTTATACCGACGTTCCTGTACTTATCAGGGGAGAAGCTGGCAGTGGAAAAGAGGTGCTTGCCAAGCTTATCCACAAGAAATATCCGGGAGAAGCAACTCCTTTTCACAAGGTATGCCCGGCGGGGCGAGACGGATGGCGCAAGAGCGCCAGTTTTATGACCTCTGGCGAGGAAGACAAAAATGTCGGCGGAAATGGCCATGATGTGCGCGGATTTACGGCCAGCCCCGGGTGTATCGGGACACTTTTCTTTGATGAGGTAGCTGAACTGAATCCCGCTTCACAGCGTACCCTGGCAGAGTTGCTCTACGACGATAAGCTGCACGGTGTCGACACCTCGGGTTATGCACCGCCGCTTTTTCGCATTATCTGCAGCACCCGCCATGATCTGGACCGGGCTGTGAGCCTTAGAAGCTTTCGCGAAGACCTCTTCTACTCAATCAACATCGTCAGCCTGTACATGCCACCGTTGCGGGCACGACGCGAAGACATTCCTGAGTTGGTGACGTACTTCTGGGAAACCTACCGTGAAGAGCTGGGTTCAATTGCTCCAACGCCTTCCGACAGCCTGATTGATGCGCTTCAAACATACGATTGGCCTGGGAACATCCGTGAACTTGCCGGCGTGATGAGGCGTTATGTGCTATGGGGTTCGGGAGGCGAGATCATCGATGAACTGGCCGCCAGGGGGGTTCCGGCGCCAACGCATAACAACTCCGCCGCGAGAGACGTTTCATTGAAGAGACTCGCGAAGCAAAAAGTCCGGGAAGTTGAACGCAAGATCATTTTCAAAACTCTGAGTGAGACGCAATGGAACCGGAGACGGGCGGCCCGTGCATTGAATATCAGTTACAGAACTCTGCTCTACAAGATCAAAGAGGCCGGAGTCCCACCCAAGAGAATCACCGTGAAGCGGGAGAGATAAATTGAAAAATCTTACTGACCCGAAATACGGCATAAGGGATCCGGAACAATTGGATGCAAGGGAATTGAAAAGGCGCGCGGCGGAAGATGCTGTCAGAGACGCTGATTCTTATGCCGTCAGTGCCCGGCTCCAGCACAAGAAGGATTCCGTTTCTCAAGGCCTCGATCCGATTTCGTACTTGCTGAAGGCAAGGCAGCCACAAGCATCGGTCGGTTCTGAGGAGGGGATTGACGGGCTCCTGATCCATGCAAATGACAGCCATGCCAACCTGGTTGTCTCGGACGAAATATTGAAGGTTTCTCTTGCCGACGAGATTACAGCACTCGAGGTTGAACCCATCAGGATCTTTCATGTCCAGAGCCCTGCGCCCTGGGTAGAACATGTTCTGGCCGGCAAAGCATGAGGACCGTCGGCGGGCAGACTGGACAATCAATATGTTTGGGCGTTGGTTTTCTGCGAATCCCTGATTCGCCGGATCTGCACGGTCCAATTACCTGACAAGGTGCTGGAATTACGGCCATTCTCAGGGGGGATAGCGCTTCCGGGTTGAGCGTGAATAAGGGTACGATGCACGTACCTGCAAGCTCTTTCGCCCGCCAGTGCCTTAATCATTTTCTCCAATAAAGAGCAGAGCATTCATCGCTATGCAGTTACACGGGCTTGGAATTCAGCAAGGATCGAAACCGGGTGCAAGATGGTTCTCAAGCATGAATGAGTTTGCATGATGTGAAGCAGATTGGTATTTCTGATCCTTCAGGCTGCAGGGAATTTCATAAAGTGCATCATTTCTCCAACATATTTAGATACATAGAGATAGAACCTTGCAACGCCTTGTGGGATCACGATCAGCTGGCTTGCGGAAGCGTCATGTACTTTGGCACACGGTGTGCGAGTGGATATGTGAACTCTTTTTACCAGTCTGTGTTGCAAAGGTGATTTTGGGTTCGTGTCTTGAGGGAATTCCGATGGGAGTCAGGTTTCTTCAGGAAGCTCCGGGTATGAATTCCTGAGGGTGAATCGGGCAAGCCCTTACGGCTGCTGTGAAATCTGGAATCACGGAAAAAGGAAGAAGAGCAATGGAAGCAATATTAAGTACTTTTAATGCTCGGCTGACTTCCTGCCAGGCCCTTCCCCCTGAGGGGACGATTTGGGGTCAAACCGAAGGGATGAGAGGATTGTGGCAAATTGCCGAAAAAGTTGCCGGAACCAGCGCTCCAATTTTGATTGTCGGGGAAAAAGGAACCGGGAAAGAGGTGCTGGCACGTTTGATTCACTCCTGCAAACCCGGTTCGGCTGCCCCGTTCCTGAAATTAACCCCTCAGGTCCTGAATGGTAGCGCCAGGGACGAAGTAGCTTTGCTACTGGAATCCCAGGGAGCAGGCGGGTGGGAGGATTTCCGCTCGAATGGAAGTTTCGACCGACGAACATGCACTCTCCTTGTTGAAGAAATTTCTGAGGCCGCGCCGGGATGCCAGCTGGAACTGTTGCAATGGATTCAAGATTTCCGGGCATTTGCCCTTGGTAGCGGGGGTGATAATCCTGTGGCGCTCCGGGTTATCGGGACAAGCTCCCGGGATCTCGAGCAGGCGGTAGCCGCAGGGAGTTTCCGCGCAGACCTCTTCTCTGCTCTCAGTGTTGTGACATTACGCCTGCCTCCTTTACGGGAGCGCAAAGAGGATATCCCGGGGCTTGCCAATTATTTTTGGCTGGTCTATAGCGAGCGATTTGGAGGCCAACCCGCGAAGCCGAGCGCGGAGCTGATGGACCGCTTTCAGCAATATGACTGGCCGGGGAATATTCGCGAGCTCGAAAGCGTAATGAAGCGTTATGTGCTTCTGGGGATCGAAGGGGCCAAAGAGGTCGGGCCGGCATTGGAAGATCGGAGGCCTGCCGGACCGGTACATTCTCATTTGCGTTCCGTTTCGCTGAAGCAAGTGACTCGCGAGGCGGCGCAGGCGCTGGAGCGCAAGATCATCCTCAGGACCCTGCAGGAGACCCGGTGGAACCGCAGGCAAGCCGCTCGGGTGCTGAACATCAGTTATCGCGCATTACTTTATAAGATCAAAGCGGCCGGGTTGATTTCGGACCGGGCCAGGCCCGATGTCGAAGCACAGGATAAGGAAAGCCTGGAGTCGAGCCAAAGCGCTGCGTGACCAGAGGATCAGGATATGTCTCTTCTCAACCATCCGTTTGAAAAGACTGAGGCTGCGCCGGTGGACACATGTTGGTATGCGGTGCACACGCGTCACCAGCACGAGAAGCTGGTCGCTCGGACGCTTGCCAACAAGGGGTATGAAGTTTTTCTTCCACTCTACACAGATGTCCGGCAGTGGCGCGACCGGACGAAGAGGTTGGAGTTGCCTCTGTTTTCCTGCTACGTCTTCCTGCGCGGCGACCTGGATCGCCGGCTCGCCATCGTTACTACCCCTGGCGTTCACGGCATGGTGGCTACGGCCGGGAGACTGGCCGAAATTCCAGAGGAAGAAATTCAGGCAGTTCGGAGCGTGGTGGAGAACCGTGTCAAGGTGGAGCCGTACCCGTTTCTCAATTGTGGTGACCTTGTCCGGGTAAAGTCTGGCGCGCTCAAGGGCCTGGAAGGGTTTCTCGTGCGGAAGAAAGGGCAGGCTCGTCTGGTTGTTTCTGTGTCATTGCTTGAAAGGTCCGTGGCAGCAGAGGTGGACGCAAGCACCGTTGAACGGATCGCGGGTTTCCAGGCCGGGCGGGTGCCTCTGATTGCTCACGCGGCAATAGGCAGAGGCTGGGGTTTTGGGAGTACGTTGTTGCAACCGGCGAATCCGGCGTCTTCGTAGTGGGTTGCAATTGGCAGGGCGATGATTTTGGTTTCCGCGGAGCTTTAGATGGACGAAGGGAGGGAAAAGATGTCTCGGATATGGTTGGGCCTTGCGGTCCTTCTGGCTGCAGGGGCTATGAGGGGCGTGGCCCAGTCTGCTGCTCCTTCAGACCAGATTGTTCTCCAGGCTGGTATCACGAACGCAAGAATGGAGACCACGGAAGACTGGAACCGCCGTCTCCAGAGCCTGGTTCATTCAGCCCTCTCCAGATCTAATGGCAGCCCGTCGCAGGGTGATTACCGTATTGGGCCGAATGACCAGTTGCAAGTGACTGTTTTTGATGCGCCGGACCTGAGCCAGACGGTCCGGGTTGCAGGAGATGGTGATATTTCTTTGCCACTGCTTGGGACGATCAAAGCTGCGGGATTGAGTCCACGCGAACTCGAGCTGGTGCTCCAGGCGTTGCTGCGCCGCACTTATATGAAAGATCCTCAGGTGACGGTTACGGTCACCGAGATGCAAAGTCACAGCGTTTCAGTGATGGGTGCTGTCAAAGCGCCTGGAGTGTTTCAGGTTCGCGGGTCGAAGACCCTCCTTGAAATGCTCTCCTTGGCTCAAGGCCTCGCGCCTGATGCTGGAAATGAAGTGCTGGTGATGCGAGGGGCTGGAACCGATTCGGATTCTTCTTCGAGGGCCAGGAAGAAAGCTGGTACCGCGAGCGGAACTGCCGTCCCAGCATCCTTCGCGTCTTCAGGGAAAGAGGGAGAGGGTGACACGATTCAGGTGAACTTGAACCGGCTGTTGGACTCGGGTGATCCCAAGTACAACGTGCCTATCTATCCAGGCGACATTATCAAGGTCAAGACAGCGGGCATCGTTTATGTGGTCGGCGACGTCAATCGGCCAGGTGGGTTCCCCGTACAAGCCAACGGGCATATGACGGTACTGCAGGTAATCGCGCTAGGCCAAGGGCTGGCGCCAGATGCCGATAAGTCGAAAACCAAGATTATTCGAGTTGCAGAGAGTGGACAACAAATCGAGCTGCCCGTCAAGCTGAACGAGATACTGTCTGGTAAGGCGCCCGACCCTTCGCTCCAGCCCAAGGACATTCTGTTTGTTCCCAAAAACGGGGCGAAGTCAGCGGGGCGGGGTGCGCTCAGGACCATATCCCAGTGGCTCGTTTATCGGGCAATTCCATAAGAGCGGATCGAGACATTCCGGACGTGTTGGAGAGATTCTAAAATGACCGAAGAGAACAAGATTGAGCTTTATAAGGGCAGGGTTCTGTCGGGAGTCCGAAAGCTGACCGCAAGCATCGGACAACCAAGCTCTCCGGATCCTGAAGCCGATGTTGACATACATTACATCCTTCGGATCCTTCGCGATCATCGCCGGACAATCATGATTTCGGGAATTGCCGTAATGTTGCTGGCGCTAACTGTTTCTCTCATTATGACGCCTACGTACCGCTCCAGGGCCACAATCGAGATCAAAGAGGCCACGCCTGACATTGAGAGTTTGCAGCAATTGCAAAGCCGGAACGCGGTTCCCAATGATGTTGTCTTGACAGAAGTTGAAACGGAGATTGGAATCCTCCAGAGCGATTCGCTGGCTCGAAAGGTAATCGACCAGGTTATCCTGGCAAACCCCCCAAAAGGTTCGACAGGGATCCTCAGCGGCACGTGGCACGCTTTTGTCCGCTGGTATACGGGTGCTGACCCTGAGGACACCACCGGCCACGACGCAGCTTCTCCGGCGCAGGCCAACGCACAGGCGGCTGACCCGGTATTGGACATGGACCCCAAAGCTTACCAGCATCTGGTGGACCGTTTTAAATCTTCGCTTAAGGTGTCCCGGGCGGGAAGCAGCCGGCTGGTCCAGATCAGCTACGATAGCAATGATCCCCGCCTCTCCGCTCGCGTTGTCAATGCTGTGGTCTCGAATTACCTGCAGCTGCACGAAAAGGCCACCGAGAATTTCACTAAAATGCTTGCGGAGCAGGTGAACGATGCACGGAACGAATTGGAAACATCAGAGCAGAAGATGACGCAGTATGCGCGCAACAATGACCTGCTCTACCTGGATACCAACACAGGCACCACCCAGAATGTTGTGAGTGAGCGCCTCCGGCTCCTCCAGGACCAATTGACCACGGCCCAGGCAGACCGGTACCAGAGACAGTCAGTCTACAACCTTATCCAGAAGGGGGACTATGGTTCTCTGCCCGGCGTGTTCCAGGATAAACTCCTGCAAACCCTGACGGAAAAGGTTGCGGACCTCAAAACCCAATACGCGCAGTTATCTTCCACGTTCACGGATAGCTACCCCAAGGTCAAACAAGTGAAGAGCCAGCTCGAGGCAGCGGAGCAGACTCTGGCCCGCGAGCGCCAGCGAGCAGCCGCGAACATAACTAATGATTACCTGGCGGCTGTGCGGCGGGAAACACTTCTGGCGCAGGCATTTCAGCAGCAGAAAAACGCGGCGAACCGGGTCGCGGAGAAGTCCACCCAATACAACATACTGAAACGAAATGCGGATTCCGATAACCAACTTTACGAGAACATTCTGCAAAAAGTGAAAGAGGCCAGCCTGGTGGCCCGGATCAAGGCGAACAACGTCGGTGTTATCGACCGGGCGGTGCCGGAATTCCTGCCTATCAAACCCAAGATTGTACTCAACCTGGCTCTTGGCCTGGTTCTCGGTCTGGGGTTAGGGATTGGAATTGCATTTATACAGGCGCACTTTGACACTACCTTGAAAACAGTCGAGGAAGTTGACCGCTTCCTGGGGCTGCCGGCCCTGGCGATGATTCCTGCGGTCGATACTCTTGCTGAGCTGGTTGCGGATGGGAACCACAATGGCAACGGCCACGGCCTGATGCTTCCTGATGTCCTTGACACATCGCAGATGACAAGGTCAGAGAGTCCTTGGTACCGAATTGATAAGCAGGTCCAGCAGAAATATTCGCCGCTGGTGGAGGCCTTTCGGACACTGGGAAGTTCAATGATGCTGGAAGCGGTCGGCCGGAAGAAAGTGCTCCGGAGCATCGTTGTCACCAGTTCGCAGCCGGGAGAGGGAAAAACCACGGTGTCGGTGAACCTTGCAATCGCTCTGGCGCAGCAGGGGAGCCGTGTCATTCTGGTTGACGCCGACCTTCGGCGCCCCTCTGTTCATCGTGCGCTTGGCTTTCGGAACGTTCGCGGGCTTTCAGGCTACCTGGCGGGGTTGAACGATTGGGCCCCCTGTGTTTTGCCAGGCCTCTCGCCGGGCCTGGACACTTTGCCTGCCGGGCACACGGCCAGGAACCCGATCGCCCTGCTCTCCTCCACGAGGATGAGGATATTAATCAGCCAGCTTCTTGAAGAATACGACTACGTCATCATTGATTCTCCGGCGCTCATGGCCAATCTGATGGACGCGCGTATCCTGGCTGGAATGGTGGACGGCAGCCTTATGGTGGTCCGAAGCGGGATGGCGCCCCGAGACTTTGTCATTAGAGCACGCAAGCAATTGAACAACGTGGTCGGTGTGGTCCTGAACAGCATGGACGTACGGGCCATGGAGGATTACTACGGCTACGACTCATACGGATACGGCAACGACGGTGCCGGCACAGGCGGTGACGAGGATTCCGGTCGTACTCCTTATGAGAAGCGGATTGCGGGGCAAAGGTCCTGACGCGACCTATGCCTGGGCGCGGGAAATATGGTGTGCCGAGGTTGCCTCCGGTTGTAGAGAAAGAGCTGTTACGGCTTGATCGCAACCGGGTAGAAGGGTTTCGGTAAGGCTCCGGTTTCATAAAGCCGGAGGGGATGATTCCAGGATTGGATTTTGGGGACACAGACAGTGTGGCTCAGAGGGCGGAGCTATACACAAATGTCAGAACCAATATCTGGATCACAGAATTGCCGGAGAGATGGGCAGGGCGAGGCCGACTTTTCAACGCCTGCAAGTGCCCGGAACGCCGCCTCGCGTAATTCCAAAGCCGAAGGGCGGTTTTGTGCTTCTTCTGATCTTCAACGCT
>DATEKC010000202.1:0-2392 GCA_035277665.1 Terriglobia bacterium
GATCCCCGAGCGCCAGGCCATCCAGGCAGCGTGAAAAGCGTTCTGGAAGAGAATGGCCATATCAAAGCCCTCAGAGCGGATCTGCTCCACCAGCCTTGCAAAGCCCCCCGCACCCCGGTGTTCGCCTGCATCATTGTAAACAATTGTCCGATCAACCGCCGGGTGATGCTCGTACAAGTCTGCCACCCAGGGTTTGACGACCAGCGTGATTTCAGCTGATGGATAACGCTCCCGCAGCGCTTCCAGAGCGGGCAGGGACATGACCCCGTCACCAACCCAATTGGTCGCCCGGACAAGGATCTTCTCCGGGTTCTGATTAAGGCTCTTCTGCATAAAATAATGTTCGAGTTACCGGACATTCACGCCCGGGGAACAACTCTTGATCCTACCCGGTTTGACTCTATGCCCGCCAGAAGTACTTTCTCAAATTTTTCGACATCCAGAACTTTTGCCTGGATTGCACAGATCAGGACGGGAAGGTCGAACTTGATTTGGGGCGGAAGATTCATCAGGTCCTTTTCCGTCGTCAGAAAAGCAACGGCGCTCTCATCTTTCGCTGCCTTATTGAGACGTCGGACGTCTTCTGGAATATAGATGTGATGGTCCCTGAATGCCATTTCTGTAACCGGGTTGAATCCCCACTTGCGCAGGTCAGTAAAGAAAGCGGCAGGAGTGCCTATGGCACAAAAGGCACAGATGGGCTTGCCGTTATACTGTTCAAGCGCGATTGCCTCCTTGCTGGAAGCCTCAATCAGATTGAGAAGTTCCATTTCACAATGGAAGACCGGAGACTCGGAGTTAAATTTTCTCACCTGGCACCTGGTTGGGCCCGGGTCACTGATTTCTACCCGCGTCAAAACGATCATGTCCGCTCTCGACAATGCCGATAAAGGCTCACGCAGGCGACCGGCTGGAAGCAAAGCTTCCTGGCTGACGTCTTGCGTGACATCAATGGCCACAAGGTCGATCTCCCGTTCCAACGCAAAGTGCTGGAAGCCATCGTCCAGGATGTGAACATCCACACCATAATGCTCTTCCGCAAGCTGTCCTGCCCGATAACGGTCGGAACAAACAACTATCGGAACATGCGGCAGTAAGCGAGCCAGCAATGCCGGCTCATCGCCCACCACCCGGCAATCAGGATTTCTTTGTGTCCGCGGTTCCAGAGCAATTAGATCAGCTCCACGTTCACGGCGGTAGCCGCGCGTCAGGATGGAGGGTTTGAGCCCATTTCGAAGCAATATCTCAGCAATCCGTGCCACCAGCGGAGTCTTACCACTTCCTCCGACTGTCAGGTTCCCCACGCTGATGACTGGTTGCGAGAGGTGGTTGGATCTGAGCCACCCTTGCTGGAATGCTCTCCGGCGCAGACGGGCTCCCGCACCATAAAGACCGGCAAGCGGTATGAGAGAACGGTTCATCAATATGCTCAGGCCAACGGCGCGATAGTCGCCTGTGGCGTTCCGAGCCACTCCTCCATCTGGATCAGGATTCTCCTTGCGGCGCCCGCCTGTTCATTGACCACGGCTTTGGCTTTTTCTCCCATCTGGCGTGCATCCGCCGGGTGATTGAGCAGATGGAGGACAGCGCCAGTAAGTTCATGGGCATCGGCAACCTGCACGGCGCCGCCCGCCCGCAGAAAAATGCTCGCCACGTCCCTGAAATTGTACATATGGGGTCCAAACACAATCGGTTTCGCCCAGAAAGCAGGCTCTATGACGTTATGGCCTCCGGTCGGAACCAAACTTCCTCCCACAAATACCACGTCTGCCACTCCAACTACTTCCGCAAGTTCGCCAATTGTGTCAAGCAGAAGAACCTCAGCTGCAGACATCTGCTGACAAATTTCATCGGCGTTTTCAGAAAGACCTGTCCGTCGAACAATGCTAAGTTGCAGAGCCTCCAGGTTCTTCGCGACCTCGTCGAATCGAGCAGGATGGCGCGGGGCCAGGATCATGAGTGATTGTGGATATCTACCGTGAATGTTCTCCCAGGCCTTCAGAACAAGGCTTTCTTCACCGCGCATGGTACTGGCTGCTACAAACACAGGTTTCCGGCCTGAGTCCTCAAGGAACGTCTGGAGTTTTCTCCCTATAATGCCGAACTGCGGTGTCCGACCGTCAAACTTCAGGTTGCCCGTCACCGTTATGCGGTCTGAACGGGCTCCCAACTCCTTAAAGCGCTCCGCATCAATTGAGCTCTGCGCACAGATTCGGGTGATATTTTCGAGGACAAGGCGCATAAAGGGGCGAATCATCAGATAGCCAGGAAACGACCGGTCTGATACCCGCGCATTCACCATAATCGTCTTGCAACCAAATTCCGTCGTAGCTTTTAGCAGGTTGGGCCAAAGCTCGGTCTCAACGATTACGAGGACCGACGGACGGATTGC
>DATEKC010000203.1:0-19157 GCA_035277665.1 Terriglobia bacterium
AATAACCGGCCGAGGACTTTCGATCACCGGCGGCACCACGTATTTCACGTTTGAAAAGCCGAGGCGCTCCTTCAGTTCCGCCTGAGTGTAATTGCCTTGGAGGTATTCACGAAAATCCCTGACGGCCAGCGGGTGCTGGAAGATCTCCGCACGTCCCTGCAGGCTGGTGTTGTCAAAATGGATCAGGTCGGCCTTCAAGTCCTCAACGCCCATGCGCACAACTCGCTTGATGTAGTCCACATACCCGGGATGCATAAAGTAAACCCGCTTGCGGAAGGTCTGATCGCCGTAGATGACAGGCCGGCCCAGGTAATCAGGGACAAACCATTCCCCGGCCGAGGGCTCTTCCAGCAGGAATGTCTCATAGGCTACCGTGCTGCCCACATAGAGCCCGACCCGGATGCCGTGCTGGTGCAGCATCCCTGACATTTTCCTGGCCAGGTTGATATGCTCCGCTTCCGCCTGCAGGCCAAAGCCTTTAAAGAAATCGATAATGGCCATGGTCACGCCCAGGTCTTTGAGCTTTTCGACGGTGGCTTCTGTGTGTTCACTGCGGTACGTTGCTTCCTCCCAAGTGCCATATCCGCCGACACGCCGGAAGAAAATCGGCATATCGTCCCAACTGCCCACCGCCACAAAAGGCGAGTTCTTCAGCCATGCCCGCGGAGATGAAACGCCCGTCTCTTTACCGACCGCCAGGCCAGGAATTTGTGTAGCTGAGAGCCCTGCCGCAACATCCTGCATAAATTCTCTGCGATTCATTTTTTTCCTTTCCAGAATGAAATCGTTCTTCAGCCTACCCCTTTTTTCTATCATGTGTCGTTACAAAGGCCGGGTTTCGGAAGCGATCCTTACTCTTCCCGGCGGGTCTCCATCTCGCCTGCATTGCCATGTTTCAGCGGCAATTCCCGCTTACCCGCCCTGCCAGGATCCCCATTCCACTATCCCGAAATCGCCGAATCCTCTTGTTTCATTTCCAACGAATTGCCATAATGGGCGGTGTTTTATCGGGCCTGAGAGGGAGAATGGGTTCTTTTCCGTCTCTGAGAAGACAATGGATTGCAGCCAGCGAGTCGCAGCGAATCGAGCGCATCCTGGCGGCTACAAGGGCTCTGCTCGCAGTTGCCTCGCTGTTTGTCATCTGGGTTGACCCCACTGAACCCCGCCATTACGCCACCGTCGTATTCGGCCTGCTGGCAGTCTTTATGTTTGAATCCGTCGGCGTTCTGGCCCTGGTCCGGACCCAGCGCAATTCCTCCGCTACGTTTCGCCTGGCTGTCCACTCTCTTGATGTCTTATGGCCTGCGCTCATCGCAATATTCACGGCGGGCCCGAATAGCCCATTCTATCTCTTTTACACTTTCGTTCTTCTTGAGGCCGCCTACCGCTGGGGCCTGCAGGCCACTTTGCTGACGGCCCTTGTCTCCACAGGGCTTTTCATTGCCCAGTCGTTCTTCACCCTGGCAAATGGATTGACGTTCCCTTCTCTGTTCCGTGGCTCGTACGACCTGAACTCTTTCATCATGCGCGGAGTCTATCTGCTCATCCTGGGTTACCTGCTGGGGTATCTGGGTGAGGAAGAAAAGCAGCTTCGAGAAGAAACGACAATGATCGCCAAGGTGATGACCAAAGCGCGAGCGGAGGCAGGCGTCCGCGGAACGCTTGAGGCCGTCTTCGAGGAGATCCTGGGCCTTTTCCGTTCCCGGCAGGCGGCCCTGGCGGTACTTGACCACAACTCAGGGCGCGCCTATATCTGGGACGCGATGCAAGAGGGGCCCAACAAGACGATTTCGTTATCCACCAGAGAGCTTCCCCCTCAACCAGAAGGAAAGAGCCTGTTTGAGACCCCCGGACACGTGTGGTACGCCAGGCGCGATCCCAAATCTGCCGATCCTTCGAAATTCCTGATCTATGCGCTGGATGAGGAGGGGAGAAAACTTTTCAATGAACAGTGGTCGCCTCCAGAAGCCTTCACGGGCGATCAGATGTTCCGCAGGTACCTGGGCGTGCGCACCCTCTATGGGGAGGAATGGTCAAGCGTCATGCTCCTTCTTGCTCCGCACCTCCGCTCCAGCCCAGAAACAGCTCTGCGCTTCCTGCGAAACCTTTCGCTGCAGGTGACTCCCGCCATCTACACCGCCTTTCTGACTACTCGTTTACGCGCAAGGGCGGGAGCGCTTGAACGGGCGCGGGTGGCGCGGGAACTTCACGATGGCGTCATCCAGTCTCTGATCGGCCTGGAAATGGAAGTGGACGTTCTTCGGCGGCAAAACAACGCATCCCCGGAAATGATAGTGGAAAGGCTGTCACACATCCAACGCATCCTCCGCCAGGAGGTCCTTAATCTGCGCGAACTGATGCAGCAGATGAAACCGGTTGACATTCGTCCTACTCAATTACTTGACTTTCTGGTGACCATGGTGGATAAATTCCAGAGAGACACGGGGATCTCGAGCCGGTTCGTTTCAACGCTGCAGGATATATCATTGCCACCTCGCATTTGCGCGCAGTTGGCTCGGATTGTGCAGGAAGGACTGGCGAATATACGGAAACACAGCGGCGCCCGCAAGGTTTTGGTGCAAGTGGGCCAGCTCGACGGCCAGCTCCGCCTGGCGATTGACGACGATGGGCGCGGGTTTGATTTTTCAGGCCGCCTGACACTGCCCGAACTGGATGCCATCCGCAAGGGGCCGCTGGTCATCAAAGAAAGAGTTCGCACCATTGGAGGCGAACTTGTTGTAGAATCAGTCCCCGGTAAAGGTACGCGCATAGAGGTCAGCCTGCCTAAGAATACTTATGAGTGAAACACAACAATCCGTCCGCATTCTTGTTGCAGACGACCATCCCATATTCCGCGACGGGCTGCGCAAGCTGCTGGAAGCAGAGAAGGATTTCACCGTCGTGGGCGAGGCTTCTGACGGCGGTGAGGCCATTGAAATGGCCCAGCAGCTCAAGCCTGACGTGCTTTTGCTGGACCTCGCCATGCCTCGCGTCCCAGGCCTGGAAGCGGTCCGGCAACTCGGAAACAGCGTTGAGGCCATCAAAGTTATTCTCCTGACGGCGGCCATCGAGCGTGAGCAGATTGTCGATGCCCTGCACCACGGCGTGCGGGGGGTTGTGCTCAAGGAATCGGCCACCGAACTGCTGTTGAAAAGCATCCGGTGTGTGATGGACGGCCAGTACTGGGTGGGCCGCGAGAGCGTTTCGGACCTGGTCAGGATTATTCGCGATCTTACCGCCATCCCCGAGCAGGGTCAAAGGAAGCGCTCCTACAATCTGACGCCGCGAGAGCTGGATATCATTTCCTCCATTGTGAATGGGTATACCAACAAGGACATCGCCGAAAAGTTCGACATTGCCGAACAGACGGTCAAGCACCATCTCGGAAACATATTCGACAAGCTGGGTGTTTCAAACCGCCTGGAGCTGGCCCTGTTTGCCGTGAACCACAACCTGGTTGGAGAAGGCTGACCCCTCCCCGTCCCCCGGTCTGGTGGCCATCAGCCCATCGCCGACTCTTCCTTTCATTTCCATCAACGGCGTCATCAATTTGCCCGCCTGCTTTATCGGGCTACCAGCCGGGCGTGCCGCAGGTGATGAATCGGAAGCAGCTTGTTTCTCTGCTTCCTCTGCGTCTCCGCGGTGAACTTCAGCCGTCCCCTGATGCGTTGAGGGCCGACAATGCGCCATCATTTATGCCGGTCCGCATACCCATCCCGGCTGTCAGACGACGCATGGACGGCGAATATCAGGGTCAGCGCAAAGGGGAGCCCAAAATCATCTGCAAAAATGGCCAGGGGTTTGCGGTGTCGCCGATTGCTGACATTCGCGACTGTCGCCGATCGCTGACTTTTCGCTTGTCGTCGATCGCTGACTTTGCTACAATGTCGCCGAACGCTGACATTGTAGCAAGAGGAATCATCATGCGAGTCAGGACACCATCTGAATTAGGGGCGCTCATCCGGGACTATCGAATGCGCCGTAAGCTCGATCAGAAGTCTCTCGCCGCGGCCGTTGGCGTGAGCCGGCAGTGGATCGTCGAGATCGAAAAAGGCAAAGCCCGGGCGCCGCTCGGTTTGGTCCTGCGGACCCTCGGAGCGCTCGGAATCGTCCTCGACGCCCGGCAGGAAACTCCCAATAGCCCGGGAGATAAAGACAAATCGCACGCGGCCGATGCTTGCGTCGACATTGATTCCATCGTGGCCCGAGCACGGAAGAAGAGGAAATGACCAAAGAAGTCATCGCCCTGCTCGATGGGAAAGAGACCGGCCGTGTTGTGCGCGATAGCCGTGGCAAGCTCACTTTTACCTACAACGAGCAATGGCGCGAGGCGGCCGGGTCCTATCCCCTATCTCTCTCGATGCCGCTCACACTGGCAGAACACCCCAACGCCAGGATTGACCCGTTTCTGTGGGGTCTTCTTCCAGACAATGAAATCATTCTCGGCAACTGGGCGCGCAAATTCCATGTCTCGGCAAGGAACGCCTTTAGCCTGGTTGCATGCGTCGGGGAAGATTGCGCCGGAGCCGTGCAGTTTGTCCAGCCCTCAAGGCTCAACTCCATCATGGGCGCGGCAACTCCCGCCATCGAATGGTTAGACAACAGGGAAATCGCCAAACGTTTGCGTGCCTTGCGTGAAGACCAATCCGCCTGGCGCGCTCCCGGCGATACCGGTCAGTTCAGCCTGGCGGGTGCTCAACCCAAAACGGCCCTGCTTCTCGAGAACAAGAAATGGGGCGTGCCCTCCGGTCGCATTCCCACCACGCATATTCTCAAGCCGCCGTCCGGCGAATTTGAAGGCCACGCCGAAAATGAACACTTCTGCCTGGAGCTCGCCCGCACGCTCGGCCTGCCTGTTGTGGATTCGCGCATCATGCATTTCAAGGACGAGATCGCGATTGTCATCGAGCGGTATGACCGCGCGCGCGTCGCCGGCGCCCTTCATCGCGTCCATCAGGAGGACATCTGCCAGGCTTTAGGCATCCCGCCGACGCACAAATACCAGAATGAGGGAGGTCCCGGCATCCGGGATATTGTCGCCTTGCTCGGCGACAATTCGAGCTTGCCCGGCGAAGACGTCATGACTTTTCTCGATTCAGTCGTCTACAACTGGCTCATCGCCGGAACGGATGCCCACGCAAAGAACTACGCGCTCCTGATCGGTGTCGGCGGGCGCATTCGCCTGGCGCCCCTCTATGACCTTGCCAGCGTTCTTCCGTACCCCAACATCAACATCGAGAAGGCGAAAGTATCCATGAAGATCGGTGGCGAGTACCGGCTTCGCAACATCCGGCGTTATCACTGGCGCAAGCTTGCGATCGAACTGAAACTCGATCCGGACAAAACACTGCGCCGGATTTCCGATCTCGCCGGCCAGATGGCCGGCCACGTTTCCACGGTGAAGGAGCAGATGATGAGCGAAGGCCTGAAACACCGGATCATCCCGCGTCTTGCCGATGCGCTCACGAAGCGTGCCAGCGCATGCCTCAGAATTCTGGAGCATGACTAACTGGCCCCCCTCGCATCGCACCGCCTGAGGTGCGCAAATCGCTTTTTGCATTTGTTCGCGGGGCGCTTAGTCTGCTCTTAATACCTGGCGGTTTCCGGATTCATATCCAATTCCCGGATGACCCTGCCCGAAAAGGCCGGGAGCAACACATAAGAAATCCTTCACAATCCAATGTGATGTGCGTCACAGTATTGCCATTCAAATGGGGTGTAGAAGAAGCTTATACGGGAGTGGGCAATAAGATCCCCTACAGCAGGAGCCTCTCCATTGGGCATCCTACTCGGCCTCGATATTGGTGCTGTCAGTCTTAAACTTGTTGCACTTGGGACCCCGGGCGATGGGCCGTTTTTTCGGTCGCTCGGGAATGTCTCAGCCGGCTTTTTCAACGCCGACTTTCCGGGCCACTCTTCCTTTGCGGGGCGTCCCCTGCTTCTCTCCCGTTACCGCCGGACCGAGGGGAACCCATGCCAATCGGCAAGAGATCTTCTCGAGGAGTTTCATGCCTCAATTCCCCAGGGCAGCGTGGAAGGCATCCGAGTCACGGGCTGCGGCGGCGAACTGATTGGCGGCATGCTTGGCTGTCCCGTTGAAAATGAGTTTCGCGCCATCGCCCGTGGAATGAAGGAATTTTATCCGGAAGTCCGCACGGTCTTTGAGATGGGCGGACAAAGCTCCAAGTTCCTGCGCCTTGCCGGCGACACCAACTCCGGCCACATGGGCATCATCGATTACCAGGCCAGCGGTGAATGCGCGGCCGGGACAGGTTCATTTATTGACCAGCAGGCCTCCCGCCTGTGTTATTCAGTCGAGGACGTGGGCCCGGCAGCATCGAGCGCTGCGTGTTCCGCGCGGATAGCAGGCCGCTGCTCCGTGTTTGCCAAGACTGACATGATCCATGCCCAGCAGAAAGGCTATTCCACTGAGCAGATCCTTCGCGGCCTTTGTGAAGCTGTGGCGCGCAATTTCAAATCCAGCGTTGTGAAAGGGCGCCGGGTGACGCCCCCGGTGGCTTTCATTGGCGGTGTGGCGCTGAACGAAAGCATCTGCAAAGCATTGCGGGAAGCGTTCAAACTGGGCGAATCCGATTTTCTAGTTCCTGATCTTTACGGCTGGATCGGAGCAGCGGGCGCAGTTCTGCTGGAGGCGGCGGAACGAAGCCGGCCTTCGTCCAGACGGCCACAAGAGCAGATACACCGGGCGCCGGAGGAACCGGCCGCCGGCAGCGCCCCCTTGTCGCTTGCGAACGTGCGTCTGCTGCGCAACTACGCAGAGAAATTCGAGCTTTCCCCGGATAAAGGAAAAATCAGCGCCTATCTGGGCGTTGACGTCGGTTCGGTGAGCACGAACCTGGTTGTCATCGACGAGGCCGGAAAAATCTGCAAGGAAATTTACCTTTATACCGAAGGCCGCCCCATTGAAATCGTCACCCGCGGGCTGCGCGAAATCCAGGCGCAACTTGGCGACTACCTCGATGTCCGCGGCGTTGGCACAACAGGTTCCGGCCGGGAACTGATTGGCGAACTGATCGGCGCCGACACGATGAACGATGAAATCACCGCCCACAAAACAGGCGCCATGTTTGTATCCAGCCGGATGGGAATGGAGCCCGTAGACACTATATTCGAAATCGGCGGGCAGGACTCCAAGTTCATCCGGATTGAAAAAGGGGTGGTGGTTGATTTCACCATGAACGAAGCCTGCGCGGCAGGTACAGGATCGTTTCTCGAAGAGCAGGCCGAGAAGATGGGAATCTCGATCAAAGAGCAGTTTGCGCGCATGGCGCTGGCCTCGCGGCACCCTGCGCCGCTGGGCGAGCGCTGCACGGTTTTCATGGAGCGCGACGTAACGGCGCTGCTGGTGAAAGGATCACCCGTCGGAGACCTGGCGGCCGGGCTTGCTTACTCCGTTGCGCTCAACTATCTCAACCGGGTGGTGCGCGGGCGAAAGATCGGAAACATGATTTTTTTCCAGGGCGGAACGGCTTATAACGATGCCGTAGCCGCCGCGTTCTCGCAGATCCTGGGCAAGCAGATCATCGTACCGCCGCACAACGGCGTGATAGGAGCCATTGGTGCGGCCCTGCTCGCCCATGAACGTATGGCGGGCTCGCAAAGACGCAGCAAATTTCGTGGCTACGATCTTGAAAAGGTGGAGTTCACTTCGCGCGATTTCGTTTGCAACGCTTGTTCCAACCTCTGCGACATCAAGGAATTTATTATCGAGGGCGAGCGGACGTACTGGGGCGACCAGTGCTCGGACAAATTCCGCAAGCCCGCGCACTCTGACCGCAAGCCTGTGATTGACGACCTGATCGAATATCGCGAAAAGTTGCTGATGTCCTGTCTTTTGACGCCGGCAGAAGGACGGCCCAGCGTTGGAATTCCTCGTGCCATGTACTTCTATGACCGCTTTCCCTTCTGGTGCGCATGGCTGCAGTCACTGGGCTTCAACGTGGTTCTCTCCTCGCCGACGGACCGCAGAACAGCAATCACCGGCGCGGAAATGGCCATTGCCCAGCCGTGCTTTCCGGTGCAGGTGGCCCACGGCCATGTGAACGAATTTCTGGAAGGCCGGAAGGTGGACTACGTCCTGCTGCCCAACACTGTGGATGCGCAGTCCCCATTGTCCTCAATCCCTTCGCATCTTTGCCCATGGAACCAGACGTTGCCGTTTGTGTTGCAGGCAGTACCCGAAATAGCCCAGGCGCAGGCAAAACTGCTGGCGCCCACCGTCCATTTCAGGAAAGGGCAGGATTTTGTAGCAAAGGAACTGGCGGGATTTGCCGCCGGCCTGGACATTTCGCGGCGGAAGAGCACTGAAGCTGTGTACGCAGCATACGAAACGCAGCAGAAATTTGAACAGTCGCTATTAGAGGCGGGAGAGTGCGCCCTGGCCCTGCTGGAACACACGGGCGAACCAGGTGTTGTCCTGGTGGGCAGGTCCTACAATCTCTATGACCGCAGCGTGAATTGCGACATCCCGAGAAAGCTGAGAAAAACTTACGGAGTAAATGTGCTGCCCATGGATTTCCTGGCGCTGGACGAGGAAGACATTTCCGAGGTCAACGCCAACATGTTCTGGAATTCCGGCCGCCGGATTCTGGCTGCGGCGATGATCGCTCGCCGTCTCGCGAACCTGCACCTGATCTACATTTCGAACTTCAAATGCGGACCCGACTCCTTTATCAAGTCGTTCCTGAACGAGGCGGCAGGCAGTCCCTCGCTGGTGCTTCAGTTTGACGGCCATTCGAACGACGCCGGCTTTATTACCCGTTGCGAGGCCTATCTTGAAAGCAAGGGAATTTTGCGATGTCCTTCACACACCACTGTAGCGTGAATCGCGCCATCGGCGCCGGCCATCCGCTCCATGGCAAGACGGTCTATCTGCCGGTGATGGGCGAAGGAGGGTCGGAAGTATTCGCCTCCATCTTCCGCCGCCTGGGCGTGGAATCCCACGTGACGCCGCCCTCCAACCGGCGAACTCTCGAGCTGGGCGGCAAAGTAACCCAGGGCGATGAGTGCTATCCCAGCAGGGTTGTGATCGGCGATCTTCTCCAGGCTGCCGAAACGCCTGGGTTTGATGCGGCGCGCACGGTCTATTTTCTGCCCACGTCTGACGGCCCCTGCCGCTTTGGGCAATACGTACCTTATCTCCGGAAAGTTCTGCGCGATGCGGGTCTGGGCCGGGTGGAGATCATCTCACCCTCGGACAAAAACAGTTACGGGGGGCTCGGCAGCATCGTGAACGTATTCACGCGCATGGCGTGGCGAGGCATCGTGGCCTCGGACGCCATTCATCGCCTGCTGCTGAAGACCCGCCCCTATGAAACCGTGCCTGGAGCCGCTGACCGCGCCTATCGCGAAAGCCTCTGCGATCTGTGCAATACCATCGAGTCTGCCTGTGATAATGTGGACTGCCAGATTCGCAGCATGGCGGCATCACTGGAGCGCGCGCGCGGGCGGTTCAGGGCCGTCCCGGCAAGGTATGATCGTTCCCTGCCCCTCATTGGCGTGGTCGGCGAAATCTTTTGCCGGCTCAATACTTTCTCGAACGAAGACCTGGTGCGCAGGCTTGAATCCTGCGGTGCTGAAGCTTCACTGAGCCACGTGGCCGAGTGGGTCGGCTACACCAGCTTTGAGCAGGAGAGAATCCTTCGTTTAAACGGGCGGACCTTCTCATTTGAAATGCTGGGCGCGAAAGTGCGCAACCACATTCGCCGCAGCGACGAACACACGTTGATGGCCCCGCTCGAAGAGGATTTGAAAGGATACGAGGAACCAGGAATCGAAGAGATTATCGAACTGGCGTGGCCCTACCTCCCGGCCAGCGGGGTTGTGGGAGAAATGGTGCTGAGCGTGGGGTTGGTGGCCTGGCACGCAGAACATGGCGCTGACGGAGTCATCGATATCAGTCCTTTCGCGTGCATGAACGGTACTGTAAGCGAGGCGATCTATCCCAAGGTCAGCCGTGATTACGGCGGCATTCCGGTGCGCAGCTTTTATTTTGATGGGACAAGGTCCGATCTGGGGCGCGACCTGGGCGTCTATCTGGAACTCGCGCGCTCGTACAGTGAGAAGAAACCCTATGCGCGTACTTTCCCGGCCTGCTTCCAGCCACCCGGAAAGCAGAAATCCGGAGAGGACAGAATCGAACCGAGGCAGAATACCTTTGGGCCCGCAGGGCGCAATCTTCCTCTGCCGGGAGAGGAAGCCACTCAGAAATAACGATTGCCGTCAAAGCGAAGGCCAGAGCGACTCCCAGATTTTGAACTCGACGTGGAAGCCTGACTCCTCCGCGCGAACCATGGTGCGGCCTGAGGCAACGTCAAGCGTGTGCTCAAAGATCCGCCTTCCAACATCCTCAACCGATTCATTCCCGTCGAGAATGGTCCCTGCGTTGATGTCGATATCGCCGTTGTGGCTGGAGACAAAATTGTTTGACCCGATCTTGGTCACCGGGCCCAGGGCGCAGCCGATGCCGGTGCCGCGGCCCGTGGTAAACAGCGTGATCTGGGCGCCGCTGAGGAACAGCCCGGTGGTCGTCAGAGGATCATAGCCCGGCGTGTAGAGCACATAAAGGCCTTTGCGGCTGCCCAGCCATTCGCCGTAGTCGACGAGGTCCTCAACAATGGAAGTCCCACCCTTGGCCTTCACGCCGCTGGACTTGAGAAAGATGTTATAGAGCCCGCCTTTCTTGTTTCCGGGCGAAGGGTTGTCACGAAAGTCTTCGCCAAAGGTCTCGACGTATTTCTGATAGCGCTTCAGCGCCTGTATCAGCTTGCGGCCCACTTCGCGGGTGCGCGCGCGGTGGGCAAGGTCAACCATCGCTCCGCCCTGAAGCTCCGGAATTTCCGGCAGAAACACCGCAGCGCCCGCTTTCACGAACATGTCGGCAGCAACACCAACCGCTGGATTGGCCGTGACGCCCGACCATCGGTCGGAGCCGCCACACTCCGTTCCGACGATGAGATTCGAAACAGCAACAGGCTGGCGCGCGCACTGGTTGGCCACCGGGAGAATCTTCTCGACCATGGCCAGGCCTTTTTCAACGGTCTTGCGGCCGCCGCCGAACTGCTGAATCGTGAGATTCACGATCCGTTGGTTGTAATTGTCAATTTCCTTCTCGAAGATGGGCACCGAGCATTCCACGCAGGTCTTGCCACAGCCCAGGTCGATATAGATCGCCGAGCCCAGGTTCGGATGGCGCAGTGTGTTGGTCAGCAGCCGGTTCAGCAGGTCGACGGCCTTGCCGTCCGGCATGCCACAGCCGGATTCATGAACGACGGCAACAACGCCGTCCACATTGGGATACTTTTCCCGCGTGTAGATTTCCCGCATGGCGCGGAAAGCAATTTCACGCGCTTCGGCCGAAGAGCAACTCCCGGAAGTCACAATCCCCACAAAATTGCGCACGCCCACGCTGCCGTCAGGGCGCACGAACCCGTCAAAAGTGCGCGAGGCAAGGTCAGGATCAACAGGATTGGGCGCCGGGTTGTCGCGGTAACGGACCCGCAGGCGCGGCACATGATGGTCGATATTGGTCTCGTCGATGGGATCGCCTGCATGGACGTCACACGCGGCCAGGCCAATCGGGTCGCCGAGCGAAACATATGGCTTTCCCTTCGCAATCTCCCTGACGGCAAAGCTCTGCCCGCGAATTGCGCGGCCGGAAAGATTAATCATTGCGCCGTTCTGCCGCAGTTCGGTCCCCCTCTCGATCAAATCCACCTTCACCACGGCAATATTGTCTGTTTCCGGTTTGACAATAATCGCGACATCGTTCAGATCCACAACCGCCATAGTGCGCTTGCTCCTTGGGTTAAATCATCGGCCGCCAGCAGAGCCTGCAGGCAGACTGCGCGAAGCCCCGCAAACCAGCGCTGGCGCAGAAATTCATTTCTGCGCATACGGCTTGCGCCCTGCCGGTCAACAGCGGGCCAATACGATCATAAATCAATTTTCCAGCGCATGCCTAACCCGGCGCCAGGATGCGCCACGGACAAGCCCCTTAAAATAGCGGGCCGGTTTATGCTAAACTCATTGGTGCAGTTTCAAATCCAATCAGTTGAGATTCACGGGCCGTTAGCTCAATTGGCAGAGCAACTGACTCTTAATCAGTAGGTTGGGGGTTCGATTCCCTCACGGCTCACCACCTGACATTTTGAACCTGATGCAGTTATCTGAGGGGAATTATTCGCCTATCGGGTTTTAACAAAACGGCTGAGTTGTAGAATAAAAGGAAAGACAGTCAATCGACGAAGAGTATACGACCAATTTGAACGTTTGTCCTGCCCGCTATTCCCGCTGGTTACCTGAGCCTTCTCCTTCTTTTCAGCCGACAGTCGGATTGGAGCCGGTCGGGACAACAACCTCCGGCCCTGACTCATAATCGGGGCTCCATCGCTGTATCGCAAGCTTAAGATTCGGCAGGCGTAACCTAATCATCCCGAGAATCGTCTTGATGTTTTACACGGCTTTCCCTACAGGTCCAAATGTGGGATAATTTCGCGTCCAACAGATTACAGGAACACATGAGCAAAGTTCGTAATTTCCTGCTGTTCACTGCACTTTTGTCTACCCTGATTCTGGGGGCATGTAGCGGAGGCGATGCGCCAGCGCACGGCTCAACAACCAGCGGAGAGGTTGCTCGCCCGAAGTCCAGCGCTGCAGTGCCCGTCGTGGTGGAGCAAGCCGAGCGGACAACCGTCCCCATCGAACTAACGGCCATTGGCACTGGCAGGGCTTTTCAAACCGTTTCGGTGGAGGCTCAGGTTGCCGGAATTGTGAGCGAGGTCCATTACCGGCAGGGCCAGTTTGTCCGAAAAGGCGACCTGCTGATCACGCTTGATAAGGACCCCTTCCGCGCCGCTCTCGCCCAGGCTGAAGCAGCGCTCGCCCGGGATAAAGCCCAGGCCCAACTGAGCCAGTCGGACCTTCAACGCAGCCAGGGTCTCTATAAGGAGGGGATTGTTTCACCGCAGCAGTACGACCAATCGCAGGCAACCTTTTCGGGAGCCCAGGCCGTTGTTCGCGCGGACGAGGCCGCTATTCAAACCGCCAAAATTCAACTTTCCTATTGTTCCATCTACGCCCCCATCAGCGGCGTCACGGGAGAGCAGCTCGTTGCTCCCGGCGCGACGGTCAAAGCCAATGACGTCCCGACGCTGGTCGTCATCAACCAGGTGGAGCCCATTTACGTCATTTTTTCTGTGCCTCAACAGTATCTGGAACCCATTAA
The DNA here is from genome assembly GCA_035277665.1 of Terriglobia bacterium. Lineage (GTDB taxonomy): Bacteria > Acidobacteriota > Terriglobia > UBA7540 > UBA7540 > SCRD01. The sequence continues at coordinate 13,247 of DATEKC010000203.1, forward strand.
GAATTCCATGGCCCGCTCTCGCTTGCGCGTCCAGGCCACCCCGCCCGGAGGCACTAAACCTGAAACGGGCGTTCTGACTTTCGTGAACAATACGGTTGATACAACTACCGGCACAATCCAGTTGATGGCGACCTTTCCCAATGGGGACCATCGTCTCTGGCCCGGCCAGTACTCCAACGTGGTACTGAACCTGGGGCAACAACACAATGTACTGGTGGTGCCGTCCCAGTCCGTGCAGATGGGGCAACAGGGCGACTACGTTTTTGTGGTCAAACAGGACAAGACTGTTGACGTGCGCCAGGTGAAGGTGGGTCAGACCGTCAACAACCAGACAGAAATTGTGCAGGGTCTCACTCCGGGCGAAACGGTGGTTACCGACGGACAGGTGCGCCTGGTTCCCGGAACAAAGGTTTATTTCACCAAGTCCCTGTAACCAAGCTGGAATGTCATGAATCTCTGCGAACCTTTCATTCGTCGGCCAGTCATGACCAGCCTTGTGATGCTGGCGATCCTCCTCTTTGGCACCATTGGCTACCGCTACCTGGCCGTCAGTGATCTGCCCAACGTCGATTTCCCCACTATCGAAGTTTCTGCGGGGCTTCCCGGCGCCAGCCCGGACACGATGGCCTCTTCCGTGGCGACGCCTCTGGAAAAGCAATTCACCACCATCGCCGGCCTGGATTCGATGACCTCCACAAGTTCCCTCGGCAATACTTCAATCACCCTGCAATTCGATCTCAGCAGAAACATCGATTCGGCCGCGCTCGACGTACAGTCGGCCATTTCTGCAGCCGCCAATCAACTTCCGGCGAACATGCCATTCCCGCCGACGCTGCGAAAGGTAAATCCCGCGGACCAGGCCATCTTTATGCTGGCCGTAACCTCGCCGACTCTTCCACTCTACAAAGTCGACGAATACGCTGAAACTCTTGTAGCGGAGCAGATTTCAATGGTTCCCGGGGTTGCTGAGGTCGAGGTCCATGGCTCGGCCAAGTACGCAGTGCGCGTCCAACTGAACCCCAAGGCGCTTGCCAGCCGCCAGATTGGGATTGACCAGGTCGAGCAGGCCGTTCGGAACGCCAACGTTAATATGCCGATGGGGACTCTTTACGGCGCGCACAAAGCCTTTAACGTGGAATCCAACGGGCAGCTTTCTGATGCTCAGGTTTACCGGCCCCTGATCGTCGCTTACCGCAACGGGGCCCCGGTGCGCCTCGACCAGGTGGCGACTGTCGTTGACGGAATCCAGGATAACTATGTTGCGAATTGGATCAACGGCGTTCCCGGGATTTTACTGGCCGTCCAGAGGCAGCCCGGCACCAACACCATCGACATCGTCAAGGAGATCCGCCAACTTCTGCCGCGCTTTTATTCGATCCTGCCTCCCTCAATCCATCTCTCGATCGAGTACGATCGCTCCGTTTCCATCGAAGAGTCGGTCAATGATGTCAAATTCACTCTGCTCCTTGCCATCTTTCTGGTGGTCCTGGTCATTTTCCTCTTCCTGCGGAACGCTTCTGCAACCATCATCCCGAGTGTGGCGCTGCCCATGGCCATCATGGGCACGTTCGCCGTCATGTACCTGCTGGGGTATACCATTGACAATCTCTCTCTGCTGGCGTTGACACTCTCGGTAGGTTTTGTCGTCGATGACGCAATTGTGATGCTGGAGAACATTGTGCGGCATCTGGAGATGGGCAAGACACCTCTTCAGGCCGCGCTGGACGGTTCAAGGGAAGTCAACTTCACAATTCTTTCCATGACGCTCTCTCTGGCCGTCGTCTTTCTTCCCGTCTTTTTCATGCCCGGCGTATTCGGCCGCCTGCTCCATGAATTTGCCGTCGTTATTATTTCCGCCGTGCTGGTTTCCGGCGTCGTATCCGTCACACTCAGCCCCATGCTCGCCCGTCACTACTTGCGTCCCCAGCACAAGAAGCGTGAAAGGTGGCTCTATCGCAAACTGGAAAACATTCTGGACGTCGCCCTCCGCTGGTATGGATGGACCCTGCGCTGGGCCTTGCGCCATCGCGTGGCGGTGATGATTTTTGGATTTCTGGTGCTGTTGGGAACCGCCTGGGAGTTCTGGAAAATTCCCAAGGGCTTCCTGCCGAGTGGCGATTCAGGACGGATTGCGGTGGCAACAGAGGCCAATCAGGGAATTTCCTTCGATGCCATGGAGTTGCACCAGCAAGCCATCAATCGCATCTTAAAGGCTGATCCCAGCGTGGTTCAGTTTTTCTCGGGCATCGGGGGTGGGTTCAACAACGGCATGAACAACGGCCACGCCTTCCTCCACCTGCTGGATCGTCCCAACCGCCCGTGGACCCGCAGTGCCGCATATGATCATCTGGTTGCCCGCTACGGCCATGTCCCTGTGGTCGATTCCGTAGTCCGTTGGGTCCGCCCGCTCTATGAGCATCATATGACCATTGAGGATGTCATCCATGAACTGCAGCCGCAGGTGGACAAGGTCCCGGGAATTCGCGTGTTTATGACAAACCCGCCCTCCATCCGTATTGGTGGCAACGCGACCAAGAGCCTTTACCAGTTCACGCTCTCGAGCCCGCAGGCCAACGACCTCTATGCTTACTCTGAGAAATTTGAAACAAAAATGAGGGATTTGCCCGGCCTCGTGGACGTCACCAGTGACCTTCAGATCAAAAATCCCCAGGCCAATGTGGTGGTCGATCGGGACAAGGCGGCGGCGCTTGGAGTGAGCCCGCAGCAGGTTGAGGACGCTCTCTACAGCGCCTACGGCCAGCGGCTGGTTTCTCCTATTTACACTTCGAGTGATGAATACTGGGTGGTGATGCAGGTGCAGGACCAGTTCCAGAGCGATCCCAACATGCTCTCGGAACTCTACATCAGTTCATCTTCCGGCCAGCTCGTTCCGCTTAGCGCCGTCTCGAAATTTGAGACCAGCGTCGGCCCCCTGACCGTGAACCACAGCGGCCAGCTTCCTTCCGTCACAATGTCATTTGATCTCGCTCCGGGCGTCGCTCTGGGCCAGGCGGTGAACGAAGTCCAGGGCCTTGCCAATTCCATGCTGCCGGTTTCCATCTCGACGGATTTCCAGGGCGCCGCCCATGCCTTCAAGGAATCGCTGACAGGTCTGGGCATCCTTCTGCTTATGACGGTCCTTGTGATTTATATCGTGCTGGGAATTCTTTACGAAAGCTATGCTCATCCCATTACGATCCTGACCGGGTTGCCGGCCGCAGCATTCGGCGGCCTGCTTACACTGTCCCTGTTCCACATGGACCTTGACCTCTATGGGTTTGTCGGCCTCATCATGCTGATCGGTATCGTCAAGAAGAATGCCATCATGATGGTTGATTTCGCCCTGGAGGCGGAACGCAGAGAAAATTACACGGCCAGCGAAGCAGCTTACCAGGGGTCCATGATACGCTTCCGCCCCATCATGATGACCACTGCGTGCGCCATCATCGGCACGCTGCCCATCGCGATTGGCATTGGCGCTGACGCTGACTCGCGCCGCCCGCTGGGCGTTTGTGTGGTTGGTGGTCTGCTCTTTGCGCAGCTTGTAACGCTCTACGTCACGCCCGTCTTCTACACCTACATGGATGTCTTCCTGAAGTGGCGCCAGCGCAGCAAAAAGCAGGAGGATTCCGAAAGCACCGTCGCGCCGGTGCTTTCGCCGGAAGCAGAACACTTTGCAAAGAATTAAATTTTGCTGTAGCGGCGGCTTTACGCCGCCAAGCCAGGTTGAGTGCGCTGACGTTATGGCGGGGCAAACCCGCCGCTACACTCTCTCTGCGGGATATTTCAATGGCCTGCCGAAGGGAGCACGCCGTCACGCCAGTGTGCCGGACCAACCCAGCGTAACGATAGCGAGGATCAGCACCAGCAGCCCGGCGCCCATGAACAATCGGTCAACCGCGCGCGAGAAACGCCACTCACCGGCTATAATTCCGCAGACATTAGCGGTGAGTAGACCGACAGAAAGGCTCAGGGGCCAACCGATAGCAGGGCCCAGCACGCCCAGTTTCGGCGCGGCCGAACCATAAACAAAGATGCTCCCGCCCCATAGCAGGCCCATTAGCAGCACCAGCCCATAGAGCGATGCAGAATGACGCTGCCTGTATTTCCCAAAGCTCATGTTTCGCTTGAATAAATACATGCAAAACCCCAGATTTGAAACAGCTCCGCCCGTCAGCATCAGCAGCCAGACCAGGTTTGACCCTGCAAAGGCGCTGTTACCCATGCGGACCGCTGACTGGACGATTCCCTGGGCGCCGCTGTAGCCGATGTTGAAGACCGCCGACAGCACTCCGGCGCCGGCGCAGAGCAAAAGACCGGTCCAGAATGGCCGCGCTTCACCAACCATATCCTTCCGCACGTCTTCGTTCCCCTGGCTGCGTTCTTTCAGTTTCGCAGCGTAGCCGCAGAAGGCGATGCCTGCAATCGCGATCACCGTCCCCGCCATGATCGCCTCGCCCTGTTTCTCGAACAATTTGCCGGGGTCGAGCAGCAGAATCGGCAAAAACGAGCCCAGGGAGGAACTGATGGCCAGGACGAACGTGTTGGCGAGCGAAATGCCAATGGCGCTGACTCCCTGCCCGAACATGACGGCCCCAAACCCCCAGGCAAATCCGCACACGACGGCCATCACAATGGCATGAGTTGGGGCCTGCTCGAGGACTTCGCCAAGATTTGAAACCGTCGTTGTTGCAATGACGACAGGCATCAGAATGCAGGACACGACAATAAAAAGCGCCCAGACGTTCTCCCACGACCAGCGCCCGAGATATCGCATGGGCAGAGTGAAGGTTCCGTTCATCAGTCCCGATAGGACCGCCAACACCAGTCCCATCGCCAACAAGGGTGAAGCTGCATTCATGAGAATCCATCTTTTCTTCGAGCCTTCAACCAATTCGCATAGGCTGTATAGAGTTTAGTGGACGCCGGAGATCCGCAGAAAGCCGCTGACCCGGGCTTGTTCATCATGCCCTGATATTGATAAACGAGAATCTTTTCCACCCACGGTGAAACCGCTTCCAGTTGGCGCAGGACGCGCGAAAACGGGGCCGGAAGGAGAGCGCTCTTATAAACGGTTCCCTCAAACTGAAAGATCTCGACGTCTGCCCAGATGGCCGCCCGCTGCGCCCGGTCGTGCGCCTTGCGCAGACCCTCATAGAATGCCGGTGTCTCATCCGGCGTAGACTTTTGAACGCCGACCTCGTCCTGGTAGGCCACGACGTCAACATCCAGCAAATCGAGTTGCCGCACATATTTGTCATCGGGAACTGCCGCGCGCGTCCCATAGGGCGCAATCAGAATTTTTGCCCGCGGGGTCAATCGCCGGGCCAGCCGCGAGCAGGTGTTGACGTACCGGATGAACTCGTCGGAATAGTGGCGGTCAATGAATGCTTCGTTTGGCCAGTACCAGCCATAAAAACTCTTGTGGCGGCCGTAGAGTTGCGCAAGCTGTTCGATGGCCTGCAGGCGTTTTCGGGCGGCTACGGGATCGGACACGATTTTCGCGCTCTCCCAGTCGCCGTAAAATCCCCCGCCGATAAAAAATTTGACGCCGTACTTGTCAGCCGCCGTCAGGACAGCTTCCATGGGATCCGGGCACGCCAGGCGCCAGGGCGGGAAAATTTCCGTCTTGAAGAACGCCCGGTAATAAAGAGCGGTGGCCATCAGCACCAGGTATTCCATTCCGATGCCGGCGATTTCCTTCACCTTCGCGTCCCACTGCTCGCAACTGAAGTGTGCACACTGCGGGTTCCAGTCCACGCCTTCAACCGTGGCGTGGTGCTGAAATTCAAACCAGCTTCCCGAAATCGGTTTGATGTGAGGAGATGGAGGGGCAGCTTCCGAACCCTGTGGCAAGGCGCCCAGCAAGGCCCCGCTTGCGCCCAGCGCGTAAAGGAAATTCCGCCGGTTA
>DATEKC010000204.1:0-18816 GCA_035277665.1 Terriglobia bacterium
CATGCCGCTGGCCAACGGCCGCGATAAAGAGACCCAGGTTGTCTGGGGAATTCGCGATTTTGAACATCGGTATGCACGTAAGCCGGGGGGAATGTGGCTGCCGGAAACCGCCGTTGATCTGGAAACTCTGGACATCCTGGCACAGCACGACATCAGGTTCACAGTCCTCTCCCCATACCAGGCATGGCGCGCTAGGCCCGTCGGCGCGCGGAACTGGCGGGATACGAGTGGAGGGCGCATCGATCCTTCGGTCCCTTACCGCGTGCGGCTCCGCTACGGCCGGTGGATCGACGTGTTCTTCTATGACGGACCCATTTCACGGGGCATAGCATTTGAAGGGTTGCTGGCCAGTGGCGAGAAATTTGCGGAGCGGTTGCTGGGAGTCTTTACAGAGGATCACGAGGGGCCTCAATTGGTCCATATTGCGACGGATGGTGAAACCTATGGGCATCATCACCCTTACGGTGATATGGCCCTCGCTTACGCACTGGATTACATCGACGCCAAGGGGTCCGTCAAGCTGACGAACTACGCAGAATTTCTGGAACAGCACGCGCCGGCCCATGAAGCGAAGATCTTTGAGAATAGCTCCTGGAGCTGTGTTCACGGTGTTGAGCGCTGGCGTAACGATTGCGGCTGCAACAGCGGAGGCCACGAGGGATGGAACCAGAAATGGCGCGCGCCTCTTCGCGAAGCTCTGGACTGGTTGCGGAACACGATCAATTCCTCATTTGCCAGGAAAGGGAAAGAACTTTTCAAGGACCCGTGGGCGGCGCGCAACGACTATATCAATGTCATCCTCGACCGCTCGCGCGAAAGCGTTGAGAGTTTTCTCTCTCGCAACGCTGCCCGCCCGCTCTCGCCGGAGCAGAACACACGGGCGCTCAAGTTCATGGAATTGCAGCGGCATCTGATGTTGATGTACACAAGTTGTGGCTGGTTTTTTGACGAGATTTCGGGGATTGAGACGGTCCAGGTGATCCAGTACGCAGGCCGTGCGATCCAACTGGCTGAAGAAATTCTCGATCAGCCCTATGAGGACAAGTTTATTCAGTTGCTTGAGAAGGCCGAAAGCAACATCCCGGCACATAAAAACGGGGCGGTAATCTTTGACAAATTCGTGCGCCCTGCCGCAATCGACCTGCCGAAGGTTGGGGCCCACTATGCCGTGAGCTCGCTCTTCGAGCCCTACAATCACGAAACAAAAATTTATTGTTACAACATCGACCGGCAGGACTACAAGGTATTGAATGAGGGGACCACGCGGCTGGCGCTCGGACATGTCCGGGTCACTTCGGAAATTACCTGGGAATCCGCAGAAATCAGTTTTGGCGTGCTCCATCTTGGAGATCACAACCTGAACGGCGGCGTGCGGAAATATCTGGGTGAAGATGCGTACGCCGCCATGGTCACCGAGATCACCGAAAGTTTTAATCGCGGGGACCTGGCAGAGAGGCTGCGGACCGTTGAGAAACTCTTCGGATCGGCGACCAACACCCTCAAGCTGTTGTTCCGCGATCAGCAGCGCCACATTCTGAGGCTTATTTTGCAATCCGCCCTGGCGGAGGCGGAAGAGGCTTACCGGAGGATTTATGAGCGCGGAGCTCCGCTGATGCGCTTTGTTGCCTCGCTGGGGATGGACCAGCCGAAACGATTCCAGATCGCAGCAGAGTTCACTCTAAATGCCGAATTGCGGCGGCTTCTCGAATCTGAAACATTGGAGGTTGAGCAGATCCGGGCCTTGCTGGAGGAGATGGGAAGATCTGGGGTGGCCACAGATGATGCCACGCTGGAATTCTCGACGCGAAGGAATCTGGAACGCATCGCTGCATCCTTTCGGGAGAATCCTGACGACATCGCGCGGCTGCGGGCCTTCCATGACATTGTAAATGTGGCGGACAGTCTGCCGTTTAAAGTCAGACTTTGGCAGCCACAGAACGTGTTCCATGAAGTGTTACTGGAGCGGTACGAGGAGTTCCAAAGACGGGCGGCCGGGGGCGATGAGTCCGCGAAGTCGTGGATCGAGGTATTTCTTGCGCTGGGGAACAAACTGAGCGTCTATGTGGGTTAGCGATGATGCGTTTGCTGGCGGTTCCGGTAGCGACCTATAGGATTCAGTTCAACCTGAATTTCCGTTTTGTTGACGCTACAAATTTGGTTCCGTATTTTCACGACCTGGGCATCACGCACCTTTATGTTTCACCGCGTTTTAAGGCCAGGAAGGGAAGTTCGCACGGTTACGGTGTGGCTGATCCCTTGCGAATCAATTCGGAGTTGGGAACCGAGCAGGAGTTTGATGACCTGGTGCGTAAGCTGAAGAGTTACGGCATGGGACTCTTGCTCGATATAGTTCCCAACCACATGGTCGCGAGTCATGAGAACCCGTGGTGGATGGATGTACTGGAGAACGGCCCTTCGTCCGAGTATGCGCGTTACTTTGATATTGAGTGGCATCCGGCAGCAGGCAAAGGCCTGTTTCTGCAGGACAATCGAGTTTTGATTCCGGTGCTTGGCGACCGCTACGGCAAGGTGCTTGAAAATCAGGAACTGAGCCTTAAGCTGGACGAAAATGGCTTTTATATCCGCTACTATGAGCACCGCTTTCCAGTCAATCCCACTACCTATCGGGTGATTCTGGAGTACTGCCTGCAACGGATCCGCGCTGCAAGGAAGGTTGATTCTTCTCTGGTTGAGGAAGTCTCCCGCGTGCTGGATGCCGTGAAGCGATTGCCGGCTCCGAGAGGCGCCTCCCGGAAGCAGATCGAGAACCGGCGAGAGGCGCATGAATGGATCAAGCATCGTTTATGGGAACGCTACCAGCATTCTGCAGGCGCAAAGCGCTCTCTGGACGACACCCTCAGATTTTTCAATGGCATTCAGGGCGAGGGAGGCAGCTTCGAACCGCTGGACCACCTTCTGTCAGAGCAGGCTTACCGGTTGGCGTACTGGAAGATGGCGTCGGAAGAGATTAATTACCGGCGCTTTTTTGACATCAACGAACTTGTGGGGCTGAGGGTTGAAGAGTCGCGAGTTTTTGATGATCGTCACCGCCTGATCGTTGAACTTGCCAGAAAAGAGGGAATGATCGGGCTCCGCGTAGACCACGTGGACGGTTTGCTCGATCCGGCGGGTTATCTGGAGCGCCTGCGGGCTGCGACTGCGGCGAAAGAAGAAAGTCGCAATACTGCAAATCGCTATCTTATCGTTGAGAAGATTCTGGGGCGGGAGGAACCCCTGCCGGCGGATTGGCCCGTGGCAGGGACCACCGGTTACGATTTTCTCAACGCTGTAAACGGACTGTTTGTTGACCCGGCCGGGTTGGCCAGTTTGGACAAGGATTTTTGCGGCTATATGGCTTGTGAGAGTTCCTATGCAGAGGTCTGTCACAGACGAAACAAGCAGGTGATTTATCAGCTTTTTGCCGGTGAGCTGGCGGCCTTCACCCGATTGCTGGCAAAGCTGGCGTCACAGTCCCGCCATGCCAGGGATATTTCGCTCCCTGAGCTTGTCCGCGCCTTTGTAGAGGTCACTGCGTGTTTGCCTGTTTACAGGACGTATGTGAGAAGTTTCTCAATCAGCGATCGCGACCGCGTCTACCTCGAGTGGACTCTTGAGGCCGCGCGGCGCCGTGTCTCTCCTGAGGAGGTCAGCAACGCGGCCTGGGATTTCCTGCGCCGGGTTTTGTTCCTTGATCTCCCGCCTTATGCTTCAATCCAGCCAAAGTTCTGGCTTGAATTCGTCATGCGCTGGCAGCAGTTTACCAGCCCGGTGATGGCGAAGGGACTGGAAGATACGGCCTCGTACGTGTATAACAGCCTGATTTCGCTGAATGAAGTGGGGGGCGACTCGCAGCGCGAAAAACCTCCTTACGATGTGCCGGCGTTTCATGCTTTTAATCAGACGCGGCTGGACCGCTGGCGTCACACCATGAATGCGACCTCGACGCACGATACCAAACGCAGTGAGGATGTGCGGGCGCGCGTGAATGTGCTTTCGGAAATTGACAGGGCGTGGCTGTCGCGCCTGCACCGATGGAGCAAATGGAACCGGCATCAAAAAACGGAATTCAACGGCCAGCGCGCCCCTGATTATAACGAAGAGTGCCTCTTATATCAGACCATGCTGGGCGCCTGGCCGCTCGATCCTGCTGAGGAAGACAATTTTCTGGACCGGCTCATTGCTTTCATGGAAAAGGCCCTGCGCGAAGCCAAGGTCCACACCAGTTGGATCGACCCCGACCTGAAATATGAAAGGGCTGTTGAAACGTTTATTCGAAAATCCGTCGGTTCCGGCAATCGGAGCCGGTTTATGGCGGATTTTCTTGAGCTGCGGAAAGTCGTTTCTTTCTACGGCCACATCAACTCGCTTTCACAGACTCTGCTGAAGATTACATCACCCGGCGTGCCGGACTTTTACCAGGGAACCGAACTGTGGGACTTCAGCCTGGTCGATCCCGACAACCGGCGCCCCGTGGATTTTGAGAAAAGGGTCCGGATGATAGAAGAACTCAAGTCCAGGGAGGCAGGCGCTCCAGCGGATTTGTTGAAGGACCTCGTTTCAACCTGGCAGGATGGGAGGATCAAACTTTATCTGATCCGAAAGGCGCTCAATTTCCGGCTCGCCCACAAGGAACTCTTTGCATCCGGCGAGTACGTCCCTTTGGACGGGGCAGGGCAGAAGCGCGCACGGATGGTGGCGTTTGCCCGCCGGCGAAAAATCGACTGGGCGATTATTGCGGTGCCCCGCCTGATCGTGGGACCTGGATCTCTTCCCCGGAGAAAGTTGCTCCTATCCGATGAAAATTGGCCGGACCTGAAAGTTGTCCTTCCCCGTGACTGTCCAATCCACTGGAGAAATATTTTTACGCAGGGAGGGATATCGGCCAAACGGATTGCGGGCGGGCGCAGCCTGCTGCATCTGAGTGAAATGCTCCACAGGTTTCCATGCGTTCTGCTGCAGCCTGTTCCGCAGAAACCTGCCCCGCGATGAGGGCAAGCCCTCGCCACAATTTTGTCACAATGAAAGTAGTTCCGGATACGGCTTAGCGTTTTACGCTGGAGACCATGGGCTGCGAAACGGTATAGGAAGCCTGCCACGGCTGCTCGTTCGAACGAGAGAAAAAGTCTCCGACGGTCAGTGTGATCATGATGGCCAGCCAGAAAATAGCTGCGAAGAGGACCAGCCGGATCATCGAGTGGCTCCAGCGGAGATGCATGAAGAAGGTGACCACCAACGAGGCCTTAAAGATTGCGATGATCAGCGCCACAACTGTATTCCACTTGCCAAGATCAATGTAGGCAATCTGCCAAGTCAGCACGGTCATGACCAGAAGGCCGAGGAATACAAAGATGTAAAGCTTTCGGGGTGCGATGTGTTCTGCCATCAGAAATGTGCTCCAAGTAAGTACAAAAGTGGAAACAGGAAAATCCATACAATATCAACAAAGTGCCAGTACAGTCCGAACATCTCGATGGGATTGTACCGCTCTTTGGAAAACCTGCCTCGCCATGCCATATAGAGGAGGACCGCCATGATGCCCTCTCCGACGATCATGTGGGTTGCGTGGATACCCGTCAAAATAAAGTAAAAGACAAAAAACAGAGCAACATGGCCGGACTGGGGACCCGCATAGGTCCAATGCAGGCCGGGAGCAAGGCCGTCGTGATATTCGTGCAGCCACTCGAGCACGAACTTGATGTAGAGGAAGACGCCGCCCAGGCACATGGTCGAAACGATAAAGATCATCAAAAGTTTGCGCTTGCCCAGTTGAGCTGCATGGACCGCCAGGGCCATCGTCAAGCTGCTGCCGATGAGGACGACCGTGTTTAAAGCCCCTATCCGCGCGTTCAGGAGATGGCTTCCTGCTTCAAAGGCCGTCATAAAAAGGTTGCGATAGACTGTATATCCCGTGAAGACGCCGCCGAAGAACATGATCTCGGTGGCCAGGAATATCCACATGCCGAGGTTGGAAGCCTCATGCTGCTGCGTCCGGTCATCAAACTGTTCGTAAACGGCGCTTTCGCTGTTATGCAACTTGTATTTCCTCCGCGATGCGATCGTAGCCATAAGGCTCTTCGGTTACTACAGGAGTTTCCTCGAAGTTGTGGGTCGGCGGGGGTGAAGAAGTGGTCCATTCCAACCCTGTCGCTTTCCAGGGATTGGGTCCCGCGGGCGCGCCGTAACGGGCTGACCATGCCAGATAAATCAGGGGAATAATATATCCAAGCCCCAGAATTGAAGCACCCGCCGTTGAAATGACATTCAGCGTTTGGAACTCGGGGGGGTACACCGCATAGCGGCGCGGCATTCCCAGGTAACCCAGAATAAATTGCGGGAAGAACGTGAGGTTGAATCCCACAAAGATGATAATGGCCGCGACTCTTGCCCATCCATCCGGATAGAGGCGGCCGGTCATCTTGGGCCACCAGAAGTGGATCCCTCCCATGTAGCCCATGACTGCGCCGCCCACCATGATGTAATGGAAATGCGCGATCACAAAGTAGGTGGCATGTACGTGCTGGTCAAGCGCTGTGGCGGCCAGATACAAGCCCGTGAGCCCGCCGATGGTAAACAGCCCGATGAAACCGAGGGCGTAAAGCATCGGGGCTTCGTATGAAATGGATCCCTTGTAGAGAGTTGCCGTCCAGTTAAAGACTTTAACCGCCGAAGGGATGGCCACCGCGAAGCTGAGGGCGGAGAAGACCAGGCCGGCATAAATGGACTGGCCGCTGACAAACATATGATGCCCCCACACCAGGAAACCGATGGCGGCAATCGCAACGCTGGAAAAAGCCACAAAGTGGTAGCCGAAGATCTTTTTTCTGGAGAAGGCCGTGACCAGTTCGCTCATGACTCCCATCGAGGGCAGGATCATGACGTAAACAGCCGGGTGGGAGTAGAACCAGAAAAGGTGTTGGAACAGAATCGGGTCGCCGCCGAGGGCCGGATCAAAAATGCCGACGTGGAAAAAACGCTCGATGACAATGAGCGCAAGGGAAATGGCGATGACGGGCGTGGCAATAATAAAGATGATGCTGCTGGCGTACATGGCCCAGATAAACAGAGGCAAGCGGAACCATGTCAGCCCCGGCGCGCGCATCTTGTGAATGGTAACTACAAAGTTCAAGCCGGTCAGGATGGAAGAGAAACCGGCGATGAAAATGCCGGACGCCGCAGCCATGACGTGGGTGTTCAGGTACATGCTGCTCAGCGGCGTATAGAACGTCCAGCCGGTATCCACCCCACCGGCAATCAGGGCGTAGAGGACAAAGGACCCGCCCGTCATAAAGACATACCAGCTCAACAGGTTCAAGCGCGGGAAGGCAACGTCCCTCGCGCCGAGCATCATGGGAATCAGGAAGTTGCCCAGCACGGCAGGAATGGACGGAACGAGGAAAAAGAAGACCATCACAATCCCGTGCGTGCTGAACAGCTTGTTGTAGGTCTCCGGCTCGACGAGCAAGCCCTGAGGCTCAACCAGATTCAGACGCATCAGCGTGGCGGCCACGCCTCCGATCGCGAAGAAGAACGTGATCGACATCAGGTACATCCAGGCGATCCGTTTATGATCGGTGGTCAGTAGCCAGGATTTAATGCCATAATCGACGTTCAAATAATGAACGCGTGGCGTAATGGCAACTTCTGAACTGCTCATGGTGTCCCCGTATTCCTTTCTTTTGAGCCCAGCGACTTGATGTAGGCCGTGAGCTGCAGAACCTGTTCTTCGGTCACTTGTCCTTTAAACGTGGGCATGATTGCCGGATATCCGTTCACAATCTGGGCGGAGGGGAACAGGATAGACTCCCGGATGTAGGCGTCGTTGGCGATCACAGTCTGTCCGTTGTCCAGCCTGACGGGTTTCCCGTATAATCCCACGAAGGCCGGCCCTTTTCCGGTGCCATGGCAGGTGATGCACCCGTACTGGTGATAGAGTTTCTCTCCCTGCTCCGCCATCGTCTCCCCTGTGACCCCGCTGTTCAGCCACTTCTCATAGTCCTCCGGGGTCATCACGTAGACCCATCCTCGCATCAGGGAATGGCCCATGCCGCAATACTGGTTGCAGAAGAAATGATATTTGCCCACCTTGGTCGCTTCAAACCATTCCGTGGTGTAGCGGTCGGGCAGCACGTCATTCTTGACCCGGAAAGCGGGGACGAAAAAGTCGTGAATGACGTCCTGGGAGGTCATCGTAAGCTTGACCGGCACGCCCTCCGGAATATGTAGCGCATTGATTTCCCGTTTGCCGTTCGTATGTTCGATGTGCCACATCCACTGCTTTCCAATTACAAAGACCTCCGTGGCATTCGGGGGTGGCTGCGCATTTCGGACAAAAATTTCGGCGCCCCAGAAATACATGATAGCAACGAGAATCATGGGAATGACTGTCCACGTAACCTCGAGCGGGATATTGTTGATCACCTGGTTCTTCGGAGGCGGTTCATCTTGCGAGCGCCGGCGATACTTGATGGCAAAGTAAAAGATCAGCAGAAAGATCAGCGCACTGAAGAAAACCGACACAGCCGTCAAGAACCAAAACAGGTGGTCAACCGCCGGGGCAACCGTGGAGGCCTGTTGCGGAAATAAGGGGAACGCATGTGGCATTTTATTCTTTCAACCTCTTCAAGTCGGGCCCGATGGCCGAGGCAGACCTTCTATCTCTCAGCCTTCACAGAGGCCTGTGTAAGGAGCACTCCGTCACGTCCCTGGCGCCCGCTCCGAAACAGTACGAGGAGCAGTACCCCCAGGATTATGATGGTGACGAGAGCGCCAAGAAACAGCACACGTGAAATGATCAGGCTATATTTCCCCGTGGCCGGATCGTAATGGCTGCAAAACAGCAGGACCGCGTCGACGGGCGATCCGATCTTTCCTTGTGATGCTTCAACCAGAGCCAGACGAACCGGACCGGCGGGATATCGAATGCCAAAAAAGTACCGTGCCACTTTGCCTTGAGGCGTCAAGACAGCAATAGCCGCGGCATGTGAATACTGGTCGGTCTTGGGATCATACTTATATCGGAAGCCGAGGGCATTAGTCAGCGCGGCAATCGAAGCTTCGTCTCCCGTCAGGAAATGCCACCCTGCGGCTGCGCCCTTGCGATTGTACATGGACAGGTACATGGCCCTCTTTGCGAAGGCCTGGGCGGGCGTGTCGTTCGGGTCAAAGCTGACCGTCAGCACATCGAACTGGTCGCCGACGTTGAAACGGACCTCCCTCAGGCTTTCCATCAGACCGTTCTCCACCATGGGGCAGAGCTGCGGGCAGTTAAAGTAGACAAGGGAAATAATGACGGGCTTCGTGCCAAAATAGTCGCCCAACCGCACAGTCTTGCCCGTTTCGTCGTGGAAAACCAGGTCGAGGGGAACCTGATTGTTCAACCTCTGATCGATCCCGACTCCCACGAGTTGAGGGGGCACTGTCTTGGAGTTCTGCGCGGAGGCCCCTCCTTGCGGCGGCCCCTGAAACCCACGCGACTGAAGGATTTTGGAGATCTGCCCTTTTGCCACGGACGGATAGCCGATGCAGACCATCATGCAGATTGCAAAAATGACGCCCAGCTTGATTGACAAGCATTCGGGCAGAGCAAGCCTTGCGGCTTTTGTCTTGTCCTGAATATGCTCCCAAACCATGATTGTTCCTTACTTTCTGGCAGCCTGCCGGCCGCCAGCTTCGATCTCTCCTAATTTTGCGGCATAAAGCCCTGGGGAACCGTATACTGCTGCACTTCACCAGGCTGCACCGCGCCTTTCGGAGTTTTACCGTTGCGGGCCGGAAGTCCTTGCTGGGCCAGGATGTCCATTGCGTGCTGTATGGGAATTCGAACCACACCTTTCTTCCGGTTGACCCAACCGTAGGAGTCGAGAATCTCGTGCTGTTGGTTCAAATAGACCTGCAGGTCCGTATTGGGGTGCGCCTGAAGCTGCGGGACTCCCGGGGGCGGCAGAATACGTCCCCGGGAGATCGCCGACTGCGGCGCAGGGTATGTCTGGTGATGCCTGAAGTAAACCAGGGTGAACCAGCTGACGACGAAACCGGCGATAACGGTTATAGCGACTGCGCCCGCAAAATAAAGGATATAGCGGGGCACAGCCTCACGGGTTTCGTGGCGATGCTTCGGATTTTCAGAATGAGTCGTGTTCTCATCCATGCTGAACTACTCCCTCAAACCTTGGATCGTGCAACGGGAGGCGCGGCTTGGACTTGAGTTGGCGAACATAAAACGCCAGCCACAAACCCCCGACTCCGAAAGGAGCCACGATGTCTATCCAGTCAAGATGCAGCCCCAGCGGGTAGAAGGCAGGCATGATGAACCAGTAGAGGTCAATCCACGTCATCACCAGCAGCCCGCCGCCCACAAAAGCCAGCGCCAGCATATGCCTCTTCACAGGCCGATTCAGCAGCAGAACAAACGGTACCGCAAAATGGAAGAGAATGATGAAGAGCGCCACCCACATCCACTGGCCTGTGCCTCGAATCGCGTACCAGAAGTTTTCATCCTGCAGGTTGCCCGCCCAGATGATCAGAAACTGGGAAAAACACAAATAGGCCCAGAGCATCACAAAGGTCAGCAGGATGTTGCCAAGGTCATTGAAGTTTTTCGAGTCGATAACTCCTGACAGCGGCTTGTGCTTCGACAGAATCATGGAAACGATGATGACGAAAGACATCCCCGCCAGCGCGGGCATAATGATGAAAATCATGCCAAAGATGGTCGAGAAGAACTTGGGGTCCAGCGACATGACCCAGTCGAACGACGCCCAGCTGATCGTGGCGCAGTAGACCAGCATCCCCACGGCGGCGATGTTGTTGAACTTCCTCAGCATGCCATGGCTTGCTCCCCGGTCCTGCTGAAATGAAAGCTTATTCAGCAAATAGGCAAACAGGATCCAGCACGCAAAGTAGATGATTGCACGCGTCAGGTAAAAAGACGGGCTCAGGTAGATAGCCTTAAAAGAGCTTCCGGACACAACCGGGTAGACGTGCGGGTCAGCATGGCCGATCAGCAGAGGAATAAAGAGCAGCGCGAGCAGCGGAAAGGTCCGTGTGGCTGCTTCCAGCGTGCGCCGGGTGACGAACCCCCATTTTCCGCCCACCAGGTGGTGGAGGCACAGAATGGCCAGGCATCCGAGTGCCACCAGTAACCAGACAAGGTATCCGATGAGGTAGCCCCGCAGGAATCCTGTCCAGTTGGTAAAAGCTCCGAATACACACGCCACTGAAGCGACCACGCCGATGATCAGGAACCAGCGTTGGGCACGATCAAGTCCGGGCTTCAGAGTATCTTCGTTCATTGTGCAGACCCTTCAAGTTTCGTAAGTTCATTGGGCGGAACATCGCTGGTGGGCGCAGCCTGGCTCAACTGCAGTGCTCGAATATAAGCCGTAATGCACCAGCGGTCTCTGGGAGAAACCCGGCCCGCGTAGCTGTACATTGTTCCGTAACCATTGGTCATGACGTCAAAGAAATGGCCCACCGGGGCCTTCATCAGGCGTTCAATGTGGTAGGAAGGCGGAGGCGGAAACCCTCTTTGCACAATCATTCCGTTGCCGCTGCCGGTGTAATCGTGACAAGGGGCGCAATAAATATTGAACCGCTGCTGGCCGCGCTCGAGGTCCTCTTTGGTGATGGGAAAAGGGAAGACATCAGCAATCTGGCCATTGATCTTGCCCGTGTAAAGGAGTTCGTCGGTCCTCAATTCTCCCCGGGCGACCGTTCCGGGAACGACGGGCCGCTCTGAGCGGCCGTCATTGAAGAAGCTGCTTGGCTGAAGGCCTTTATATTTGGGTTGAATGTGCATGTCCAGCCGGCAGCCCGTCATCAGGACGCCGGCCAGGGCAATCGCAGCCCAGCCGAAGCCGCGCGCGGCGTGCGACTTCAATTTCGCCGGCCTCGATGACGAAACTGGCGAGGCCGCTCTCAAAAAGTGTTGTGCCTGGCCCCATTTAACTCTCAACTTCAGATACCTCGCGAGGTTTAAGTTCTGCCAGAAAGTTCCTGGTCTGTTCCGCGTCAAACTTGGGATCGTCCGACTTGATCAGCAGGAAGAAGCGGTCCCTGCTGGCGTGGGCAAACCGTTCCACATTGAACACCGGATGGTACGGTGAAGGCAGACTGTTGAGCGCTATCATTCCGAAGGTTGCCGACAGCGCCGCAAACAGGATCGTCAGCTCAAATATGATGGGAATGAACGCCGGCCAACTGTCCCACGGTTTGCCGCCGATGTCTTGTGGATAACCGATGACGTTGGGCCACCACTGGAGCAGGAAACCCGTCAAGGTCCCGGTCAGGCCTCCGCAAAACACGATGATGGGCAATTTCGTTTTATGGAAGCCGATGACGTCTGATAGTCCTTCAATAGGGAAAGGCGAAAACGCATCCAGTTCCCGGTAGCCGGCCCCCGCCGCGTGTTTGCTGGCTTCCAGAAGTTCTTCCGCCGAGAGGAACTCGGCCAACAATCCGTAAGTCGACTGCGCTTCATTCATCTAGGAATGGGCCTCCTCTGCCGTTTTATGAACCAGATCACGCATTTCGAAAATCGAGATCATCGGAAGGAAGCGAATAAACAGATAGAACAAGGTGAAGAACAGGCCGATGGTTCCGAAAAAGATGATGTAGTCCCACCGTGTCGGATCAAACATTCCCCATGAGGAGGGGATAAAGTCGCGGTGGAGACTGGAGACAATAATCATGTACCGCTCGAGCCACATGCCTGTCTGGACCGAGAACGAAAGGATAAACAACCACAGGGGGTTGCGCCTGATCTTCGAAGACCACAGGAGTTGCGGGATCACCAGGTTGACTGCAATCAGCGTCCAGTACACTCCTGCGTAGGGCCCCGTCATCCTGTTCATGATCATGTAAATGTCAAACTTGTTGCCGCTATAGAACGCCATGAAGGTTTCCATGACGTAGCTGTAAGCCACGATCAGGCCGGTGGCCAGCATCATCTTGCCCATATTGTCGATGTGACGGATGGTCAGGAAATCTTCCAGGCCGTAATACTTGCGAAGCGGCACGGCCAGCGCGATTACCATGGCAAAACCGGAATAGATGGCGCCGGCAACGAAGTAGGGCGGGAAGATCGTGCTGTGCCAGCCCGGGAGGATGGCGATCGTGAAGTCGAAGCTCACTACGGTGTGGACGGAGACGACCAGCGGCGTGGCCAGTCCAGCCAGCAGCAGGCCCGCCATTTCATAGCGCTTCCAGTGGCGTGCCGACCCGCGCCAGCCCAGGGCGAAAACGCCGTAAATGACCTGCTTGAACTTCTTGTTGGCGCGGTCGCGCAGGGTTGCAAGGTCCGGAATCAGACCCACATACCAGAACAACAAGGAAACGGTGGCGTAGGTGGAAACCGCAAAAACGTCCCACACCAGCGGGCTGCGGAACTGCGGCCACACGCCCATCGTGTCAGGGTAGGGAAGCAGATAGTAGAACAGCCAGGGGCGGCCCATGTGGAGCAGAGGAAACGTTCCGGCGCAGGCCACCGCAAACAATGTCATGGCTTCCGCGAAACGGTTGATGGAGGTGCGCCACTTCTGCCGCATGAGCAGCAGGAACGCGGAGATCAGCGTCCCGGCGTGTCCGATTCCGATCCACCACACGAAGTTGGTAATGGCGAATCCCCAACCGACCGGAATGTTGATTCCCCAGATTCCAACGCCGACTGCAAACAGCACCGTGATGCCAAAGTTGAGCATCAAAAGCAGCGCCACCGCCAGCCCAAAGCCGATCTTGTATTTGTTGCCGGTGCCCCGGGTGAGAACGATGGAGCTGATTTTGTCGGTGACCGATCCGTAAGAATGGCCGGGGCCAAGGACTTCGCTTCCTGGCGCGACTATGGTGCCCACATTGTCGGGTTCTCTTGCCGCCATCCCCTTACTCCTTGATCTCCGGATTCGGATTTCGCAAACGCGCTAAGTATGAAGTTCGTGGACGAATGTTCAAATCGGCTAACAAGACGTATTTCCTCGATTGAGCTTTAAGGTTTGCAACTTCACTGTTGGGATCATTGATGTTTCCGAAAACGATAGCCTTGGTCGGGCAGGCTTGCTGGCAGGCGGTGACGATTTCGCCATCCTTAATGGTGCGGTTCTCAACCTGCGTCCTGATTTCTGCTTCCTTGATGCGCTGCACGCAATAGGTGCATTTCTCCATGACGCCCCGGCTGCGGACCGTCACGTCAGGGTTGCGCACACCGTAAAGGCTGGGTGTTGTCCAGTCGGAGAAAAGGAAGAAATTGAATCTGCGAACTTTGTAGGGGCAGTTGTTGGAGCAGTACCGCGTGCCGACGCAGCGGTTGTAAACCATCACGTTCAGGCCTTCGGGGCTGTGCATGGTGGCGCCCACCGGGCAGACGTATTCGCAGGGCGCGTTTTCACAATGCATGCAGGGCATCACCACATGGTAGGTTTCGGGGTTCTCGAGATTGCCGCGCCAGTAGGTGTCAACGCGGATCCACTGCATGATGCGCCCGGCATCCACCTGCTCCTTGCCCACAACGGCGATGTTGTTCTCGGCGTAGCAGGCGATCACGCAGGAGTTGCAGCCCACGCAACTGTTCAGGTCGATCGACATGCCCCACTGGTAGCCCTTGCTGTAGTCATAGGGAGGATAAAGGTTGGGCGCCTGGGTGGTTTCCTCCGGGGGATCAGCGGCGAAATCCGGGTTGGAGCGAAATTCGCCGAGGCTTGCCACCCGCACCAGATCTCTGTTGAAAGCTTCTTTGCTTTCGATTTCGTGTTTGCGGCCGCCTTCGGTAACAATGCTGTGCCGCTGCATCGTCACCAGCCGGTAGTGGTCGCCTGTCCTGGCGGGTTTGGAAATCGGAGCAAATTCCGGGGCGGTAGAGGTCCAGATGGAATACGCGTTGAACCCTGTTCCGTTGCCCACTCTTCCCGCGCGTGACCGGCCGTAGCCGAAAGTGATGGTCAGGCAGCCGTCCGCGTGGCCCGGCAGGACCCAGACCGGGACGCGAAGCCTGCGGCCGTCGCTGGTGACTTCTACAACGTCCCGGCTCATCACGCCAAGCTGATCGGCAGTATTGGGGCTGATGTACGCAGCGTTGTCCCAGGTCATGGTGGTCAGCGGCTTGGGGAGTTCCTGCAGCCACGAATTGTTGGTGTAACTGCCGTCCCACACAGTGGGATCGGGCCGGAAAGCGATCTCCATGGAACCGGCGCCTGCGCCGTTTCCGCCCTTGGGCAGGGTGGCGGCGAAGTCCGGCTTGGGTATAACGGTCCTGGCCTGGAAGGCGCTGCCGGCAATAATGCCCTTTTCCAGAGAAGTTTCCCAGAACGTTTCGTATTCGACGGGCGTGGCAAGTTTCTGATCCGCCCAGAAGCCGCGCACCCACTCGTGCGGTGTGCGCCCGGGGTCGCCCAGCAGCGCGCCCAGAACTTCATGCGGCGAACGGTTTGCGTAAAGCGGCGCGATCAGCGGTTGAACAAGGCAGGCCGTGCCATCGTACGCGCGATCATCGCTCCAGCCTTCCAGGTAATGGACCTGGGGAATAAACCAGTGGCAGCGATAAGACGTTTCGTCGTTGTAAATTCCAAGCCGCAGGCGCAGGTTGACCTTGTCGAGCGCCTTTTCAAACTCCAGGTCCGCCGGAGCGTTGTAGACAGGGTTCCCGCCGATAATCAGCAGCGTATCCACTTTCCCGGCGTTGATGTCACCGACCAGTTCCCGGATGGATTCCAGCTCGTTGATGGGTTGGACTTCTATCGGGTCAGTGTAAATCACCGTCTTGCCCGTGTTCCCCAAAGCCGCGTTGATGGCGTGCGCCAGCGCATGGACCATGGGAGGCTGCTGCTCACCCGCCAGAACAATGCTTGTCCCGCGATGCTGCTGAAGGTCGCGAACCAGCGCGGCTACCCATTCTGACGGAACTCCCTCCGGAGCCTGCGCGCCTGCTTCCACACCTTTTACTCCGACCGCCACCGCGAGTGCCGTGGCGAAAGCCTCAACGCGGCTGGACTTCAGAGGCAGCCTGTGGTCTGCCGAAGCGCCCGTGATAGTCGCCATGGACTCGACAACGTACAAGCGGTTCATGGAACTGTGGGTATCTTTAATCCGCCGCCTGTCCGCAAAGTCGCGGGTGTAGCGGACGCCGCCCCGCCCGCTGCAGAGGAAGTCGGCATCGAGTGAAACAACCACGTCCGCCTGATCAAACTTGTAATAAGCGCTCAGATATTGCCCGTACAGCGCCTTGAGCCCTTCGCGCTCCGCGTGCCGGTTGACAGGAGTGTATTGATGCCATTTGGCTTCGGGGAAATCTGCCAACAATGCCTTCAACTGGCTGCCAAGCGTCGGCGAAGTGACTGTCTCCGTCAGGATCCGGAAACCCGCGCCCTTCTGCGTGAGATACAGGCTGCGAAGCTGGCCCAGCAATTCCAGAAACTCGGTGTAATTGGTGATGGCCCCGCCATGCATCACGGTCTGCGCCCGGTCAGCGTCCCACAGATCGAGCACCGATGCCTGTCCAAAAACGTCTGTGCTGCCCAGACTGCCGGGGTGGTCCGGATTACCCTCAACTTTGGTGGGGCGGCCCATGTTGCTCTTCACGAGCAACCCGATCGCGCCTCCCTCAGGCCGGGGCATTGAGGTTGCATAGAACAATGGGTGCCCCGGAACAAATTCTTCCGGAGGATTGACATAGGGAGTAATGTGTTCGATCGGAAGCTTCGTGCACGCCGTCAATCCCGCCAATCCTGCAGATGCGGCCATCAGCTTCAGCATATTGCGCCTGCTGACGCCGGGTTGGGCCTGCCGGGCGGGCGGGTCCTGGGGGAACTCCTGCCGCGCCAGCTTCTCGTATTCCTCAGGGTCAGCCAGTTGCTCCAGGCTTCGCCAGAAGCGCTTCTTGCCCCCGTTTTCAAGACCTGCCCGGATCGAGGCGAGGTCGATGAAGCTTTTGTCCTTCATTGATTATTCCTATATGTGCGGTTTATCGATGGCACGTCTCGCAACTGGTCAAGCTCTTTATTTTGTACTCCTTCACCAGCTTCCGGCCCATGGCAATCTGGTCTGCGGGCGGAGTATAGATGGGGTCATAAACATCCTTCTTGGGCCGCACATACCCTTCCGGATGCTTGTGACAGTTGATGCACCAGCGCATGTAGAGAGTGTTTTGCCGCCACGTGATCGGCATCTCTCCAAGCTGACCGTGACACGTCGTGCAGCCCATTCCTTTGCTGATATGAATGCTGTGGTTGAAATAAGCGAAATCGGGAACTGCGTTGACCCGGTTCCACATGATGGATTCGCCTGTACGATAACTCTCCCGCACCGGCTGCAGCATGGCGGCGTTCGTCCACAACTGCGAGTGGCATGACATGCAGATGTGCGTCGGAGGAAGACCCGCATACCAGGAGTTCTCGACCGACGTGTGGCAGTACCGGCAGTCGATTCCCAACTGCGCCGTGTGGTGCTCATGGCTGAAGGGAACCGGTTGCGGAAGTGGTTGCTTGATGTACGTGTAGTAAGAAGACTGGTTAACCTGCCAACTGATGTAGCAAATCAATCCAACGAGAATAAGGATGCCATAAATACTCGCCCTGGCAACGGCGTTCATGCTGCGATGAAAGATTTGAGACATTTTGAGAGCCCTACGTGCATTCCTGCAGAACATTACTCTGCGGTGATCGAGGCAGTTAGCTTCCTCGGAAACTTCTTAAACTACATGAATGGGTTTTGCCCGTGCCCCTAAACGCCTTCACTCTGCAATCGACAGTACAGTGAAACGAAAGAATATACACGATGTCGAAAAATTTTGCAAAAATTATTCTGTTGCCGGACACGTTTTGTGATCCACCATACATTTTTCGAGCAGGTTTTCCGTGCCGGATTTGCAATTGGAAGCGTATTCTTCCCGACGTGAATGGCTGTTGAGCCGAAGCGCGTCGCATGTGGCCGCCGCCGCAGCAGACTGCGGACGAGCATCGCCTGATCCTTCGGCGCGCAAAATTCCGCTGCATAGCGGCGATAGGCCACGCAAGCGGTTATCCATTTGTCCGCTTTTCTACTTTGCAAATCTTTCATGAGCATCACAACCCGCCGTGCAAAAAATTTCTCTCAACGCAACGCCTGGCGCAATTCCCAAAATGGGAATTGTTCCCGATTTGAAATTCCCGCCCCCGCGAACCTCGCAGCCCTTTTCCCCGCCTTTCGTCCGGTTAGAGATCACTAGGAAATTCTCATGAAATCGATCTTAGTTGCGATCTTTCGCGCTCTCTTTCTTCAGGCGGCAAGGGTTCCCGTTTTGAAAATGGCTAGCCCTCCGTGTTCTTCCAGACCTGCTTCCGCAAGGTCCGGCGAAGCTTGAATTTTAACCTTGCCTGGGTCATGCCTTGCCGCGCCCGCCCGGTCTATGGCCACCGCTCTGGATTGCGCCGCGCGGGATCATTGACAAAGGCCGAAGTCCCGAAATCACAATGCGATGCGTCGTTCTTTCGGTGTTTGGAAAGGGCGGAAGCGACCCCTGCTCGATTGCCCTGTGGGAAGTGCCAGGTGATACGTCGCACACGCCGCGAAGCGTGGCCGGCAGTTTTTTTCTAGCCTCGAAGCCGAGTTGGCCCGGTCCGTGCATTGAAGGACCGTGCAAGCGACGGCGGAAGGTTGTTTGAAGCTGCTTCGGCTGGCTCCGCGAGTCCGCCTTTGCCTGCGGCTGAGATTAAAACTTAGGGGGTGCCGAATTGGCGATTCGATTGGTTGTTCCATCAAATACGGTCCAAAAGCGCAACGATCAGCAGGAGTGCCGGCCGCGTCAGGCGGCAGGGAAGTCAAGCCGCAACCAGCATTGTTCAACCGGGGACAGAT
>DATEKC010000205.1:0-45988 GCA_035277665.1 Terriglobia bacterium
GCGCCGGCCCCGGCGCCGAGGTAGCCAGCGAAATGGCGCGCCCCGCCAGCATGCCGCCGGTCGCTCCGGCAGTACGCCCCATAAAGCTCCGTCGAGAAATACGTTTGCTATCCATAATAGGGTTACCTCCCCGATGAAAACGAGATTGGTGTTACGCCCCTGTACCGCAGGTGACGGATGAGTGTATCGCCGCCCGTAGCGGCGCGCAATCGTTTGTTCAAAAATGGGCGGCTGCGCGCGGTGGCGTGGGCGGGCCCTTGGCGTAGATCCGGACCCACTGCCCGCGGCGGTGAAATTCCGCCACCATGCGCAGGTTGTAGCGGAAGGCCACAAACCCGGGATGAATGGGCCGTGTATAGTGGTCAAGGCGCGCAAGCCACGGATAGCGCAAAAGCCAGTTGTCAGGCGGGTCCCACTTGCGCGAGTAAAGGTAGAGCAGATCAAAGGAATCGCCAGAGATGTTCCGGAACTCGGGCGGGGCAAACCCCGGCACGCCGACGACACGCATGGGGGTCTTGATATAGTCCAGGTCAGGATGGCTTAGCTCATCCGTCGCCGGCCACGCGGTCAGAACTCTCGGATGATTGGGCTGCGCGGAAAGCCAATCCGCCGCCTGTTCGTGCAATCGGATGAAATCCGCATAGGAGAGATTGTTTTCATAAGCGAAAGGATAGGGCGGGTTGATGAACCATGATGCCACAAACGCGGTGGCCGTCAGCACGAAAACGACGCGCATTACAGGGCGCGGAAACGCTTCTGCGAGCAGCACCAGCGCCAGGTAGAAGCAGGGAAACATGGGCAACAGGTAACGCGTGAGCACTGCGCCGCCCACCACGCTCAGCATGATGACGTAGGCGCCGCCCAACACCACCGTAAAAACGAAGAACTCCCTTTGAAGGCGTGTGAAAGGTTTCTTGCTCTCCATCGTTCCGTCTTCCTGGTTGCGTTTGCGTGCGATCTTCAACCGGAGGTAACCCAGCAGTGCGGCGGCAACAAGCAGCCAGTTGAATCCTGCAATGAGGACCTGATCGAGGCGGCGCAAGAGGCTTAAGGCAATCCGGCCGGGTTCGAGCGTGGAATAGAGGTTGTATTGGAGGTACGTTGAGCCGCCGGTCCAGTAGCCCGTCGCGTGATGGTAGTAAAGAGCCCACGCGGAAAGCGCGGCAACTGGTGCAGCGAGCCACAACCAGGTGCTTCTGGAGAGAGGTTTTCTGTATAACCAGATGAAAATGACCGCCACTGGAACGATCACGATGGCAGTTTCCTTGGTGAGCACGGCGAGCGATGCGGCGACGGCAAACCAGCACATTCGGCCGCGCAAAAGCGCCCACACGGCAATCGTGGTAGTGAAAGCCGCAGGGAGGTCCAGAAGCGCCAGCGTGCTTTGCGCGAAAAACAGAGGTGAAAGTCCCAGCAGAACACATGCCCAGATCGCAGTTTCCCGGTCGGCCAGGGTGCGCCCCAGCGCGTAGAGGGCCACCAGCGTTCCGGCCGCAAACGCCGTCATGGTCAGCCGTGTAACCAGCGGGGAACAGCCCGCGAGCCGCCACGCCAACGCCAGACAGATGGAGACCAGCGGCGTGTGTCCGGTTATCAGGGTGCTCTGGGGGATGAGGAGATCATGGCGGAAAAAATCCAGCGCTGCCGGAATGTAATATCCGGCCTCGTCCCAGAAATAGGGCAGACGCAGCAGCGGGGAATGGATCAGAGCGAGTGCTCCAAAAGTTCCTATAA
This sequence comes from Terriglobia bacterium, assembly GCA_035277665.1. Lineage (GTDB taxonomy): Bacteria > Acidobacteriota > Terriglobia > UBA7540 > UBA7540 > SCRD01. The sequence continues at coordinate 1,735 of DATEKC010000205.1, forward strand.
AGGCCGGGCCCAGTTTCAAACGGAAATTCGCGGAAGTATTATTCATTGAAAATGCATGTTACAACGAACGTCGAAAAAATTGTTTGGGATTCAGCATGGAACCTGGAGGCCAACCCGGATGATTGTTGACTTCCGGCGCGGCGCGATACATATTTCGAACGTTGTCAACGCGAGCCGACACGGATTAGGATGAACAGGGTGTTGATGGCTCAAGGCGGGTTGCGCTATTCCTTGCACACGAAGGGGCCGCGTGCGAAGGCTTGCTGCGTAAGATCGCAGCGGTGAAGGCTGGTGCAGGTGAATTGAGAATGCTGAAGGGAGAACGATGAAATACCGGACATTCGGGCGAACAGGTTGGAAAGTTAGCGAGATGGGGTATGGCATGTGGGGCATGGCGGGCTGGACGGGTTCCGGCGATAAGGAATCACTCCAGTCCCTCCAGCGTGCCGTGGATTTGGGCTGCAACTTTTTTGACACGGCCTGGGCTTATGGCAACGGCCATAGCGAAGAACTGCTGGGGAAGATTGTCCGGGCCAATCCGGGCAAGAGGCTCTATACGGCCACCAAGATTCCTCCCAAGAACGAGCAGTGGCCAAGCCGCCGCGAATACACTCTGGATGATTGTTTTCCGCCTGATCATATCGAGCAGTCTGTTCATAGCAGCCTGAAAAATGCGGGCCTTGAAAGTTTTGACCTCATGCAGTTCCATACCTGGGAGGATTCCTGGGTGGAGGACGATCGCTGGGTGAAAAAATTGGAAGGTATGCGCCGCCAGGGATTGATCCAGGCCATCGGGATCAGCATCAATCGCTGGGAGCCGTGGAATGGCGTCCGGGCCGTGCGCAGCGGCCTGATAGACGCTGTACAGGTGATCTACAACATCTTTGACCAAAATCCCGATGACGAACTGTTCCCAGCCTGCCGGGAGATGAACGTCGGGGTGATTGCGCGGGTCCCGTTTGATGAGGGTACCTTGACGGGTGCGCTGACATTGGATTCTACCTGGCCCGAGGGAGACTGGCGTAACACGTATTTCGTTCCAGAAAACCTGAAGAGCAGCGTGGAGCATGCCGATGCGCTGAAGCCGCTGGTCCCCAAAGGAATGACGATGCCGGAAATGGCGCTGCGTTTCATTCTGGGCAACCCGGCGGTCAGCACGATTATTCCGGGCATGCGGAAGCTCCGGCACGTGGAGGCGAACATTGCTGCCAGTGATGCCGGCCCACTGGCCCCGGAACTTCAGGCGAAATTGGCCAAGCATCGCTGGGTGCGCCAGGTGACTGAATGGTCGCAGTAAAGCACACAGTGAAAATTGCTTGCCGCGTCTTCAGAAAAAAGAGTAGTTTGAACTAGGGTTGATAAAGGGAAGATGAACAGCCGAAGCTTCGCCTTTGATCGCCACACAGCTTCTGAGCCGGGGCATCTCCGGTTGCAATTTCGGCTTCAAAGATAGCAAATGATTGTAGAAAGGGAATGGTAAGGAGGTAGCGTATGAACTTTTTCAGAAATCGGACCTTGTGGGTGGCGACAATTGCGGTTTGTTTCCTCGCCCCTCTGTTGCATGCTGACAGCATAAAGTTCAAGAATGGGCAGACCCTCCAGGGGAAATACCTGGGCGGCACGGATTCTCAAGTTACCTTCTACACAAGCAACCAGCTCAAGCATTATGCGATTTCTGACGTCGATTCTATAACCTTCGGCGCTGACACCTCAACACCGTCTGCTGCGGCTGAACCTGCCCAGCCAGCTCCTGCGCCCGTTGTGCAGGCGCCGGCGGCAACGCCGGCAACTTCCACGGGAGCGGGCATTCTGGTGCCTGCCGGCACTCACGTCGTTGTGCGGATGATCGATGGCATTGATTCGAACCGGAACCGGGTGGGTGACACTTTTCAGGCGAGCCTGGATGAACCTCTGATAGCGGAATCCACGCAGGTTGCTCCGAAGGGAACCACCGTGTACGGCAAGCTGGAGCAGGTCAAGTCGGCCGGGCGGGTTCAAGGACAATCTGAGCTTCGGCTGGTGCTGACGGGAATTGTTCTGAATGGCGCAACGTACAACATCATGACCGGCCAATACGAAGTTCAGGGCAAGTCGCGGGGTCGTCAAACGGCCACGCGGACTGGCATCGGCGCGGTTGCCGGCGGAATCATCGGCGCCATCGCGGGAGGCGGCAAAGGAGCGGCCATCGGAGCTGGCGTCGGGGCAGGCGCAGGAGCCGCCAGCACCGTCTTGACGCACGGCCAGCAGGTCCATGTGCCCAGTGAAACGGTGTTGAACTTTACACTCGAACAGCCCGTGCAGCTTCCGCTTGCCAGCAGCTAGGCAGAGTGGAGACATCCTCGTATTACTGGAATTATGGGTGGGCTCTTTGCCCTTTTCGCGAGTGGATCGCGATCAGCCGCAGGGCGTTTGGCCAAGTCCCGTGAGATCGACAGGCTGCCTCCTTTACGGGTTCGAGGGGCCTTCTTCGGGCCTTACAGCATGCTCCTGGACGAAGGTCCGTAATCTTTTTTGCAGCTCATTCCTTGCTCGGCGAAAGGCATCCAGCATTTCCTCTGCGCCACCCTCAACCGCAGCAGGGTCCTCAACACTCCAATGAATACGGCGGGTCCTTGCCGGGAAGACCGGGCACGTCTCCCGTGCTTTGTCACACACCGTGATGACGTAATCGAAATCCTGCCCGAGAAATTCTTCCACTGACTTCGAATGCTGACCCGAAATGTCAATTCCGGCTTCACGCATTACGGCAATCGCCTCCGGCCTGACGCGAGCGGGCGCTGTGCCGGCGCTGAATACTTGAAATGACGGGCCGGCCTCATGACGTAACAGTCCTTCGGCCATCTGGCTCCGCGCGGAATTTGCCGTGCACAGGATGAGAACTCGCATGCTCAGCGTTCCCCTGTCAAAAGCTCAATCCCGCTGGCACGCGCTCCAAAGAACCTCTTTTGGAAGTTCAGCGCGACATTGACCAGGGTGATCATCACCGGAACTTCGACAAGCGGACCGATCACAGCGGCAAAGGCGGCGCCGGAGTCGATTCCGAACACGGCGACGGCAACGGCGATGGCCAGCTCAAAATTATTGCTCGCGGCCGTGAAAGAGAGCGTGGCTGTATGGCTGTAGTCAGCTCCCACCCTGTGGCCCATCCAGAACGAGAGCAGAAACATAATCACGAAATAGATGAGAAGCGGCAGCGCGATTCGCAGCACATCCATGGGAAGGCTGAGAATGACACCTCCTTTCAAACAGAACATGATTACGATTGTAAACAGCAATGCTGCCAGCGTCAGCGGGCTGATGCGCGGAACAAATTCGTTCTCATACCATTTATGGCCGCGCGCACGGACCAGGATGAACCGGGTGGAGATTCCGGCAAGAAACGGGATGCCGAGGTAGACAAAAACGCTGCGGGCGATCTCGCCAATCGAGATGCTGACTACCGTTCCCCTCATTCCGAACCACTGTGGGAGCACGGTGATAAATACCCATGCGTAGAGGGAATAGAACAGCACCTGGAAGACCGAATTAAAGGCTACGAGCCCCGCAGCATATTCAGTGTTTCCACGGGCCAGTTCATTCCACACAATCACCATGGCGATGCAGCGTGCGAGGCCGATCATGATGAGTCCGGCCATGTATTCTGGATAACCCCGCAGGAAAACAATCGCCAGGATGAACATGAGGACCGGTCCGATCACCCAGTTCTGAAAAAGCGAGAGCAGCAGGGTCTTTCGGTTCTCAAAGACTTTGCCCAGTTCCTCGTAGCGGACCTTGGCGAGCGGGGGATACATCATCAGGATGAGTCCCACAGCAAGGGGGATGGAGGTAGTTCCGCTCTGGAGTTTCATTACCAGGCGGACAAAACCCGGCACTAAGTTCCCCAGGGCAATCCCGGCCGCCATGGCCAGAAAAATCCACAGTGTCAGGTAGCGGTCAAGGGTTGAAAGTTCGCGTGCTGGACGGGCCTGCACCTTTGTAACCCTTTCTTTAAAAGCCTGCGAACTCACGGGCTCAGGCAAGCGGCTTGCGAGCCCGGACGAACGCGCTCATGACCTTGCCGTCAATGATCGAGGCGAGCGAATCGACGTCCAGACCTTTTCCGGCTAGGAACTGACGTGCTTCCTCGGCACGGTAAATACGGGTTGGTTCAATCCCAATCCCCTCAAATCCCGCGGCCACCAGGAGAGTTTGATATTCCATCTCGTCCAAAGCTCCAGCCACGCAGCCGGCCCAGAGTTCAACATTACGCCGGATGTTGGCAGGGATTTCTCCCCGGACGACAATATCGGAGACGGCAAAACGGCCGCCCGGCTTCAGGATCCGAAATACCTCCCGAAGAACAGCGGCCTTATCTGCCGAGAGATTGATGACGCAGTTTGAGATGACCACATCGACTGCATCGTCGGGCAGCGGAATGCTCTCAATTTCGCCTTTCAGAAATTCGGCGTTAGTAACGCCGGCCCTGACCTGATTCTGCCTTGCCAACTCGAGCATTTCGTCCGTCATGTCCAGTCCGTAAACTTTTCCGGTTGGCCCCACGCGTTTGGCCGAGAGCAGAACGTCAATGCCTCCGCCGGAGCCAAGGTCCAGCACGACCTCGCCGGGATTCAGCCGTGCCAGCGCCGAGGGATTCCCGCAGCCGAGCGATGCAAGCACGGCCTCCTCCGGCACTTCGCTCGTTTCCGCAGGTTTGTAAAGATTGATCGTAATGGGGTCCGGATTTCCAGCGGTCGGGCCGCAGCAAGCCTTTCGCCCTGAGATCGCCTGTCTTGCCGCCTGTCCGTACTTTTCCCTCACGGTTTCCTTAATGTATTCCGCGCTCATCGATTCTTCCCCTTCCGTCGTTGGCCTGGATTCGGCCCGATTGTGACCAGTTCACGAGGCTCGACGGCCTTATTTCGCGTGCAGCATTCCGCATAAAGAAAAGTGACCAGCTCCTGCAGGGAGTCTGTGTTGGCCGTGTACCAGAGAAAGGTTCCCTCGCGCCGCACGCACACCAGATCCTCGTTCCTGAGCTTGTCGAGGTGATGAGAAAGCGTGGAAGGAGGAATCCCCAGCTCGCCTTGGATCTCTCCAACGACAAGTCCTTGCGGATGGGCTGTGAGCAGGAGTTGAACAATGCGCAGGCGCGGCTCGGCCCCCATCGCTGCAAACATATCGGCGTAACGGCTGGTTTGTTCAATTTGGCTGGGCTTGGCCATTAGTTCTACTATTCCAGAATTATCGAATTGTGTCAAGGAGATTGGTCCCACCCTGCTCTTTGATCCCTAGAGTTTCTGCGGATCCCCGCAGCCTGGAACTAAGGGGGGCAGGTGTATCAGGTGTGCGAATCCGTCAACCCTTTTGTCTATGATTCTTGCGCTCGCTTGATGACTCGGTTTCGCCAGTTGGGCGGCAGGGCCCGGGCCTTCAATACTCGCTCGACCAATTGCCCGTCCGGATTACCGTCATCGAAGCAGAGGTGAAGCAGGTCGCTGATGCTGATCCCGTTCGGGTCCCGATGAAAGTGCTCGACGGGATCACCCTCGCAGAGATCTCCTTCTTCGACAACCGCACAATAGAACCCGGTCCGCCTGCTGGACAGGAATCGATCCGGCATGTCGCGCCGGCCAAATCTGATTCCCAGTTTGTAACAAGGCAGGCGTGGCTGTGTTGCCATCAGGACGGCCGTGCCCATCCGAAACTGGTCGCCAATGTGCACGTCACCTTCTGTCAACCCCGCCAGGGTCAGGTTTTCGCCAAAGATGCCCCACGGCATCTCGATGCCTGGGAGTTCGCGCTGCCACCAGGCGTAGTGCTCGGAGGGGTAGGCGTAGACGGCCTTGTTGGGTCCGCCATGCACCGAAAGATCACCCTGTGCGTCGCCTTCAATGTTGAGCCGGTTGACCCTGACGCGCCCTTGGATCGGGGACTTGTAGATTCCCGTGGTGACCGAGTTGCCTTCAGAAACCGCCTGGCGTGGAAGACCGACATTGATCGAAAGAATCTTCATCCAGCTTGCCATTCGATGCGCCGGCGTCATCTTCGATTCCAACGCAGATGCGATGCCGGTTCCTTAAAGACTCTGCAGACCTGGTCAAAAATTTTTCACCGGCCTTACGCCTGATTATAATGGTTCAGCGCGAAAGTGGCGGAATTGGCAGACGCGCCAGACTTAGGATCTGGTCCCGCAAGGGGTGGGGGTTCGAGTCCCCCCTTTCGCACCATGCACCTGCAGGCACGCTTGGTGCCTGCACAGATCAAATCCAATTTTTGGATTTTTTTCAGGGATGGCATTTCCTGATCTTTTTTCACACGTACGTTTTCGAAGGCGGCCGGGCATTCGCAGTCGAAAGTTCCCCGCGAGGGTAGAAGAGCCTTTCAATGGAATGAATCGATATATCTGGCCCGCTTTCTTTACCGATAAGATTAAGAGCTGTGTTGTGGCTTGATCAGGCCTCCGCAGGGTGATTCCGGAGCAGCGCGGCGCTGCAACGTTGACTCAACCTCGGTTCGTCTCTTCTCATCCTCCAGGCTGCTGCCACTCCCACCGGAAACTTTCTAGTTTGCTCCTACCGGAACTTCTCACTTTGCAGCGATAACCGGCCGATTTTACTTGACAAATCTACGCTACCATGCTAGTCTCTAAGATGTCGCGCCGGGCGGGGCGCCAGCCAAAAGGAATAGGCAGTCTGCATGGACTATTTAATGACTGTAAGTAACTGAAAACACAAGAAGGCGCATTTGGCCGCCAAAACGCGTAGGACAAAAAAAGATGTTATTTGCAGAAACGAAGCCGAGAAGTTGTTGAAAACAAAGGGAAAGACTACATATGTTAGCCGAAACGAACCCGAAAACGAACCCGAGAAGTCCTTTAGATTCGCACCTGTCGAAAAACGAACCCGAGCCAATCCAGCGGGCGGCGCGGACCTCCGGATTTGCGGTCCGCCCTTCTTAATCATTGCCACGGTTTTTTATTTTAAGATTCGGGGCTGGCGCAGGTTTTGATTTTCAAAGTCTGTCCGGCGAATCCGCGTAGGGCTAATATGGTGCATTGCAGTGGCCGCAGCATTTTGGCGGCAGGCGAATGGCCGCGCCGGGGATTTTATTCTTTGAAGGACAAACCGATCGTTGCGACGCGCGTGGCGCATAAATCGCGGTTTGTGCGCTGTGTGCGAAGAGAAGGCAAAATGGTGGCGCTCGGTGAAACTTGTCGATTGCGGGCAAAACACGTCTTCAAGATAATACAAGACCGTGATCTGCCCAAATAGCAAGGGCGGTAAGGCGTATCACATCAGGAGGGTAAAGAGGGTTTCGCTGAGAGCGCCACATGATCTCTCAACCTTGCAATGCTGTGCGGAACATCAATCAGAAGTTTCGTAAGGGGAGTAACGTGGATTAGTACCGCGGGTGGATCGCGGCTCGCGCCGTTGTAGTGCTCGTTATTTCAATTTTAGTGTGCTCCATCCAGGCGCAAAAGGCATTGCAGCGGGGGCGGCCCGATCAGGCTCGCCTGTCTGTCACGCTGTGTAGCCAAACAGAGGCGGCACGTAAACGGATGGCGGCCTGAAGTTTTATCTGAAAGTGGAGGAAAACCTAAATGTCATCCAAGTTTGATCGCCGTTCGTTCCTCAGCCGAACCACCGGGTCGTTGCTGGCGACTTCAGTTTTCCCGGGCGTGAGCCGGGCCGGCATCAGTCTCGTTGACGGCGCAATGCCTGAAGGGCAACTTGAAGCCGGACAATTTGTGCTGACGCCGGAGCCTGTGGGGATTTTTCCCCGACCCCATGAGATGACCGAGTCGGGCGGGCCATTTGTCTTGAACTCAGAGACGGCGATCATCCTTCCAGCAGGAGCCGCGGAAAACGATCTGCGCCTGGCGCGTTTCCTGGTCGAGGAACTTAGCGACCGATATGGAATACAGCCAACGGTCCGGCATGAAAACACGTTGCCCGAAGGTAAAGGATTCATCCTGATGGGCTCGATCAACAATCCGCTGGTGCGAGATTATTGCCACCGCAACCGTCCGGACGTTTCCGCCAGCAGTCCCGGGCCCGAGGGATATTTCCTCCAGGCAAGCGACCACGCAGTGGTTGTCGCCGGGTCTGACGACCGGGGAGCGTTCTACGGAATGCAATCACTCCGGCAGTTGATCGAGAAAAGAAATGGTCAGCTTCATATCCAGGGTGTGCAGGTTCGCGACTGGCCCGATAAGCCGTTCCGGGGCGTTTATCTTTATGTGCCTGGCCGGGACAACCTTCCAATGTTCAAGCGCTTTGTCCGCGAGGTGATGGCCCCCTGCAAATTCAACACGGTCATGATCGAGATGAATGCGTGCATGCGCTTCGACAGCCATCCGGAACTGAATGAAGGCTGGGTGGAATTCACTCGCGACACCAATTACAGCCGGCGCAATTATCCGCCGGGCCCCTTGCACGGCCGGGAGCAGAATTCGTCTCATCAGGATTGCGGCGACGGAGGCTTCCTGGAAAAGGCGGAGGTTGCGGACCTCGTCCGATGGTGCGAGAAGCATCATGTCGAAGTAGTGCCCGTAGTTCAGTCGCTGACGCACAGCTTCTATCTATTATCGAAGCACAAGGATTTGTCAGAAGTTCCCGGGGACAAGTGGCCGGATACCTACTGCGCCTCAAACCCGAAAAGTTACAAGCTGCTGTTCGAGGTGATGGAGGAATTCATCGAGGTGATGAAACCTCGAATGGTTCACGCGGGGCACGATGAATGGTTCGCGCCTTTTGGACTCTGCCCCTGCTGCAAATCGAAGGATCCCGGAGAAGTCTACGGCCACGATCTCATCAGAGTCCATGAGTATCTGGCCAATAAGGACATCAAGATGGCAATCTGGGGTGACTATCTGCTTGAGAATGTGCGCGGCAAGGGATTGCGTAAGCACACCTCAGAGGATGGTTGGGTTTATCATTCGCCCGGCGCCATGACTCCGCAGCAGGTGAAAGAGCTGGTTCCCAAAGACATTCTGATCTTCAACTGGTTCTGGTCGGAGGAGGAGAAGGGCAGGAACAATGAAGCGCAACTGGACGATTTCGGATTCCGGCAAATCTATGGCAACATGCAGCCCGACATTCAGGAATATCCCGAACGCATCAAGCGCTCGACGATTGTGGGCGGCGCTCCGTCTGCCTGGGAAGCGACGAATGAATACAACTTTGGAAAAGACATGATGTACAGCATTCTCGGTTGCAGCAATCTGCTGTGGTCAACTGGCGTATTGAAACCCTCGCAACTATCCTCGATTGTCCAGGCTTCTGTTTCAGGACTGCGCCGAAATCTCAGTGGGGAACCGGCGCCCAGCGACGTGGGCGATCCAGTCGTTCCCATCGATATCTCCGCGTCATTCAATCGGCCGATTCACGAATCCACCTTCGCGGTTGACCTCAGCGGGATGCGGACCGGAAGACTGGCGTTGGGAGGCAAAGTGTTTGATTTGACATCCCCTGCCGCGGCCAGTGGCAAAGGGGTTGTGATTGTTGGCGCTCAGGGCAAAACCCCCAACCCATTGCCACGCGAGGTTCGGGGCATCCGGATCGGCAAGGACGTCACCAGCCTGATCTTTCTGCACGCCTGCGCGCTCCCGGCCACCAACAAGGAAGCGTATCGCCTGATCTGGGACATGCGCGACTCGGCAGACCTGCTGGGGTGGTATGAAGTGGTCTATGAGGATGGACTATCGGAACTTGTTCCCATTCGCTACGGCGTGAACATTCTTGAATGGAATTGGCGCAGCCACACGCAGGTGGGGGCTTATTGCTACGGGGCAGACGAAGTGGCCTGTGCCAACAGCAGTGAACAACCCATCAGCTTTTTCGCGCTGGAATGGACAAGTCCGCGGCTGGGCCAGGTGGTCCGGGAAGTCAACCTGAAAGGCTCCAAAGGATTCCGAGGGGCAGTCAAAGGTTTTGAAAACCATTTTGGAAAAGTCATCCCCAATAATGCCGTGATTTTGAAAACTATCAGCTACGTGAAAAAACGGGGAACAGTAGAACCTTGATTGCCTCAATGGGTAATCGGATAACTAATGGTCACGATTTGCCTCAACGGTAGGTGCCTCGGCGGAAGATGCGAACGTGGAAAGAGATAGAGAATTTACGCTTGTCGCCAGGCGCTGCTGCCTAATCCCGATAATGGCGGATTGGGAGCTATGATTGAGATGCAATATTTTACACATCGTTAATAATCCTCAGATGGCATTAGTCAAGTATAAATCATTATGTCATAAAGTAATATAATGTTAGTTGGTTTAACGTGCCGGAGCGGGTCCGGAAGCATTGCCCTGCTCAAGCTTTCACATGACTCGGAAGTGCGCATATTCTTGCCCGCAGCCTTAACTGAGGGACGACTGCAGACGGAGGTCAGCACTGCGCGACGGTTTAATCCACCGCTTCATGACTCAGGAATCGGTAGTAAAGGCCGGTGGTAAGCGCGGCGGCTACGAAAGCGATTCCTTCCCATTTCAGATCATTAAAGGAATGCGCCCAGTGAGCCCCCGGCGGAAGGGAGTGGCCGAAAAAAATGGCTGGCAGTGCCATAACCAGTGAGCCGCCGAGTCCTCCAGCAAATATGAGCAGCAGAAATGAGGCGCGGAGGATCCGTTCCCCCAAAGCGACTATGGGCAGTCCCACAAACAACCAACCAAGTATGAAAAATGCCGTGCCCCAGATACACCAGAAGGATACTGTGCCCGGCCCCTTAACGATGAGGCAAAACATAATTCCAGAAACGAACCACATAATTCCTAATGCCTTAAACGAGCAAGCGAGTCGGGTCGAGAATGATTTGCGCATACGTTCTCTGCCAAGCGCGGCCCCCGATGGCAGCCTTCGGCATTCCGAACGGTTGTCCCCGAACATTTCCATATCCTGACCTCGCTATCATCCATTCTGGCCTGGGGCTGTTTCTGTCGGCCGATGGTACTTCATTCCGAAAGAGTAACTCGCGCCGTGCAGGTTATGGCGATCAAGACAGGTGAGGCCGCGCCGGTATATCAAGCTCTGCACAAAGTCGTCGCCTGGCATCGGACATTTGCGGGCGGTTCCGCCTCCATCTTAATAGAAGTTCGTTCCGCCATGTTTGCGGGAATCCAATTCCCAATGATCTTCAGGATTTTAGAAGGCCGCCGCGAACCCCGCATGTCTGATCGCATCGCGAAACTCGGACGTGCAGTCAAAATGTTGGCCCTACATCGGGCTCTGCGCGAGGCCTGGCTGCGTATGGCGAAGCGCCCAAACGCCATTTCGCCGCAGGTTCACATTGCTTGTTAAATTCATCCGCGCGTCATGCTCCGAGACAAGACACAGGACCCGAGTTCTTCAGGAACCCCTGGGATGGGCTTGGTTGTTTCGTGGAGCGCGCAAGGGTCCAGATCCTCTTCAATCAGGATGCGCCGGAGCACGGTGGAAAACTCGTCCCGAAAGCGCTCACGTGTGAATCTTAGTGCGGAAGCCCGGACGAGGTTTGGCTCAAAAGAAATTGTTTCGACGCGGTTCAATGCTTCCAAAAGCGAATCGGCTGACTCCTCATTGAACAAAGCCCCGGTCACATTATTCTCGACAATTTCCAGTGCGCCACCCCTTCCCAATGCGATTACGGGAGTGCCGCAGGCCTGGGCTTCTGCCATGACGATGCCGAAATCCTCCTCGGCCGCAAATACGAAAGCTTTGCATCGTTGCATGGCCTTGATTACTTCCGCCTGCGGCAACGATCCTTTGAACCTAATGTTCCTTCCGGCCCGCCGCTCGAGCTTCGACCGTTCCGGCCCATCGCCAATTATCACCAATGGACGTTTGCATCTGGTGAATGCTTCGACGATCAGGTCAATCCGTTTATAGGGAACCAATTGAGAAACGACGAGAAAGAAGTCCTCGCGAACGGGCCGCGGACCGATAACAAACCGCTGAGTATCAACGGGTGGGTAGATCACAAAGCTATCTCGATTGTAAAACTTTCGAATCCGGTTCTTGACGTTTTCAGAATTCGTGACGAAATGGTCCACGCGTCTGGCGGCTTCATAATCCCAATGGCAGAGGCGGTTCCGAAGAGCTGAAAGGGCAAAAGCTGTTACTGGTCCCACTGCCTGACGATGGACTTCATACCCGCTCCAGAGGCATCGCATCGGAGTATGGCAGTAGCAGACATGTGTGGCACTGGGGTCCACGCGAATGCCTTTCATCATCGCGGCATCCGAGGTGATGACAAGATCGTAGCCGCGGAGATCAAGCTGCCGTGTTGCAAAAGCAAATAAGGGAAGATAGTAACGATACCACTGTGTAGGACGTGGGAATCTTTGTAGAAAAGAACAACTAATTCGAAACCGATCGAGACTTGATGGCAAAATCCCGCGGTCACAGACCAGTGTGAAGAGGTCGGCCGAGGGAAACAGGTCTGCCAGACCTTCGAGAACTCGCTCGCCGCCTCGCATTGTGACCAGCCAGTGATGGACGAGAGCGACTCGCATGCCGGGAAAATGGAGAGACCCTAAGCGGCCGGTTCTTCGCGAATAGCTTCGGGAACGTGCAATTGTTGTGTCCTGCAAAGCTTCCATATTAGTCCTTGAATCTTTGATTTAAAGTTTTCAGGCGAAAAGCGCTCGTCCAAACTCGACTTCGCACCAGAACGGAGGCGAGCACGAAGCGCGGCGTCCTGAAGGAAACGTTCCAAAGTTGTGGCGAGGGCGATTTCATTTCCGGGGGGCACCAGAAGGCCATTCCAACCGTGGCGAACGATCTCCGGAATTCCCCCCGTCCAGGATGCAACCACCGGGACCCCATGTTGCAATGCCTCCAGTACCGCCAGGGGCATCGATTCTCCGGAGTTCGAGAGCGAAGGATGGACGAGCACATCCATTGCGCGATAGAAGGGCGCGACAGTCGGCTGATAGCCTGCCCACTGAACCTTTTCACGCAGGTTGAACTGAGTTGCACACTCTTCGAGGTGTTCGTTGTAGGTTACATCATCATTGCTATCTGGCGAAGCTGCACCGATAAATATGACTCGAATTTTGGCTTTGAGCGTCGGATCGAGTCTCCCTAGCGCGTTCAGCAGCACCCTCTGCCCTTTGGGTTTAGTAATACGTCCAACTACGCCGAGGGTCAAAGATGAAGGATCACATGCCGACCCTTGTAATTGTGCCGGATCATGTGTCAGATGATCGCCCGAGGCAATGGGGTTATAGAGGATATGAATCTTCCCGGTCAGGCGGTGATTGGCGTTGACGATGCCTGCCGCCGCAGCTCGTGAGCACGATACGACGGCTGAAACATAACGTGCCAGGTTGGCGACAAGAAGAATCTCTGGTTTGCGCACTAATGTTAAATGCAAGTGAAACAGCGTGGGGCGTCCCGTAATACGAGCGGCCAGGACGCCCGCGGGCAGGCATCGTGGTCCATTGATATAGACAAGACCTATATCTTGACTTCGAATGATCCGCGCAAGTTTGAATGCACAAAGCATGCTCCGCCGGGCGAACTGCAAGATTTCGGACAGAGGCTTTTGGCCAGTTTGATAGAGCCCCAATGGATACGTGAGGGTCTGGACCTTAAGGTCTTCAAGCTTCCTCCGAAATGGGCCGTCATTTGGAAACGCTACGATCGGATCATATTCTTCGGCGGTTGCGTCTAGAACAGATTGGAGCACTCGTTGAGCGCCGCTCAGCCAGCTCTGCTGTTCAAGAAAGAGGATCTTTCTTTTCACATGAATCTCCCGGGGGAAGAATTTGCCCGAGGAAATGTCCCGAGGATCACTTCCGATGAATTTGCCCTCGCCGCACGGTTTAATGTGAAGGCAGCGAGAGCTGCAAAAATCACCATGTTGCGCCAGTAGGTGTATGCGTCCACCGCAAGCAATTGAATCAGTTGTCCGCACCAGAAAGAAAAGAGAACAGCCGACCAGAACGCTGCCACCTGATCCCTGGCGTGCGAGAGTTTGAAAAATGTTTTAAGGATTATCCAGGAAAAGAAGAGAAAGCCTGCAAGGCCAACAATGCCCGTTTCTAGCAGGAGACTCAGATAGCCATTATCAACAATGATCTCCCCATGGAACAGCCGGGTGAACTCAAGCGTCTTATAGCCGATCCCAAAGACCAGGTACTGGGGATTATCGCTGATGATGGAAATCACATGAGCCCACGTGTCGACCCTGCCGCTTGTGGCCAGGTTTGGGCTGGCAAATATTTCGGTCAGCCTCCCTACTCGTGCGTTAAGGAGATATGACCAAAGCTCGGGCGAAAGTTTCCAAAGCAAAAAGAGAGGGACGGCGAGGGCCACCAGAAATACTGCGCTGCGCTGGACCTTTGCGTGTCCTGTGATAGAAGCGAAGACAAGTAGCGCCACAAGCACGCTTGCCCATGTGCTTCGTGAAAACGTCACCAAAACCGCCAAACTGAGAATTATTACCGAGAGGATCAGCAATGGCCGGCGAATGCGGAGAAGCTGCTCTTTCCGCGCCAGAAGTGCCGCGGAGGTTACGATCAGGAAAAAGCCGCAAAAGTTGCCGAAATTTGAAGATTCGTAGAACACTCCCTGTGCCCGGCGCAAGACTACGCTTCCCAGCCAGATGAATTGATCCGCAGCCGGATGTGGGAAAGGGATGGGCCAGACGAAATCGACGATGCCGTATGCGGCTGAGACCACTGCACCTGCCAGAAGCAGCCGAAAGGCCCAACGCTCGCAACCAGTCTCTGAAGCCCGGGCGCCGCCACGAATCAGGCAATAAATGAGCGCCATCTGCGAAAGCAGCAGCCAGCGTGAAAGGCTGTCCGCTCCGGATCCGGCTCCCGAGAACCACCAGGCGAACGGAAGTGAATACACAATAGAAACAAGAAAGATAGCCAGCCCCTTTATAATGGGGTCCCCGCCGAAGTGGAGGTCTTGAAAGCGGCAGACGACGATCGCGACTCCGATGGGGAGAAGTAAGAAATGGAGATAAACGGGAGTTCGACCCGTTTGAGGAAAGAAGAATGGTGGAAATATCTCAAGCACCACCAGGAAAGTAACAGCAAATATCAGAGGTTCTTTAACAGAGACCGCTGCGAACAACAAATATGCAATGGTCCCTGCAAGCAGCAATGTCCATCGGGATGCAGAGCCCAGGAGCACTAGCGAGCCTCCGACAACGAAAGCCGCCACAGCATAGTGGATCAGGTTGCAGGCTGATTGTATCGGGATGAAATGCGACTGTCTGCTCATAAGCCATCGTCCGTAAGAAGCTGCCACTCATTGCGTCGAGGTAGACCCAGCGTGACCAGAGTTCCCATGAGAACCAGTAGTATCCAGGCTCCAGACCATTGACCGCTGTACGCCGGTGATGAAGCCGCGACATCCCCCAGAGTGACCAGCAGGGTTGCTGGTACAAGAATTTTCAGGACATCCAGGCCGGCCACGCGCGCGTGATTTTCCTTGACCAGAAAATAGAGATAAAAAGTGCACATGGCGAACTCTCGCACTACATCTGCCAGGGCGCAGCCTCTGACTCCGAAATGAGGGGTCAAGAAAAGACTCAAGCCCAGACCCAGTGCAACGCCTAGGCCAAGAGCACCCATGTAGACTCGCCGCCGTCGTGCAGCGATGAACACGTAGAACAACACGGTGTTTAAGAAGACCAGCGGGGCCATGGGAGCCAACAGCCGCAGCGTTGGTGCCGCAGGTGCCAGCGCCTCTCCAAAGATCCAGACCACCAGTGCCGGAGCGCCAATCCATAAAACAAGCGCGCCCAAAGTGGCGGCCAGCAGACCATTCTTCAAGAGGCCCATCACATAGGCACTGCCCTGAGTCGAACCTCCTTGGAAAAGACGAGAAAGCCTGGGAAACAAAACGGTCATTAGAAGTGAAGTAACCAGAAAAATCCCGACTGGAAACCAGGCTGCCGCCTGAAATTGGCCAAGGATTTGGTTCGAAACGTAGTGGCCCAGTACCAGAACGTCCAGTCGCAGGTCAAGCGCTTGAAACATCGCAGTGATCCCGATCGGGAAGCTTGAAATCGCAATCGTCAAGAGGTGTGCGCAGTCCCACCTGGCAAGGCGTCCCGGAGAGAACTTTGCTCTTATGAAATGCCAGCCAAGGAAGGTTTCTGCTGCCTGCCCGGCGATAAGCGCAGCAACTATCGTCAAGAGATTTGCGTGCAATGCCAGGGCTGCTGCTGCCCATCCCACAACCACACACGAATTGATGCTTTGCTGAAAGGCTACAAAATGCATCCTTTCAAAGGCCTTAAAAACTGCCATGGAAGCCTGGGAGTAAGTTTGAAAGAGTACACGCGCCGCCAACAAATAGAAAAGCAGGCACCTTCCTGGATCTGGTATCAACCGTCTACCGCCCAAAACGATGAAAACGACGAGGAGTCCTGTAATGAGGACCTTCAGCCAGTGAACATTCCAAAAAATGGCTGGCAGTTCTCCCGGGCAGGTCGAAAGTTCCCTTACCGCAAATAGATGCGTCCCAAAGTCAGGAATGAGGAGTAGGACACTGGCAAGTGCCAGTGCGTAACCATATTCTCCTAATGCGATCGGTCCGAACCGGCGGGCGATGATTATGGCCATGAGGAGCGTTGCACAACGCGCCACGGCCTCGCCGCCAAAAATCGCAGCAGTATTCAGGAACAACCGCCGCGGGAATACTTGCAGGATAGCAGACATGAAAGTCCATCAATCTTTCTGCATAACCACTTGATCGACATCTTTCACAGAAAAAAATTCCGAATGATGCATTTCGCGAATGTTTTCGATAAGCAATGCCCATGACGCCAGCAATATGGCGCCCAACAAAAATCCAAGAAGTGTGTTCAGGACGATCTTCGGCCGTATGGGGCGTTCAGGGATGATGGCAGGGGCTATCACCTTCAGGTCCTGAGACTTCGAGCTGACGGTTATCGAGGCGTTCTGGTATTCATGGCTCGCCGTCTTGACTGCTTCATATGCCAGTGTGTAGTCCTGGTCGGCTTGCTCCACCTTGTTTCGTAATGTCGTAACGCGATCGAGAAGACTTGAGATCTGGTTGCTTACCTGGCCAAGACTCGCTTCTGCTTCCAGTGACCCCGCCGCTTCGGCGGAGGCGTTGACGCTCGCCTTCACAAGGTCTTCCTGGATGCTTTCGTGCGTCGCGTTCAGCGACTCTTCGGTCATGGAAAGTGGCGCGTGCGATGGGTCGACCTTTTCAATAGCTCGTTCAAGAAATCGATCTGAGATTACACTCTTCTTTAGCTCGTACGTTCTGGGCTGGGCAGCCAAAGCGTGCTTCAACGTTCTTTCCCTGCCTTGGTCCTGAGCCAGGGCAAGTCGCAACTGTTCAAGATGAGTTGACAGCCGTTCTTTTTCAGCCAGAAGAATGGTTAGCTCTTTTTCCCGGTTTTCCATTTGCGCATCTTGCTGGATCTTGAGGCGCTGAGCGGAGGCCTTGGTCAATCGCTCGGTGGCTTCTTCAAGTTGCCTTTTCAGGAAGTTTCGTGTCGAAAGAGTATCCGCTGCGTTCATCTGGTCATTGAACTGAACAGTTCGCATGGCAAGATCATTGGCGAGATCGGCGGCCATCTTCGCATTTGGGAACTCAATGTTGATTTCGAGAAGGCGAGTGGATTTTGGGATTTGAACATCCAAATAGTTTTTTCGCCGGAATCCGTCGACCGTAAGGTTGTAAGGAGGGCGGTCCAGATGGAACTTTTCGATTGACTCGCGGATGAGCGCATCATTGTCGACGAAGGGGATGAAGGTAGGCAGTGCAGCCAATTGTTGCCACGGGGTATCTCCTGAGCCGGAGCCAATCTTGGATTCGGAGACCATTATGTAAGTGGTTGCACGGTAGATCTTGGATGAGAACAGGCTCATGAGCAGAGCGGCGCCGGCACATATAAAGGCGCCCTCGACAATCCAGTGCCAGTGAAGCCGCAATTTGCCGATCGTCGTTACTAAGCGTTGGTCAGAGCTAGAATCCAACATGGAGATAGCCTTCCCCTCTCCTCTTTCAATAAGCATTCCGGTGAAAGAAAGTGCGTGTAAGTGTGAGGAATAGAATTTTGATGTCGAGTCCCATGGCCCAATTTCGGATATAGTAAAGATCGTGGGCAACGCGCTGGGCGATTGAAGTATCGCCTCGCCACCCATTAACCTGTGCCCAGCCTGTAATGCCGCTTTTAACATAGTGTCGCGACATATATTCGGGTACTTCCTCTCGGAAGCGCTCCAGGTAAAACCGCCGCTCGGGCCGTGGACCGACGACGCTCATATCGCCCTTAAGTACGTTCAGGAACTGAGGTAGTTCATCCAGGTTGGTATGGCGCAACCAACGGCCAAGCGAGGTCACATATGGGTCATCTCGAGAGGTCCAGTGATTACTGGAATTGAGCGTGGGATCTTGGCGCATGGTGCGAAATTTCAAAATCCTGAAAGGCTTGCCATTCAGCCCGACGCGTTCCTGAGTGAAAAATACGGGGCCGGCAGATGTGAGCTTGATCAAAATGGCTGTCAGCAAAAACAGCGGTGAAGAGATGACGAGCGCTGCGAGGGACAGCGCAATGTCGAAGAGGCGTTTAAGTACAGCGTATCTGAAATTTTCGGTTGGGTAATGGCGGACATTGACAAGGGGAATCCCGTCAAGGTTGTGGACTTGGGTATCAGTTTGTATCAGGGGGAAAAGGTCTGGGACAATCCGGACATTGATCCCCTGATTTTCACACTCCAGCACCAGTCGTGTTGCAAGGTCATTGGCCTGTGACGACAAGGCAATAATCACGTCATCGACAGGAGTTTCGTGAAGGTAACCGCGCACCGCAAGAATAAGGGACTTCTCTTCGTCTTGCCCGTGTGCAAAGTACAGGAAGTGGCGTTGGACCCTGTATCCGTAATAGGCATGCTGCTCAATCTTTGACACCAGCCGATGTCCAATCTGGGGAGAAGTGATGAGAACCAGGGTCTTGGTGTTATGGCCATGACGGCGTAGTATGCGGACGGTAATCCGCAAGACCAGCCTGGCGAGGGCCAGGGCGGCGAAACTGAACCACAGAAAATGGACCATGAACATGCGAGGCAACGCCAGTGCAGGCAGCAAAAGGCCAAGGCACACAAGAACAACCATGCTGGCCGTTGAGACCTTGGCAATAATGATGAGGTCTTCAAAGGGCTTCCCCAACCGTCTGGAATAATACATGCCGAAATAGAATGAGAAAGTAAGCCAGGCCAACAAAGTGACCGCGAGACCTTCGATGTCAAATTGCGAGAAGTCGTGCCAGGCAAACAAGTAGCAGGCGCCGATTACCGTCAAATCGAAACATGCAAGGTAGGCCTGGATCAGATAAGCTCGAAATCGAAACATACTTAATCCTTAAATCCCGGCGTGTCATTGAATTGCGTGGCCGCAGATTTCGGAGACCACCTCGAATTACGATCCAAGCGATCAACTGTTCTCTCTATGCATCTTCCTGTTTTGGGTCCATTAAAAGTGGGCACCCTTCGAAGAAGTTGCCATCGCGGGTATTCCCAGGCAAAACAGGCCGTCGAAAAGGCGTGGAACTGGATCCTCTGAAGGCCATGGAGACATTGGGTCCACTTCTTCCCAACGCAGTGAGCCTGGTGGTTGGCTAACACCTTGGGGAGATGATGGGGGCGTCGAAGAGGAAATAATCGGCGCCTCCAAACATCTGCCCACGCCGAGCGGTCAATCACAAACTCCCTGTGGAGGAAAAGGCTATTCTTGCTGTTTCGAAAATTTGCCAGCGCTCCAGGCATCCCATAACGCTTGATCCACAGGTCGAGAACCCTGGAGAACTTCGGATCCAACTGCGGATTCAAGTTTGTAGGAATGCGACCACCAAAAAGGTTTTGCGCAATCCTGAATACCGCAGCAGACGCTTCAGGCACCCATCGCAAGTTTGCGCTGCGGTCTCGGAACCTTAACCAGAAATCCGTGTCCGAAGCCCGCCGCCATAAGAAATGAGAGACTTCAAGGAATGTCGACAACCGGCACCAGTTGTGCAGAATGTGCCGGAAAGCATGCAGGACCTGAAATATGAGGACATCTTCGTCACTTAAAGCCAAGTACTCGAAACCCTGCCACGTTCGTTTTTGTAATCGATTTAGGAAATCTTCAGGGAGCGGAATATTAATTTTCTCTTCCGCAGGATCCCACAGCGCAATGTGTAATTCGACTGGCCTTTCCAGCCCGGCTGAGTACAGTCGTGCAAGTGGTCGGGAAGGTATGGCTTCGGGGACGGGCCTGACATAGATAGTTTGATAACTTTCACCGGTGATTTTGGGGATGTAGCCTGACTCTTGCAACAGTGACTTGGCCCGCGCAAGGCTGTCCGGCCGGATAAGATAATCGTGGTCATATTGTGTGCGAAGGGCCGGATCAGGACAGTAATCCGGCACAAGGGTGAAGCCCTTCAGGACGGCATATATTATGCCCGCACCATCGAACATCTTGTTCAGGGCCGCCGCTTCCTTCCTGATGGACTCAATGCGCAGGCAATTTTCCTCGTAGCACCTCAATAGGCGCGCCTGAACAAGGGCAGGCAGGTACTTTCTCGCGTCGATCATGTTCATTTTTTCCCAGAAGTAGAGTGCCAGTCCGCTCAAGTCGAGCCAGTCCAGCGCCTGGCTCCATTCAGAGTCTTTAAAAGAACTCCAGATGGTGGAATCAAATGGGCGCTCATTCCTAACAGCGAGTTTGCCAATAATCATCTGCTGCAGGGGTCGGCTCACGATCGATCCTTCATCGGATGGTGCGTGCTCAAAATGCTGCGTAAAAAGACCGCAGCCTCGGAAGTGTCGCTTCCATATGTCAAGGTGTAGGCTGGCAAACGGTTGAGCGACTTGAAGACTTCGTCACGTTCGGAGGTGGATCCTGCGTTCTCGACAAAGGGAACAATCCCGGCAAGGCGGCCACTTACATCATGATGGCGGAGACGATCCAGCCTCGGCGATGCCCCATCCTGACGATGGAGGAAAATGCAGCCGACGGGCATCACACTGAGTTCCTCTGATGGACGTCTGGGATTCTTTCTTATGCACAAGAACGACCGATCAAGATAGACAAGGCGCTGAGCCCGGGGGGCAAGCTCCGAAAAAAACTTTGCGGCATCTTCACGAAATGCAGCCGGCCAAAAATCTCCCCAGGCACGCAAACTACCATCCTTGCTTTCCATGAACAGCGCTTGATCGGCATAGAATTCCAGTCCCAGGCTAATGCTCCGATAGCTTGCAGTAGTCTTACCGCTGCACGGAGAACCAAAAAGGAGAAGACCTCGTCCCTCCATTGCAACGCATGCGGCGGAAATAGCAACCAGGCCAAGTGCCGGAGCCGTGAGGTAAAACATGCTGGCAAGGAAAACACTCGAGAATCCTGCCTCATCATCGGCCAGGTAGTGGGGAATTACTCCAACAGCTTGCCGTGACTTGTGGTCCACTGCGATAAAACTACGCTGGCCGAGATTGATGTAACGCGTGCCGTTGTTCGAAAAGGCAGTCATTTGGGGCCAGATGGCCTTTGCTCGCTCACCCTGCTCTACGACGATTCTCCAGAGGAATTGTGAAGAAGGATTGCTCGTGCTTTCATTGCAATTTATCAACTCTGCTGCACGTTTCAGGACGACGGGAACGTTAGTTTCGAGGCGGATTTGCCGCCCCATAAGGCTTGCCTCGCAGTGGAGTGGAGTCGCACAGAAGCGGCGGAGAGGGTCATCGCAACAGGTCGCCGATTGTGATGGTTTCCTCGATGGAACCCGTGATAACGGTTTGTCTGCCTTCCACCCGTTTGCGACCAATGAATGCAACGCACCTGCAACAATGTGGGGGTCGCCCCCGTACTTAAGCCGATAGCATTTTCCTGCGACGAGATTCTCAATCGCGCGGCGCTGTTTCTCTCGAGTGTCCGGTATCTCACGATGTAACTGGCATTCCAATCGCCAGGCCGCTTCATCGAGTGACATGTAAGCCAGCGAAAAGGTCGGCTGGGGCTGGCGCTCAAGGAAAACAAGCCATCGCGGTTCGCAACATCGAACGCAGTGGACGCCAGGGACCTTGCTGGCATCGAATCGAAACTCATTGTCCAGTTTGAATTCGTCATCCAGTTTCAGCTGACTGAGATATGGAAATTGACTGATGCTTTCGATCCGCTGTTTCATCTCCTTGGACAAAGCCCAGGCCAGAAGCCGCCCTTGCTGCGCGCCAATCAAAGTTCGGTCGTCGGAGAGAAAATCGAATCCTGCCTGTGCAAGAGCCAATGAAAGTGTGGATTTCCCGGAGCCAGACTCGCCTGCAAGTATCAACCCGCTTCCTTTCCAGGCGACAGATGCACAGTGCAAGGGAGTCAAGCCCACAGAAGGCCCAACAATGGTAAGAAGGGCCGGGAACAGCGTGTTTTCCCAGAACCTGACGTCAGAAGCCAGCGCGGGTGTGAAGCGACCGAGACCGCAATGCTCTCGCAGGTTGACTAGAAGCGAGTTGCGATTGTCGAATCCAGCAAACACCAGATGATCCAAGCCGCGAAAAAAAGGTTTATACTTGGACATTTCCGAATGCGACGTTTCGTCCACCCAAAAAAGGACCCGGACCTCTTCCATCTCTTCTCGGCGTGCAGGTATTCTCTCTTCGAAGGACCTTTGTGCCAGAGTGAGGATCGGCTCAAAATTCGTCGCGATCAGCAACTGCACTCCTGCCGCCAAATACCGGCCTTCGAGAGGAGCCGCGGCTCTCGTTTTCAAGAAATCTCCCGGGGAAATTGTCATCATTGTGCGTGTCCCCTCAGCCCACTCGACTCATCTCCGGGTTTGCCCTGTTTCACTTAAGTCCTGCAGACACTGGTCGTGCCGTGCGAATCCCAAAATACCACCCTGATAATCTTGAATGTGTCAGGCGGCTGTGGTGAATTTGTAAAAATTTGGAATCGAGGGAAGAACCGGTAAAAGATTATTTATGCGAGGTTGAGCGGGCGTCAGGCTGCCGAAGGTTTTGAAGGGCGCGTTATTGGGAGCACGAGTTTTATGGTGGTGCCTGAAGGGCCGGTTGAGTGAATCCTCACATCTCCTCCGTGGTCACGGGCAATCTTTTGAGCAACCGCTAGCCCGAGTCCGGTTCCGCCATTCTTCCCATAAGTTACGAAAGGCTGGAAGGCTTCATCTCGAATAGATTCTGGGATACCTGAGCCGTTATCAGCCACGGAAATTTCCACATGGTCGTTCATTCCAGCGGCCCCCACAGTGATTTTCCCACCTCCAGGAGGAGTCGCCTCGCAGGCATTTTGCAAGAGGTTGTAGAAAGCGCGATCGAGCTTCTTGAAATCGAACCACCCGGCTGTTGCGCCTTCGTGCGTAAGTTGGATCTCAAGCTTGCTGAATTCCGACCGGAGCTGGATGGTCGCGACGGCCCGCTGAAGCACGTCGTAAGGATCGCCGTAGGCAAGTTGGAGGGATTCCTGGGCCTTCGAGAACTCCAGTAAAGAAGAAATCAGGTCGGTCATTCGATCGACTGCCGAGCGAATCTCCTGGTAAAGATCATTCCTTTGCCGGTCGTCTTCCTTGCTTTCTGAAAGGAGCTCAGCGTAGGCCAGAATCGCGGTCAAGGGATGGCGCAAGTCGTGCGAGATAGAGCTCGCCGTGCGGCCTATGGTAGCCAGCCGTTCCGCGTGGAGCAGGTCTCGCTGGCTTTTCTGCAAGGATTTTCTCATTCCGTCGAAGGCGTCCGTCACCTCAGCCAATTCATCGTTGCTTCGGACACTCAAGGGAAAGTTAAAATCCCCTTGCCCGAGCGCATGGACACCGGCGACCAGGTTCGCAAGTGGGCGCGTAAAGGTATGTGAAATCAGGAAAATCAGCACGGTTCCGGCCAGAACGGCCAGGAACCCTACAGCGAGGAGAAGTCGGTTCAGATCCTCCAGGAAGAGGGTTGCAGCGTCAAATGATTTCAGCACGGTGAGGCTGACTGGCTGACTTCCTTTTGGGGCAAGTTCCAGGGTGGTGTCGAGAAAGTGTTCCCCGCCCAGTTGTATTTCTTCAGACTCAAGGGATACCAGGGTTGTAAATCTTGTCGCATGCGGGGCTAGCTCCCGCTTCTGGTCGGCCGAAAGTGTGCTGACGACGATGTCCTTCCCATAACGGAAAGCAACCTGGCTGGAAGCAATTTGGGCTACGACCGCCGCCAGGTGTTCGTCGACCTCAAAGCCCATGGCCAAAACCCCGAGCAAATTGTTGTCAAGGGGCGAACCGAAATAGATCGGTTGCAGAAACACCTCATAAAGATGACCGCCACCAAACCACCAGTCCCGGCTTTGCTCGCCATGGAGGGTGCGAGCGAGCGATTTCTGTGCCGAGTCTCGGTTGAATCCAGCGGTCGAAGTGTGGAGGGCCATCACTTTCCCGGACCGGTCGGCGAGAAGAAAAAGGTCACATCCCGCAAGCTTCCAGAATCCGGCCGAGGCATCCTGGATTGTCGGCTGATGATGCGTGGTCATCAGTGCCCGCAGGCTGGGAAGGTCGGCCGTAATCCCGGCTGATTGGGCCAGCGTCGTCTGGCGCTGTTGTTCAAAGTGTTCGAAGGTCAATACGGAATTGGAAAGTGCTTGATGGATCTCCTGACGGGCATGTTTTCGCAGGTAGGACCGCACGATATACAACACGGCAAAGGTGAGGGCTGTGGTTGTAAATATCAGCGAAACCAGAAACTTGGTCCGTAAACGAATCTTGACCATCGTTCCTCTCTGCGTTATTCACATCGCTTCCCACAACAATTTGGTGTCGTCGGATGTTGTAATGCCCTCAAGGCACAAATTTATATCCGGCGCCATGGATCGTTATGAAGTGCGTCGGGTTCATGGGGGCCGTTTCCAGCTTTTGCCGGAGCTTCATGATGTGATTATCTACGGTCCGCGTCGAGGGATAGCAATCATAACCCCACACCTGGTTCAGCAGCTCATCCCGCGATATGACGCGTTCCGGATTTCGCACAAAATATTTCAGGATCTTAAATTCCTGTGGTGTGAGTGGAATTTTTTCGCCTGCCCGGGTTAACTCCATTTTGGCAAAATCGACGGATACATCGTCAAAAGCATACTGATCGATAGGCTTGGGTCCCCGCACCCGGCGTGAAACAGAATGTACGCGCGCCAAAAGTTCCTTGGGACTGAAGGGTTTTGTAATATAGTCGTCTGCCCCCATTTCAAGGAGCAGCACTTTGTCCACCTCGTCGGCCGAAGCGCTGAGCACAATCACCGGCAGGTTTGGCGCTTCTGCCCTGATGGTGCGGCAAACCTCACGCCCGTGCATTTTGGGAAGCTTTAAATCGAGGACCACTATTGCGGGTGGTGAGTTCCGGAACGCCTGAAGACCTGCCTCGCCATCAGAGGCAAATTCGATCGCATAGCCGTCAGCCTCAAAGGCAAGTTTCAGCGCTTTGTAAAGTGAGCGGTCGTCCTCAACAATCAGGATTTTTTCCATAGTGTCCTTGATTAAGTTCCCCCAGACGGATTTCTTCTCAACCTCAATTCTATCGACCAGCCGGATCGCGCAGGATCTCTCCAGAGAGACTAACACAACCTTTACAAACTCACTACACCTGCCTGACGACCGCATTTCTTGAGCGTGATATCCCTTAAAGCGAACCAAGATGAGGAGAACTACATGCCAAAGCAAAATGTCGTGGGAAATAGGTTTGGACGGCTTCAGAAATGGATCTGGGCCTTGCATAATAAATTCGCGGTGTGCCTGGCCGGAACTGGAATACTGTGCCTGACGCCTGTGTTGCTTCATGCCGCGAAGAGCCAGTCTACTTCGAGTGTGGCAGCACGTGACATCTCAACCAAGGCCGGGTCGGGTTCGAACTCCTTGACGGCTGAGGCCCTCGGGGTCCAATTCGTCGATGGATCGTCTTCCTCCGTTATTGTCAATCGCAACGGAAAAAAGTACCTCGTTGATTTGGCTACCCATGTCGTGCGTGAAGTCGATCCCCCGAAACCCTTGCCCGCTCCACATCCACAAAAAGCTGCACTGGTAAACGGCAATGGCGATAACGGACAACTGGTGGCGAAAATCTTTGCGGAGAAGTGCTCAATGTGCCATGGCAGAGATGGAAAAGGGATAAAGGCACTCGGAACACCTGATTTTACAAGCTCGGAAGTCCAGGCAAGCCTGACCGAAGAGACAATCACCAACACCATCAAGCACGGGAAGAACGGTACCCTGATGCCGGCTTGGGAGGGCAAGCTATCGAATGATGAAATCATTGCCGTGGGTTCTTTCGTCGAGTCCCTTGGATCGGGAGATTCCGCCCCACAGCGAGCTGTCGCTGCCGCGGCCAAAGAAAACGCGAGAATCTACACCCCAGCCGATGACTATCTATTCAGCCTGCCTACGGGACGGCGGTTGGAGCGGCACGGTGTTTACGTAAACTTTACTCACCGCTTCGCCTTCGATACTGCGTTTAGTGGAAAAGCCCGTGGCGCTGTCCTGGACGGCCTCGACGGTTTTTCAATTCCATCATTCGGTTTTCGGTATGGTATCACGGACAAATTGTCCGTCAGCGCCTATCGGTCTCCAAGCGTCATCGGCCGGCCTGTTGAACTCATGACTGCTTACCATGTTTTGGACGAGCATGATGGATCCCCTCTGAATGCATCATTCCGGTTCTCGGTGGACGGGCAGAACAATTTCGAGAAGAATTTCACCGCCAATTTGGAGGGAATCTTTTCGCGCAGTCTCTTTCACCGTGCACAATTTTATGTTGTCCCCACCCTGTCCTTGCAAAATCGCAGATTGATAGGCGTTCCAAACTTCCTGGACCCCCCGCCTGATCTTCCGGGTGTCAATAGTTTTTCATTGGGTATGGGAGGGGCATTCGACATTCGACCGACCGTGGCTGTGGTTGCCGAGGTCATACCGACGCTTGTAAATGGCCGGGCGCTCGGCATTCACCGCCCAGCGTACGCTTTTGGAATTCAAAAGCGATTATGGCGGCATGCCTTTACCCTTGGCTTTACGACCAGTCCCGGAACTGTTGTGTCACAGCGCGCCGGAACACGCGCAACGTTCCTGGGTGATCCATCGGCCGACACGCCCAGCGGTCTCTTCATCGGGTTTGATCTGATGCGTCAGATGTATTGAGGTGCTTTTGAAAAGCTCGACTTTGATTGCAGACACGGACCGCTTGCAGCAGGAAGCTGAGACAGGCGAACATTCACGATTCTGGAATGTTGTGGCATCTGCTCGTCCTGACTCTGCCATGCTAATGCTGGGGCTTTGGGCAGCTCTCGTTTCCATTGCGGTTTCGGAGTTTTTTCTCACCATTGCGTTACTGGTTCGAATTTTCCGGCTGGCGCGCAGTCAAGATCGGCTCGTCCTCCCCCGAGTTTTTCGTTTCTGGGGGCTATGGACAGGACTCGAGTTTCTTGTCTGGCGACTATCTCCCGAACCTTCCCTTGGCTGGGGTGAAATTCGCCACCTGCTCCTGCTTGCCGCATTGTTCCTGGTCGTGCCCGCCGTTAACAAGGGCGCGGACCGTCTTATAGTCTGGCAGGGAATATTCCTTGCCGCGAGCCTCAGCTCTCTGGTCCTGATCGGAGACTTTGTTTCCCGTCTTTTCTACTATCGCCGCGAACTTGCAGCCGGAGGCGACGTCGGCCTTTATCTGCGGTCCGGTGGTTTGCTCAACCACTGGATGGTTTATGGAACGGTGGAAATTCTTGTGGTGGCCGGGCTGCTCAGCTTCTGGTCGTTGTATCCCGAGGAGAGGAGGCATTGGTGGCCAGTCCTGGTCATAAACGGGGCTGCGGTTATCGTGAGCCTTACGCGAATGGCGTGGATCACATGCCTGGTTATGCTTGGCGTGGAATTGATTTGGCGCCGGTCGAAATGGATCTGGGCACTTCCGCTTCTGCCAGCGATCCTGTTCCTCATGGCTCCCCGCCCAATCCGTGAGCGTGTAACTCAGTCGATCAGGCCGTCCTACTATTCCAACTTGGAGCGCATTGAAATGCTGCGGGTCGGATGGCAAATGATCAAGGAGCATCCGCTCACAGGAGTCGGCCCGGGACGTGTCGACAAGCTTTATATGTCCTATCTTTCGCCCCGAGACCCCGTGCCGGCTTATCACGGCCACTTGCATAACAACGCGGTCGAACTGGCCGCGGAATTCGGCATCCCCGTCGTAGTTTCTGCTTTCCTATTCGTTATCATTTTGTTTCATGACCTTCTGAGTGCATTAAGAGCAGCGCCAAATAAAGAAGAAGAGTTTGCTGCGCGCACTGGTCTTCTCGCTCTCATCGGCTATCTTGTTGCTGGACTTTTCGAATACACATACGGCCATTCGTTAGGTTTGATCCTTCTCGGTTTTGCGGTTCTGCCGCCGCTTTTACCCTGCGCATCAAAAATGGCCTTACGGGCGAATTCCCTGAAGTCTGATTCAAATACCCATGTTGGCTCTTGACAATTTGTTTGCAATAAAGGGATTGCCCCATGACACGTAATGATATTTCCGGCTGCTATTCTTCGGGCGTATGAGGCGGAAAAGAGGACTGCCAAATGGTTGGGGGGCGCCAGAGTGAAGACTTCTAAGAAGATTGTATTTTTCTTTCCAGCATTTGCCAGCAGCGAAGCGACAGCTCCCCTTGGCATCCTCGCGGTTTCGACTCCGTTGCTCAAGGCAGGATACAAAGTTGTCCTGATCGACTCCACCATTACTCCCAACTTGAAGCAACGGATCCTTGAGGAAGTCAAAGATGCCCTCTGTCTTGGCATCTCTCTCGTTACTGGCCCGATGATTCGCGAGACCGCAGAGATCGCACGGGCAGTGAAGGCGTGGGATAGGACCTTCCCCATCATTCTAGGTGGCTGGCATCCTTCCTTGCTGGCTGAGCAGACTCTTGAGGCGGAATTTGTCGACATTGTCGTTCGCGGCCAGGGTGAAACCGCGATGCTCGAAGTGGCTAAGCGGCTGGAAAATGGGGATTCACTTGAGGGCGTCGAGGGCACAGGTTTCAAGCAGGATGGCAGGATGATTCTGAATCCGCCAAGGCCCCTCCAGAAGCTAACAGAAATGCCGCGCAAGGCGTACGAAATTGCGGACTTTGACGCCTATGAGCGGCTCTGTGGCAGGCGCTGGGCCATGTATACTTCGAGCCTGGCGTGCCCGTTCAACTGTTCCTATTGCACTAATGCCGGTGTTTACGGGCGGCAGTGGAACGGTTTACCCGCGGAGCAGGTGGTGGAAGAAACCTTCGATCTCTCTGTCCGCTACCGTCTGGACATGCTTTGGATTGTAGATGACAACTTCCTTGTCGACCTGGACCGCGCTCTCAAAATTGGCGAGGGGCTCGTCCGAGTCGGCTCCAGGTTCCGGTGGAGCGTCCAGGCAACAACTAACCTGACCGCACGCCTGACTAAAGATGAGTTACGCCTGCTTCGGCGAGCCGGACTCCATCAAATATGTCAAGGTGTCGATTCCGCATCACCCAAAATCCTGAAACTTATGAACAAAACCTTCCAGGATTTTAACTCGATTTACCAGTCGGCAGAGCGCTGTCTGGACGCCGGAATCAGACCCAGTTTCAACATCATTTTCGGCTATCCCGGCGAGGGCGCGCAGGAGCGGAGGCAGACGATCCATTTCATTATGGATGTCTGCCGGCGGTTCCCCGGAGCCGAGTTCTGGACCAACATTTTTACACCCTATCCGGGTTCGCCCATCATGAGTCACGCTAAGGATCTTGGCATTGTCGCGCCGGATACTTTTGAAGGTTGGGCTGACTATTTCCCAAGGTACACCGTCCTGCCGTGGCTGAAAGGGCGATCACATCGACGCGTGCAGGTGATGCGGGATTATCTGCGCATCGCCTTCGATCGTATTCCCATTGCTAAGTTGGACGCTGGAGCAGCCGTGCGGATATTTCAACACTCCCTGGCCATTCCGGCACGATGGCGGCTGGACCACGACTTCTATAGTCTTCCGGTCGAACTCTGGATCAATCGCAAGATTAAACGATTTATTTCCGTTGCTAAACCCAAAGTTGACGCTAAGCAACTGGAGCCTGCCGTGGGGGCAAATTGTCCATGACCAATAAAGTGGTTCTCTTTTACCCGCCCTATGCGGGCCGGCCGCTCGGGCCTCCTTTGAGCCTCCTTAGTCTGGCCGCGCTTTTGCTTCAGCGGGGATTTCAAGTTTCTATTGTGGACGGGTCAATTCAGCCGGAGTTCATGCACCTTGTGTCGCGGGAAATCAGCGATGCGCTTTGCCTGGGGGTATCTCTTCTGACCGGCCAGATGATCAGTTCAGCCGTCGAGGTTGCCCGCCTTGTTCGGCGGCTCCGCCCCGACCTTCCCGTCATTTTCGGAGGGTGGCATCCCAGCCTCCTGCCCGCGCAGACCTTGGACGAGGACTTCGTCGACGTAGTCGTACGGGCTCAAGGAGAAAGGACGCTGGTCGAATTGGCAACCCTTCTAAGCGAAGGGAAAACGTTCGACACTGTAAGTGGGATTTCCCATAAGTTGGATGGCAGCATTCATCACAACCCTGACCGGCCGGTGGCCAATGTCAACGATCTGCCCACACCCGCATTCAACCTGGGAGAGTTTGACACGTACGAAAGAATCACGGGCATTCGCAAGCTACCTTACGCGTCGAGCGTAGGATGTCCTTATGCCTGCAACTATTGCACGGACCAGGTTTTCTACAAACGTCGCTTTAACGCTTATACCGCGGACCGAGTAGTTGCAGAAGTCACAGAACTGGTCAGCCGCTACCGCATCAGCGAGGTCGCATTTCTCGATTCCAATTTTCCGGTCAATGTTAAGCGCGCGGTCGATATTGCACGAGGCTTTCTCGAATCGAAAGTCAGGTTTCGCTGGACGTTTCAGGCTTCAACAGACCTCCTATGCCGCATGAGCGACGAGGATGTTCGGCTGTTGGGTGAGTCAGGTGTAACGCATATGGGCTTTGGAACTGAGTCGGCCTCACAGGCGGTACTTGCATTGATGAACAAAAAGCATCAGCGGATTGACGAGATGTACGAGACTGCCCGGAAGTCAGAACTCGCTGGCATTCGGGTAACTTTCAATCTGATCATGGGGTACCCCGGTGAAACGGAGGGTGACCGTCTGGAAACCTTCCGGATTATGGGAGACATTGCCCGGAAACACTCGAACGTCAGCTTTTCCCCCAACGTTTTTACCCCATATCCCGGGATTCCGATATGGCCAGATCTCCGGCTCAAAGGAGTCCACGAGCCTCAATCTCTCCAGGAATGGGCCAATGTGGATCTGGGAAGTAATCACTTGCCCTGGCTGCAAGGCGAGGAGCTTCGCCGCTTGAAACGTATGCTTGAATACTTTCTACTCAACAACCAGATCCGGCGAACGGCTTCGAAGGTTCCCTGGGTGCGAGGTGGCATTCGCAGGGCGCTAGGTGCACCTTTGCGATGGCGGTTGCGGAAGAATCTCTATGGATTTCCCTGGGAACTTTGGGTCGCCCGAACCACCGAACGCCTCGTCACGCGGCGATCATTATTGACGGGGCAGTCACTTGGCCATGGAATGCAGGAGGTCTGCTGAATGAGAGTGTCCCGGCGCGGCAGCAAATGGAGATGCTTGCAGGATGGAGGATGCTGTGGTTGACGTTCTGCTGACCCACTCGTATCACCTTTATTACGATCGAAAGCAGGTTCGCAAGATGCAGCCGTACCCTCCGCTGGGCACGCTCTATGCCGCCTCGCTGCTCAGGCAGGAGGGGTTCTCAGTTGCATTGTTTGACAGCATGCTCAGCGACCCTTCGGAAGGCTTTCCAGAGGCAGTCCGGAAGCAGCATCCGAAGGTTATCGCGATCTATGAGGACAATTTCAATTTCCTATCCAAAATGTGCCTGAGCCGAATGCGCGAGGTTGCCTTCCAGATGATTGACGCTGCCAAGCTGGTGGGCGCAAAGGTCGTTGTTCACGGGTCGGATTCATCAGACCACTGCGCTGAGTACCTGGCGAGAGGGGCGGATTGTGTCCTCATAGGCGAAGCCGAGTGGACGCTGCTCGATGTTGTCGAGTGTCTGATCAGGGGTTCACACCGAGATCTCCAGAGCATCCCTGGAATTGCGTACTCATCGAATCACGATGGAAGGGTGGTTCGGTCACCACGAAGGCCGCTAATGCGGGATCTGGAACGACTTCCTTTTCCGGCGAGGAATTTGATCGACATGGAGCTGTACCGGAAAGCCTGGCAAGAAACGCACGGCTTCTTTTCTCTTAACCTGGTGGCGAGCCGTGGCTGCCCCTTCCGGTGCAACTGGTGCGCAAAACCGATCTACGGCGACTCGTTCCATGCTCGCGATCCTGAAAGCGTGGCGGAAGAGATGCTGCAGCTCCGGGAGAACTGCGGAGCGGATCATCTCTGGTTCGCTGATGACCTTTTCGGAATCAACGCGCGCTGGATTCAGAGTTTTGCTGAGCAAGTCAGGCAGCGGAATGCCGCCATTCCATTTAAGGTGCAATCGAGAGCGGACCTGTTACGTAATGAGGAGACGGTCGCAGCTCTCGCAAGCTCAGGTTGCGCTGAAGTGTGGATGGGAGTGGAATCTGGTTCGCAGAAGGTCCTGGATGCCATGGATAAGGGCATTCGAGTTGAGCAGATCTTGCAGGCCCGCGACAACTTAAGGCGTCATGGCATTCGAGCCTGCTTTTTCCTCCAGTTCGGTTTTCCCGGCGAGACCTGGGCCGATATCCAGAAAACAATTGAATTGGTTCGCGAGAGCCGCCCCGATGACATTGGGATTTCAGTTTCCTACCCATTACCCGGAACAAAATTCTACCAGCGAGTCCGTGACGAGTTGGGGAACAAGAGTAATTGGGTGGATAGCGATGACCTGGCCATGATGTTCAAGGGCGCGTACACCACAGAATTCTACCGTGCGGTCCGGGACGCCATTCACGCGGAGGTGGATTCATGGAATTCATCCCGTGAATGGCAATTCAGCCCTCGGGACCGTTCCAGGGTTACGAATTGTTTTGATCCCGCACAGGCTGCGGAACTCTGGGACAGAGTTGAACAATTGGAGCTGACATGCAGGAATTCCGACGCGACCCAACTGCCCGTCCTGGCGTGCTCAGCCATGGGATGTGACTGAAAGGCGCGTGGAGCGCTAATGGCGGGCCGGTTCTCGATGGTTTCCGCCAGGACACACCTCGGCCCGTTTGACGGATGGAAGTTATGGATTTGCTTTTAACCCATGGTTACTTCCTGGAGGAGGACGCCAAAGAGCAGGCGATCATGAAGCCCTATGTTCCCCTGGGCATTCTCTACTTGACCTCGCATCTCCGCTCTCGAAACATTGGCGTGGAAGTTTTCGACACGACTTTTGCCTCTCGTGAAGATTTGTTGAAAGTTCTGGGAAGCGGTGAACCCGCCATTCTGGGTGTTTACGCAAATCTTATGACCCGCGCAAGCGTGGTCAGGATTCTTCAGGTGGCAAAAGAGGCTGGTTGGCAGACCGTTGTTGGCGGTCCGGAGCCGGCTTCCTACATTGAAGAGTACCTCACCGCTGGCGCGGATGTGGTTGTCATAGGCGAAGGAGAGGTTACTCTCGAGGAGTTAGTGCCGATCCTGAAGACCAAGTCATTCCATCTCCTGGGCCAGGTCAATGGCATTGCTTTTCGAGGAGAAGATGGCATAGTCCACCGCACACCGGTTCGGGCGCAGATTCCCGATATAGATGCGCAACCCTGGCCCAGCCGGGATTCGGTCCCTATTGAACGATACCTCAAGACCTGGCGTGAACACCATGGCGCAGGCTCGGTATCTTTGATCACCGCTCGTGGGTGTCCCTATGACTGTCAGTGGTGCAGCCACGCCGTATATGGCCGCACCCACCGCCGGCGAAAGCCCGTCTCAGTGGCCAATGAGCTTGAGTGGATACTCAATCGATATGGTCCGGATATGATCTGGATGGCAGACGACGTATTTACCATCCATCATGGATGGCTGTTTCAATACGCCGCGGAGATGAAGCGCCGCGGCCTCAAAATTTCTTTTGAATGCATCTCGCGCGCGGACAGATTGAATCCTCAGGTTGTGGCCCTGCTGTCAGAGCTCGGTTGCCACCGCATCTGGATTGGTTCGGAAAGTGGTTCACAACGCATTCTGGATGCGATGCATCGCGACGTTTCGGTCGAGCAGGTGCAATTTGTTGTGCAGTTGTGCAAAGACTATGGAATCCAAACGGGCATGTTCCTGATGTGGGGCTATGAAGGTGAGGAACTAAGTGATATCGAGGCCACCATTGATCATGTCAAACATACGGACCCCGATGTTTTTCTCACCACCGTCGCTTACCCTATCCGCGGAACCCCTTATTTTGAAGCAGTGGCCGAGCGGGTGACCGCCGGCAAATCCTGGCGCGAAGGGTCTGATCGTGACTTCAGGATCCGCGGCCGGCATTCCCGCCGTTTTTACCAGAGTGTGGACCGCTTGTTGCGCGCCGAAGTAGAGGTCCACAAATTAACAGACTCATCTGCTCCTTTTACTGCATCCGGCCTGGCAGATCTTCAACAGCAAATCGAGAAAGCGCGAGAAGAAATGAAGATTTCATTCGCTGAAGTTGAGGTTTGAAGGTTTATGACTCGGGTTTACCTAGCTACAACGTCTATAACGGATGCTTTCAATGACCGCGCAGCGACCTATGATTCCGGCTTCACAAATTCATTCATCGGGTCGGCACAGCGGAGATCGGTATGGATGGAAATCGACCGGACCTTCACTGCGGGCCAGCACATCCTTGAAATCAATTGCGGAACCGGAGTTGATGCAGTGCACCTGGCGTGTCGGGGAGTGCACGTGACTGCGTGTGATTCGGCGCCCCAAATGATTCAAGTGGCACGGCAACGGGCGGCTCTTGCCGAAATCCCGGCCACGATTGATTTTAGAGTGCTGGCCAATGAGCGGATCGGAACAATGCGCAATGAAGGACCCTTTGAGGGGATATTCTCAAATTTCTCCGGGCTCAACTGCATGGCTGATCTCTCCTTCCTGGCCTATGATTTAGCTCAACTGATAAAAAGACGGAGCAAGATGGTCGTTTGCTTATTCGGCCGCCTCTGCATTTGGGAAACCTGTTGGTATCTATCGCGCGGGAATTTCCGGAAAGCGGTACGACGGTTCAGGCAAGGGGAACACTCTGCTGTTCTTTCTAACCGCTCCGGAGCCAAGGTCCGGTACTACTCGGTACGCCAGTTGAAAAGGACATTTACTCCCTACTTTCGGCTGACACGCTGGGGTGGGGTTGGTGTCACAGTACCGCCTTCGTATCTTGAGTTTCTGGCAGCAGAATACCCGCGCTTATTTCGTTTTGCATCCGAAATTGACCCCTGGCTTGGAGGCTGCGCGGGGTTCCGGGCAATGGCGGACCACATGCTTCTTACCTTTGAGAGGACCGAAAGATGAAAGCTAATACTTTGCAAATGGCCGAAGCAGCAGATGGATCTGCGATGGTTGATACGGAGAGGGAGTCACCTTTGCATCTTCGTTGTCCTGTCTGCGGACATTCGGATCAGTCAATGGTAATCGCACGAGAGGTTTTGCAGAAACCGTCGTGTTCTTACTGCGGATTCACATTTGTCCAGGAGGGCAAAATCTGGAAGGCGCTTACGCCAACACGCGAAGAAAGCTTTCAGCAGTTTATGATCGAGTACGAAACGATCAGGCTTCGTGAAGGACGCGGAACGCCGGGCGCACGTTTCTACCTGGAGCTCCCCTACAGGGATATTACAGGGCGCAACAGTTGGCAATGGAAAATTCGTTCCCGGAGTTTTCGTTTCTTCTATCAGCGAATTCTGCCTTGGCTCGAGTATCGATATAAAGATGGTTTGGACGTTCTGGATGTCGGATCCGGAAACTGCTGGTTGAGCTACCGGCTTGCACTTCGAGGGCATCGTCCGGTTGCAGTAGATTTGATTGCAAGCAACCTGGACGGGCTGGGCGCGGCACACCACTACTTTGATTTTTTGAAACGCCCCTTTGATTTGTTTCAAGCAGAGATGGATCGATTGCCCTTTGACAACGGGCAATTTGACGTGGTCGTCTTCAATTCCTCTTTCCACTATTCGGAAAACTATGCTCAGACCTTGCAGGAAACTCTGCGGTGTCTGCGCCGGCCTGGCCACATATTGATTATCGATTCTCCTTTCTATCAGAACGAGGAGAGTGGACAAAAAATGCTTGAAGAGAAACACCTGTCATTCCAAAATGAGTACGGTTTTCGGTCAGATAGTGTAAGAAGCCGGGAATATCTGACACCAAACGCTCTTCTCGAGATGGCCAGTGCATGTGGCATCGAGTGGAAGCAGTTAAAGCCATGGTATGGCGTGGAATGGGCATTGCGCCCTCTTAAAGCGCGATTGCTGCGACGGCGCGAGCCTGCGGAATTTTACATTCTGTGGGCCAAACTGGGTGAATCATGATTGTCTTTTACAATCCTCGTGCCACAAAACCGGGGAACCGGCGGTTTCCACTTTCGATTCTGGCGCTGGCGGCCATCCTTGAAGGTCGTGAGGAGTACACCATTGTCGACGGAAACCTGGAAGCTTGCCCCCAACAGGCCTTAATGGACACCCTGTCCCGAAACCGGGTTGATCTCCTGGCGGTCACTGTGATGCCGGGCCCACAATTGGCTCCGGCCATTCAGGGGTGTCGCGAGGCCCGCACCCTCTTCCCGCGCATTCCGGTCGTCTGGGGGGGCTATTTCCCTTCCATCTACACCGAGGCAACCTTGAATGCGGACTATGTTGATTTCGCAGTTCGGGGGCAGGGAGAAGAAACCCTCCTAGAACTTGTGGAAGCGCTTCGAGGACAGAGGTCAACAGAAAGTATTCGCGGGCTTTCTTATAAGGATAAGGCCGGCATTCATCGGCACAACCCTGAGCGGCGGATGAAAAGCCCGGATGCGTTTCCGTGGTACCCCTACCATCGCCTTCCAGTCGAGAAGTACATTCGACCATCGTTTTTCGGCCGCAGAACGGTCGCGCACCACGCAAGCATTGGCTGTCCGTTCAATTGCAGCTTTTGTGGTGTCGTTCCTGCATATGGAACCCTCGAGAAGATGGAATCTCCTTCGAGGACCGAAGCCATGCTCCGCCATCTCGCACGAACGTACGATATCGATTCAGTACAGTTCTACGACATGAATTTCTTCCTGCGGGAAGATCATGCCAGAGATCTGGCGGAACGTCTTGCACCACTCCACCTTGGCTGGTGGTGTGAAGCGCGAATCGACATCATGCTGCGCTACTCGGATGCGACCTTTGAGGCCATCCGCAGGTCAGGTTGCCGAATGATTTTCTTTGGAGCTGAGTCCGGATCTGACTGGGTGCTGAAAGAGATGAACAAGAAATTGAAGACGGAGCAGACTCTCGAACTTGCGCGGCGCATCCAGCAGTTCGGTATCATTCCAGAATTCTCATTTGTTGTAGGTAATCCGAAGGATCCGGAGCGCGATACCCGCGAATGCCTGCAGTTTATCCGCCGGGTAAAACAGTTAAATACTAATTCTGAAATTATCATCTATCACTACACACCAGTCCCGCAACGCGATCGAATGTACGGAGACGTCGAGGGGCAGGTTTCTTTCCCAACTACGCCTGATGAGTGGACAACTGAGCGCTGGTATAACTTCACGATTCGGAAAGACCCCGCTACCCCATGGCTCAGGCGGACCATCAAGCGGAAAATCGACAATTTTCGGTTGGTCGTAAGTTCTTACTGGCCAACAGTCCAAGACGTTAGGCTCCCGAAGTGGGGACGTCACTTATTACGGATCCTGAGCGCCTGGCGGTATCGTCTGGGCTTCTACTCTTGCCCCTGGGAATTGCAAGTGATGCAGCGTTTGATCAAGCTACGAAAACCAGAGGCGGAGAGCCTATAAGGGGCCTCGCGGGTGCAATTGAGAATGACGCAAAACGATACGGTCGTAAATCGGCAGCCGCTGCGCTTGGCGCCAGCGGAAGCCTACTCGCTCTGGGCGGAAAGCTATGATAGCGTCCCCAATCCACTCCTGGCACTGGAGGAAAGGGTACTGGGGCCGATACTGCCCGATTCCAAAGGGACCTTTGTCCTGGACCTGGCATGTGGGACCGGCCGATGGCTCAATACTCTCCTCGCACAGGGAGCCCGGCAGGGGGTTGGACTCGATTTGTCTTCCCAGATGCTCGCGCAAGCACGCCATAAGCGAATGATGCGCCAGAGTCTTATTCGCGCTGACTGCACGGCGACCCCAATTTCCTCACGGATTGTTGACATAGCCATTTGTTCCTTTGCAATAAGCTACGTGGCGGATGTGGGAGCTCTCGCTTTAGAGCTTTCGCGCGTTATGAAAACGGGAGGGCATTTAATAATTACAGACTTTCATCCTTCCGCCTCGGAGAGGGGCTGGCGTCGCACCTTTCATTACTCGGGTTATGTCGTCGAAATCCTGAACTTTCAGCGCTCGATCGAGGGCATGTGTCAGACATTCCAACGATACGGATTCAGGCTCGACCGTATTATCAGCCCATGCTTTGGTGAACCTGAAAGATCGATTTTCATGAGATGTAGAAAAGAGCATCTCTTTGAGCAATCACAGATGGGACCTGCGATCTTTATTTGCCTTTTTCGCCTGAGTGGCTCTAGCGGCATGGCCGACAGATGATTTGTACTTCCAGAAGTCCCTCTCAACCTTTCTCGAAGCGAAGTCAGCATGACATACCTTCATTGGTGCTGTCAGGCGGTTGGGTCGCGCTGGATGCATCAACGTGCACAAGAGCTGACCTGGAGATTGTTAACGGCCGGGTGTCGCGGCTGATTGAGCAAAATAAGAGCAATGGCACCCGGAGAAACTCCCAGTCATCAAGGGTGAGCGCGGAAATCCCGGTCGAAGGCTGCCTGGTATTACCCGGTCTTGTCAACTCCCATGATCACCTGGAATTCAATCTTTTCCCGAGGCTCGGTCAAGGTCCTTACCCCAATTTTGAAAAATGGGCGGGCGAGATTTTTCATCCCGAGAGTTCGCCGGTCCGCGAACATCTCTCTGTTCCCAAGCCCGTGAGGCTTTGGTGGGGCGGAATTAAGAATCTGCTTTGTGGAGTCACCACAGTTTGCCACCACAATGCCTATGAAAAGGGCATTTTCGAGGCCGATTTTCCGGTTCGCGTCGTCAAGCGGTACGGCTGGGCCCACTCGTTGCGATTCTGTAAGGACGTCAGAAAAGCTTTTCTGTCCACGCCTCGAGGAGCCCCGTTCATTATCCACCTTGCCGAGGGCTCAGACAGGAGCAGTGCTGAGGAAATTTTCGCACTTGACCTGTTCGGCACGCTTGCCCATCGGACCGTAATCGTTCACGGAGTTGGCTTGACAGCACCCGGACGTGAATTATTGCGCCGGCGCGGCGCCGCGCAGGTATGGTGTCCTAGCTCCAACCGGTTCACTTTGGGCGCCACGCTTGATCCTGCCGGCATCAACCGAAGCGATCGCATCTCAATAGGAAGCGACTCGGCGCTGACTGCGGAAGGAGATTTGCTCGATGAAATCAGAGCCGCTCACCGCGAAGGCATGGATCCGGGCCGGATCTATTCCATGGTCACCGGAAATGCGGGCGATGTCCTGCGTCTTCGCAGCGGCGAGGGGAAGTTGGAGCCGGGGTCGACAGCAGACTTAGTGGTTGTGAAATGGAAGGATGAAACCCCTGCCGGGACGTTGATGAGCACACGTCTCAACGGCATTGAAATGGTCATGGTTTCGGGCAAGCCGCAATTGGTCTCGGCCAAAACGGCCCTCTGCTGTCCTTCCGGACTTCTGGAGGGTTTTGAAGATATCGAAGTTGGGGGCACCTCCTGTTTCGTCCGTGCTCCGGTCAGATGGTTGCTGCAGGAGGCCCGCTTACATCTCGGACCCAACGTGCACCTGGCAGGAAAGCGAGTGAGCATATGATCCGGCAGCCTGATGCCGTCACCGGCTGCCGTACGGCGGCAGATGAACTCCAGAAACATCACATCCGTGAGCTGCCTATCCTGATTCTGTTTCCCCATAATCGCTGCAACTGTCGCTGCCTGATGTGCGACATCTGGAAGATCCGGCAGGTGCGTGAAATCACTGCTGAGGATCTTAGGCCACACCTGGACAGCATTCGAGCGCTCAAAGTGCGCTGGATGGTTTTTTCCGGCGGCGAACCATTGATGCATTCGGACCTGACGTCACTTGCCAGTATGTGCCGCGAAGAAAGGGTCCGCCTGACGCTTCTCACGGCAGGGCTGTTGCTTGAAAGACACGCACAAAACGTCACTCGCTGGATGGATGACGTCATCGTCTCAATCGATGGGCCGCCGGGAGTTCATGACGCCATACGGTCAGTGCCCGGGGCCTTCTCCCGCCTCGCCGCGGGAATCCGTGAAGTGCGGCGGCTGCGGCCAGAAATGCCGGTGCATGGCCGCTGCACCGTTCAGAAGTTTAATTTTCGAAGCCTTCGCGACACCGTGCACGTGGTCCGCACGCTGGGATTGAACTCCATCTCATTCCTTGCTGCCGACGTTGATTCTCAAGCTTTCAACCGTCCGACCGGCTGGCCAGTGGCACGCCAAGCCGGCATAGCCCTGGACCCCTCGGAGGTTGAGGCACTCGATCTTGAGATGCGAGCGCTTATCCGTGAATGTCACCGGGAGATTGAGTCAGGTTTCATATCGGAATCGCCTGAAAAATTGCGCAGGATTGTTCGGCATTATAGGGTGATCCTTGGTCAGGAAAAACCTGTCGCACCTCACTGCAATGCCCCCTGGGTGTCCGCTGTTATAGAGGCTGATGGCACGGTCCGTCCATGCTTTTTTCATAATCCGATTGGCAACATGTACGACGGGACCATAATAGAGGTGCTGAATGGCAGCGCGGGCGTGAACTTTCGAAGGAAACTTGATACGACCAATAACCCCGTTTGTCAAAAATGCGTCTGCTCTCTTTACTTGCCAGGGCATGGGCAGGGCCCCGACAATTTATTCGCCATTTCTTCTGAGGGGCGGGTTAAAATCGACGAAAAGGAGAGATAACGGTCACATCTTCTATCCTCTCAATCAAGACTCTGCCGCTCTCAATAGTGAACGGCAGATAAGAGCGTGTGGAGGGGGATCTTATGATTTTGCACCTAGTACGGGCCTGCGGTATTGTTGGGGTCGCATTCCTCGCCTTTTGCCTGACACCGATCCCTGCTGCTGCACAGGTGGCAGTTCCCAGTGGAAGGGAAGAAGGATCGACGACACTCGAGCAGTCTGTGCGGGACCTGATCCAGCAGGTCCAGCAACTTAACGCCAAAGTCACAAAGTTGCAAACCGAGGTTTCCCGCTCCCATCAGGAAACGCGTGAACTCCGCCAAGAGCTTGAGGGGGCCCTTGATAAACTCGCCTTGACCAATCAACCAGCCCCGAAAGGTGAACTGCCCCAAAATGCAATTTTGAATGCGCAGGGACCGGAACAGCCACTGGCTTCAGTTCAGACTACTAAGGGACCGGATTCACAAGAACACCTGTCGAAGTTGGAGGAGAACCAGGAACTTCTAAATTCGAAGGTTAACGACCAATATCAAACCAAAGTAGAGAGTGCGTCCAAATATCGCATGAGGCTTTCAGGGATCGCCCTGCTGAATGTTTTTGGAAACAATGGACGAGTCGATGATCAGGACGTCCCAAACCTCGCCTTGGGTCGGAGGACGCTCGATACGGCAGGCAGCTTTGGCGCGACAGCCCGCCAATCAGAATTAGGGTTTGAAGTCTACGGGCCAACCTTTGCCGGCGCCAGGGCCAGTGCCGACTTACACTTGGACCTCTTCGGGGGATTTCCGAATACGCCAAACGGAGTTACTGAAGGGTTGATGCGCCTGCGAACAGCGACGGTGCGTATGGATTGGGATCGAACATCTGTCGTCGTGGGTCAAGATACGCCCTTTTTCTCCCCCTTATCCCCAACTTCTATTGCTTCTTTGGGTTATCCAGCGTTCTCTTATGCTGGGAACCTATGGACGTGGACTCCACAGGTGCGTCTTGAGCACCGGGCGAATTTAGGTGATGGAAACAGTATTAATTTTCAAGCCGGCTTTCTCGATCCGCTTTCGGGCGAATCACCGACGTCGGACATCTATCGAGTGCCGCAGGCGGGCGAAAGATCACGCCAGCCTGCATATGCATCGCGCATCGCGTGGACTCACGGCCCTGCTGACCATCCTTTAACTCTTGGGTTAGGCGGCTACTATAGCCGCCAGGATTACGGGGCTGGACGGACCATGGACGCCTGGGCGGGTACCGCTGACTGGGATGTCCCGCTGAGCAATCGGTTCAGTCTTACAGGAGAGTTTTACCGGGGCAGGGCGCTTGGCGGGCTGGGTGGAGCGACTGGACGCAGCGTACTGTTTAGCGGGCCGGTTACGGATCCCAATTCATTATTGACGGGCTTGAATACCATTGGTGGGTGGACCCAGATGAAGTTCAAAGCCACAGAGGCGGTGGAGTTCAATGCGGCTTACGGAGAAGATAATCCGTTCGCCAGCGATCTGCGCCGTTTCCCCATACCCTACGGTTATTCTTACACCCACATATCCAGAAATCAGAGCGAGTTATTCAACGTGATCTTCCGGCCTAGAACAGATCTGCTTTTTTCGCTTGAATATCGTCATATCGACACCCTGGAGACCGATGGCGACAAATATACCGCTGGTCATCTGAACCTGGGTGTTGGAGTCTTGTTTTAGGGCAATCAGGAGTAGCCGTATGTCAATCGTAAGACAATGGGGTTTGGCATTTTTAGCTGTCATGGTGTGCGGAGTTGGAATGTCGTTCGCACAGATTGTAACCGTCAATGCTCACGTTGTCATACGAGATCAGAAGCAAAGCTCGCAGTTTTTGTCACGGGAATCACATACGGTTTTATGGCTTACGCCTTCGAAAGGCTGGACAGGTTCACTCCCTCGCCCGCAAACCTTGGGATCCCGACCACAGCTTGTTCAGAAGAATAAACAATTCGTACCCCAAATGCTCGCCGTGGAAGTCGGGTCGGTTGTGGATTTCCCAAATCATGATCCATTTTTTCACAACGTCTTCTCGTTGTTTAACGGAAAGCGTTTCGACCTGGGACTTTACGAGGCAGGATCCACACGCAGCGTTCACTTTGACCGTCCCGGCATCTGCTACATTTTCTGCAACATCCACCCTCAAATGAGTGCGATTGTGGTTGTTGTCAATACCCCGTATTTTGCTATCTCAAACAAAGCGGGTGATGTCCAAATCCCTGATGTCCCAGTCGGGCAGTACAAGTTGAATGTGTGGGAAGAGCATTGTTCAACCAGGAATTTGCAAGAGGCCGCTCGCGAGGTCACGATTGGGCCTGATGTTTCCTCCCTCGGAACAATCCGTTTGGAGCAGTCCCAGAAATTAGTCCTGGTCCACCCCAATAAGTACGGTAGGAATTACGATCCCGAGGTTTTTTCAAGCCCGATTTATTCTCAGCCATAATGATTTAACGGGGACTTGGTGAAGCAGTAGGTTTGTGCGGATTGGGCGCTCCTCATTGCCTTACACAGTGCGCTTGGTCTTCAACCGCCTATTTTTTTCCTTTTGGCTTTGTAAAAATGCAGTCAGCGCTTTTAGCTGCTGATTGGTCAAATTCTTGAAAGCCGGCATAATGGAACCGCGCGTATAAGCTGAAGGATTTTTGAAGTGTCCGATCAGCCATTCGTCGGTTCTCCCGCGAGATCCTTCCACTGTCAAGTCTGGACCCACTTGCCCCCCTCCGCCGTTCAGACGGTGGCACATGAAACAACCTTCCTGCCTGTAGAGTGTTTTGCCATACTTGATTAGGTTTTCGGGTGATTCCTCGATCTCAGATTCTGCGGACGAAGCTGGAGCGGCAGCAATCTCGGTTTCCGCCGAAGGCAAATTGTGTATGAAGTTTACGAGCTTCCATGTGTCTTGTTCGCTGATGGTCGATTTCCAGGATGGCATCCCCGTCAGTCTCACGCCATTCTGAATGATCCAGGAGAGTTCAGCATCGTTCCAGTGCTGAACATGAGGGGAGGTAAGGTCCATGGCGGGTGGAAACATGTCGCGCCCTAATACGGTGTGGCCATGTCCGTCGGCTCCGTGGCAGATTGCGCAGGATTCTAGTACTTAGTGACATAATATGCCGATAGAACGTATAATGGGGGCATGCGACCAGCAACCCCTATTGAATTGACGACTGAAGAGCGACGAACTTTGGAAGCCTGGATACGATCTTCGACGACGGAGCAACGCCTGGTGTT
>DATEKC010000206.1:0-36704 GCA_035277665.1 Terriglobia bacterium
CCCTTTTCGCCCATGGGCGGC
This sequence comes from Terriglobia bacterium, assembly GCA_035277665.1. Taxonomy (GTDB): domain Bacteria; phylum Acidobacteriota; class Terriglobia; order UBA7540; family UBA7540; genus SCRD01. The sequence goes on from DATEKC010000206.1 coordinate 22, forward strand.
GAATAGATGGTTTCCTCGTGCAGCGCTCCGGAAACTTTTTTCGAGACGCGGTGGGAGACGACGATTTTGTCGATCTCGCCGCGGACGGAATCGGTGAAATTGGGCCAGGGAGCCTCGAGCGAGGCGAAGCGGCGGCGATGCTCGAACGGCGCGCGCTGCGCGGCATCGGACAGGCGTTTGATCATGGCTGCGTCGGTGAGGCCGATGACGATAGCGTCCACGGCGTGGTGGCGATGGTCGTCTCGGGATTTGGCCACGGCGCCGCCGTTGGCGCTTGGGCCGTCATTGAGAATCGAGTTGAGCTTCCAAAGGCTGCGGAAGTAAGACGTGGCCTGCCCGGAAGTCGCCTGGATGCGCTTGCGGCCTTCGGCATCGTTCACGCCGCCGTAGAGCAGGCCGAGATACTTTGCCGCAATGGACGTGGCATAGGCCGTGTCGTTCAGCTGCCGGTTGCGGAAGTCTTCCAGAAAACCTTCCAACCCCTCATCGTCCATGGCAAAGCGCTTGAGCTTGGCGGCAACGGTCCTGCGGTCGCCGGCAAATTTACGAACGCGGTCGAGGATGGCTTCATATTGCTCTGTGTTCCCGTGGTAGGCCTGCCAGGGCGTCCGGTTACCTTTGATGCTGCGGTTTTCCGGCACATAGCATAGCGTGAGGTTCTGGAACGAGTTGTCCATGGATTGGCTGAAGGGGATGATGTGCTCCAGATCAAACTGCGGCTCGGGGCCGAAGAGCGAGCGCGCGGAGATCGTTTTGCCGGTGTAAGGGCACATCCAATGGCATTCTTCCGCCAGCAGGAACCTGCGGATGTCGTCCGGTTTGGGGTCCTTAATTCCGACGTCGGCCTTAATGATCTCCTCGAAAGCGTTAGCGCGCGCCTTTTCGTTCTGGCGGTTGGTTTCGGAGATGGCCTGGCGCTGCTTCTTCGATTTCTTCAAGTCACGCGCCAGCTCCAGGTGGACAAAGCTCGGCTTGCCGTGTCGCCGGATGATGGCGTTCACGACCCTGCGGAGCTCCGTGAGGCTCCGCATGACGGCCGGGTTGCGGATTTCCGTGAGGGCGCGCTCGACCGGCGGCAGCAGCGTGGACGGTTCGCCGGACTGGAAGGCTGCGGGGTACAACTGCCTGCGGGCTTCGCCATAGGTGATCCCCTGCTCCAACAGCGGAAGGAACTTTTCAATCGCCTTGAGCGAGAGGTTCATGTAGTCCGCCTCAAGAGAGAGGCCCGCCAGCTTTTCGGCCTGCTCGCCGCTGAGGCCCCACTTGTTCCGGGCCGCCTCTTTCAGCTTTTGCGGTTTTTGGAACGAGTGGACGTACTCGACGGCGCGGTCGCGCTCTTGCGGTGACATTCGGAGCCAGCGGTCGCCGAAAACAGCATAGAAGTCAGCGTTGGTGCGGTTTCCTTTGATGCGCTTTTCGCCTCCGCGCTCCAGATTAAAGCTGTAGCCCTTTTCCAGATCGAGCAGTTTCGAAATGTGCTTGAAAGTCCGATCGCCCTTGGTTTCAAGCTCCTCAATCAACTTCTGGCGGTCGGCGGGCGTGAGGGGCATTTCAACATCGTCAGGGGGAAGCACTCGCAGGTTGTTGACGCTCTGGAGCAGCCGAAAGCGCTGGGAAGTGAGAAGGTAGGCGGGAGCGCGCCGCCTGCCGGGTTCCAGCTCGCAGCGGCCGATGGTGTTGGGATCGAAGCGGAGCGGGCGCTGGTAGAAAATGGCGTCATGAAACTGCTTCCTTAACGCCGGGGTGAGGAGGTCAGGATGATGCGCGGCCTGGGCCTCCCAGATGGCACTGAATTCAGATTCGTACATGTCGCGGGCCGTCCACCGGCAACGGATGCGCTCGGCTGAGGGATCGAGTCGAGACAGGTACTCGCCAAGCGTGCGCGCTTCCGTTTCATGCATGGCCTTTCGAAGATCGGCGATTCCCTCCTTAACGGCGCCCTCATCGTCGTTCTTCTTCGCCGCCTGCTTGCGGTTGCTGAGGAAGCCCCGCCGCTGGGCAAGGTGGTAAAGCGCCCGCCCAACGTAAAAGGGCTCCAGCGGCCCGTCGAGGGCGGCGGCGCGAAGAATGTAGGGCATGGTGTGTTCGGGTTGGGGAAAGGCGCCCGAATTCGTCCTGGATTTGAACCACGGTGATGACAGGATTTCATTGTCGAGGACGTTGAAGTAATCCTGCAGCTGGTTTGGGAGCAGCGGCTGCTTGTGGCCGTTGCCCGGAGTTGCCTGAAACCGATCCGTGGCAGGCGGGAGCAGCCCGCAATGTTGGAGAAGGTTGAAAAGCTTGGTGAGTCGCCGGCGGCGGCGCCACAGCAGACGCCGGTGGCTGCGGGCTTCACGCCGCTTCAGGTTTCGGGATTCTTCACGGCCGGACGAAAGGTCGCCGTCCATTCCTGCTTCAAAGACGCGCGCGCCCGTGCGGATGAGTTGCGCGGGTTCGCCATCGATAAGCCCAACGACCGCCCAGCCGAGAGAGTTGCTGCCGAGATCGATACCAAGTACGTATTCTTGCGGAGTTTGATCAGACATATATCCCCCTTGACAAGATAAAATTCGGCGGTATTATACACCTCGTGTATCTCAGAAGCGGTTCCTGCTTATCTTAGTAAGTAGGTTCTACCTTCGTGAGGCAACGCCAGGAATGGCGACCTTGAGCCCCGCCCAGTGCGGGGCTTTTTATTTTTGGGGGCGGGGATGCGTAGCGGCGAGTTTACCTCGCCATGCTCGAACCCGGATGGCGGCGCGGAGCAAGCTTCAGCGGCTGAAGCCGCGAGGGGTGAGGGCGCATAATGGCGTGGCTGAAGCCACGCCCTCCTGAAGATCGTTGCTGCACGAACCCGGTGGCGGCATAAAGCCGCCGCTACAAAACGACATCACCCGCCGCTACAAAAACCCACTCGCCCAATCACTCAATCACTCAATCGCCAAAGAAAGGGGGTAGCGAATAGGAAGTAGGAAGTAGGGAGAAGGCAGACGGCAGACGGCGGTCGGGAATCGGAAATCGGGAAAACAAAAAGCCCCGCGAGCTCGCCAGCCACGAAACCGTGGCGGCCCGTTCAGCGCGCTAATGGTATGGCAGGCTCTGCAAGGTTTCGCGGTCGGGCTGGGCGGGTCTGGCGGGGGACGGGGATTCCTCCGGCGCAAAGTGGGCCTGGGAGGCGCCGATAAAGGTCTGGCCGGGTGAAGGCGAATTCGAGTTTTTCTTTCGTTCCGCGATCACATCGAGCAGGAACGACCTGGGGCTGGTGCTGTGGACAAAAAGGTAATTCTGGTCGCGCCAGGGTTGGGACGAAGCTGCCACCAGTTGAAGGAGCCGCTGGTGAAGGCTCTCGATAGTGTCCTGAGCGCCCGGGGAGCCGGCCAGGTCCTTCTGGTCGAGCGGGTCGGCGGGCCAGTTGTAAAGCTCGCCGCGCCCGCTCGAGTCGTAGATGTACTGCCACTCCGGTGTGGTGAGGCTGATCATGGCCTTGGTCCCGTCCTCGTTGAAGATGGGCACCAGCTCTGAAATGACAAAATTATCAAAAGGCTGAGGGGTAAAGCCAGGGTTCCAGAAGCGGGCCAGGCTTTCGCGGCTGAAGGGCGTATGGCCGCCGCCGGCCAGGTCCAGCACGGTGGAAAAAAGGTCGCGGGTGCGGACGATGTGGCTGATCCGGACGTCGCGGGGGATTCCCGGCCCGGCGATGATGAGCGGAACGTGCAGCAGCTCGCGATAGAGGTTGTAACCGTGGCTGTAAAAGCCCTGCTCGCCGAAAGCCTCGCCGTGGTCGGAGGTGATGATAACGATGGTATTGCGGCCCTCGGGCGACTTCTCCAGAAAATCGAGCAACTGGCCGACCTGCGCGTCGAGGAAAGCCAGGCAGTTGTCATAGCCGGCCATCAGCGCGGCGCGCTCCGCCGGCGTGATGTCCCGGGCAGGGGCCGGGCCCTGGAGGTCCCTGAACAGCTTGTGGACCAGGCGGTTTGAGACGGCGCCGAAACGATGGTTGTAGGATACCTCGGTGAGATAGGGCACGTGGGTGTCAAAATAATTGATAAAGAGAAAAAAGGGGCTCGAAGGCGGTTGGCGAAGCCAGCGGAGAACACTGTTGTTGGTTTGGCGCGCGTCCTGCCGTTCCAGATAGTCAAACCGGCAGAAGCTCTCGTAGGCAGGCTGGATGAGCGCTGTGCCCAGCAGCGTGCCGGCCAGATTACGCGAGAGTGATTCGCTGTCATCGCGGTAAATTTCAAAGCCCCGGCCGATGCCCCAGCCTTTCTGGCAGTAATTGAAGTTGGCGGCGAACCCGGCCGTTTCGTATCCGCGGGACTGCAGGATGCCGGCCAGGGTGCGCGGGCCGGGCGGCAGCGGCAGCCACCAGTCGGCGCCGTTCTGATGGGGCAGCAGCCCGGTGAACATGGCGGCGTGCGAGGCGAGCGTCCAGGAAGTGGCTGAAAGGGCGTTCTCAAACAACACGCCGCGCCGGGCCAGGCGGTCAAGATTGGGCGTGGTGGGGCGCTGGTATCCGTAGGCCGAGAGATGATCAGCCCGGACGGTATCGAGAACAATAAAGATGACGTTCGGCTCCTTCGTGTCCGCCTGCGCCCGCGCCGGACTCCGAAAAGGTTCGAGCCGGGAATAGGCGATACCGCAAAGCGCCACCAGGACGGCCGCCACAACGCTCCATGAGAGGCATCGCATCCAGCCGAAGCGTGAGCGGGCAGCCAGGCGCGAAACGGGTTTCCACAACAGGTAGACGGCCACGGCCGCTACGGCAAGCGCTGCTGCAAACGCCGCCAGCGGAACCAGCAAGTCCCCCAGATGAAATTCCCTGATAACGATTCGCGCGTGGAGCCAGCGGACCCGCATGGCTACAAAAGCCATCACCGCCGCGCCCTCGGCCGCAACCAGCCATTTGATTCTGTGCCTCCCAGGCGTTCGCCCGGCCAGCAGCCCCAGCACCAGGCCCAGCAGGGCAAAACAGGCGATGTCCACCAGTGGAGCCAGAAACCATTCCACGGAGCCAATGTCCGGGACCAGCAGCGCCGGAACAATGGGTGAAGTGCGGAGCAGAGCGGCTTCAAAGATCCCGAGCAGCAGTCCGGCAAAGGCACTGAACACCACAAACCGTGAGATGATCTGCCGGCGGCTTGCGCCGGGGCCAGCCGGGGCCGTCCGGAAATCGTCCATCAGTTCCACACTGTCCTTTTCCACTGCCTTCTCCTGCCTCGAGGGCACCCGGTTAGCCTGACACACCTTGCCGGCATCTACAACGGTATTGGTATCGGCCGGATGAGAGCAAAACCGCATCTGCGCCTGCCGCAAGCGGCTCCAATATGGATGCAGTTCTGTGAGGGAGTGTTATCCCAGGGCGAGGTATTTCTCCACTTCTTCCGGGCGGAAGCCAACCAGTTCCGGCTCGAGCTGCAGGGTCATGCCGGTGCGGGCGTAGACGGCGCGCCGCACGCAGCCGGCCAGCGTGAGCACGTCATGGGCGGTGGCGCCGCCGTCGTTCAGCAGCACCAGCGGCTGGGTCTCATTCACGCGCGCGCCGCCCTCGGAATGCCCTTTGAGGCCGCAGATGTCAATCAGGAAAGCGGTGGGAATTTTTACCGTTCTGGCGAAACCCGAGCGGTTGTGAATTTCTTCCAGCCGCTTCCCCTCCACCGCTGAAAAATTGCGCTCGACGTTGGCGCGCAGGGTCTCAAATTCGGCCTCGGTCAAAACCAGGTTTTTGAAAAACGAACCGGCGTTGCCGCCTTTTTCTTCGCGCGGATAGGGGAACTTGCGGTCGCGGATCTCGATGATGGCGTCGCGAATCTGCTGGACGGTGGGCCTCTCGATGCCGCGTTCCTTGAAGGTATCGCGCACGTCCGGATAGCGCAGATCGAGCCGGGCCAGCCGGCTGAGCACCAGTTCAATCTGAAGAATGATCAGGTCGTTCCCTATGCCCGAATTGAAAATGCTTTTCCGGTAGCCAAAGCCGCAGTCGGCGGCGCTGGCCGCGAGCACGTTGCCCGTCGCCACCTGCATCACCGTGGCGCTCTTGAACACGTCGCTGATCTGCTGGCCGTAGGCTCCGATGTTCTGGACGATGGCCGCCCCGGCCTGGCCGGGAATGTGCGACAGGCTTTCGATGCCCCAGAAGCCTTCCGCAACGGCGCGCGCGACCACGTTGTCCCAAGGCTCGCCGGCTTCAATCCGAAACAGGACCCTTTCGGACTCCCCGTTTTCCAGGGCAATGCCTTGCCCCACAGGATGGATGACCAGTCCCGGGAAGCCCTCGTCGCTCACCAGGATGTTGCTGCCGCCGCCCAGCAGGAAGATGTCCTGGCCTTCGCGCCGCGCAAACCGAAGCGCCTCGAGAAAATCTTCACGCTTGGCGGCGCAGGCAAAATAGCGCGCGGGCCCTCCCACCTTGAAAGTGGTGAAGGGCTTGAGCGGTTGGTTGCGCGCAATCTCCAAATGACTCATGCCTCAGTGTAGCTCCCGATAAGCCCGCGCGTCACTGCACGCGACGCTTGCGGCCTGCCCAATACGGTTCGCGCAGCACCTTTTTCAGGATTTTGCCCGTGCCGCCTTTGGGCAGGCTGGGGCGGAAATCCACTGATTTGGGGACCTTGAACCCGGCCAGGTGGTTGCGGCAGTGGTCGAGGATGCCGGCCTCATCGGCGGCCTGGTCGGCGCGAAGGACCACCAGCGCCTTGGGCGCCTCGCCCCATTTGTCGTCGGGGACGGCAATCACCGCGCACTCCAGCACGGCAGGATGGCCGCTGAGCACGCGTTCGATCTCCGCGGAGGCGATGTTCTCGCCGCCGCTCAAAATCATGTCTTTGGCGCGATCGACGATCAGGACGTAGCCCTCCTCGTCAATGACGGCCAGGTCGCCGGTGTGGAACCAGCCGTCCTGGATGGCGCGCGCGGTGGCTTCCGGCTGGTTCCAGTAGCCCTCCATCACCACGTCACTGCGGACAACCACCTCGCCCACCTCTTCGCCATCGGGCTTGACGTCGTTGCCGTGGATGTCCACCACGCGGATGTCGGCGCCGGCAAAAGCGCATCCGGCCGTCGCTTTGCGGCGAAGCAGGACATCGGGAGAATCGCCCGCCAGGTGGTCTTTGATGGTGGCGATGGAAATCACCGGGGAGGTTTCCGTCAGCCCATAGCCGCCCTTGGCCACGCAGCCGGGCATCTTCTTTTCGACTTCCCGGATCAGCGCCGTGCTGCACGGCGCGCCGCCGATGCACAGGACCTTGACGCTGGAGACATCGTAGCGGGCGAAGTCCGGATGGTTGAGCATCGCGCTCGCCATCGTCGGCACCATCTGGAGCTGCGTCACGCGCTCGGCCTCGACCAGTTGCAGCACGGTGAGCGGATCGAACTTGCGGATGATCACGTGCCGCCCTCCCTGCAAGGTCAGCGTGTGCGGCGTGCCCCAACTGTTCACGTGAAACAGCGGCACCGTGTAGAGCCCCACTTCGGCGTCGGCCTGGTGCTCCATTTGCAGCCTGTAAAACGCGTGGAGATAGAGGTTGCGGTGGGTGAGCATCACGCCCTTGGGATAGGCCGTGGTGCCGCTGGTGTAGAAAAGTTCGGCCACCGAGTTTTCATCAATCGTGCGGTAATCGATTTCCGCCGGCTCGGCGCCGGCCAGAATTTCGTCGTAAGTTTTGGGATGGGCCCAGCCGGGCGGCGAACCTCGCAGCGCCACATAGCGGCCGATCGATGGAGCGCCCAGCCGCAGCTTTTCCAGCAGCGGGACGAATTCGGGATCGAAGAAAAGCATAGCGGGCGAGGCATCGTTCAGAATGTAAGTCAATTCTTCCGCGCTCAGGCGGATGTTGAGCGGCAGCAGGATGGCGCCCAGTTGCGGCACGCCGAAATAGGCCTCCAGCAGGCGGTGGCAGTTGAAGCTCAGAAAGGCCACACGCTCGCCTTGCTTCAGCCCCAGCCGCAGCAGCGCGGCGGAAAGCCGGTCACAGCGCTCATCAAACTCGCGATAGGTGAAGCGCTGCTCCTGGCAGACCACGCCTTCCTTATTCCCAAAGATGCGCGCCGCATGGCGCTTGAGGCGGACTGGGGTGAGGGGAAGAATCATGGATATTGGTTGACCCTGCAATCATCCCGCGTGAGTTGAGGCCCTGGCCAGCGGCGCTAACCCGGATTATTCACGACGCGGCGAGGGGCACGAGCATAATTGCCAATCGAAATCCTGCACGCCGCAAAAAACAGGTCATCCGATCGTCACCTCGGACAAGCAAAATTGATAGATGCGTGCCACTCTAGCACTTGTGCGCAATGCCAGCAAGAGACACGCGCGGCGGGATGCTTTTCAGGGTTCGGCAACGACACCGGCCTCGGGGTCTTCCGGGGCTTCGAGCTTGCCGACCACGAACCAGTAAGCCAGCAGGCCGCTCACCAGCAGCGCCGGCCCCAGCACAAAGGCTGCGGCAAACGATCCCGTCCAGGCAATGAGGAAGCCAGTGACCAGCGGCGCGGTGATGCCTCCGATGTTTCCTGCAAAGTTCAGGAACCCCGTCCACACTCCCACTTCGTCGTCCGGGGCGCAGAGTTGCACCATCACCAGCAGATTGGCCGTGGAAAGTCCCACAAAGCCCGCGCCGACGATTAACGCCACGGCGACATTGGCGCTTTGGACAAACGCCGCGGGGATCATCAGCAGGCCGAACATGAACCCGAAAGAGATGATGCCTTTTCGGGTGCGTGTGGCATCCCAGCCCCGCTTGATCAACTGGTCGGAAATCCAGCCTCCCAGCGGCTGGCAAACGCCAAAAACCGCATAGGGCAGGGCCGAGAAGATGCCCGCCTTGATGATATTCATATGGCGGGCTTCGTAGAGGTAGTCCGGGAGCCAGGTGATCATCAGATACCAGAAATAATCGAAGCAGAAGAAGCCCAGGCAGACGCCGAGCAGGTTGCGGTCATAGCTCGCCAACCGGAAACGCACCCGGTCCTGCGCCAGGTGCGTCCCGGCCGGCGGCGGCGCTTTTTTCGCCAGTTTGGCAGGGAAGGCAAAGCACCACGGCACCAGCCAGACGAGGCCCAGTATCCCGATCAGGATAAACGCGTCCCGCCAGCCGTAATGCACCAGGAGCCAGGGAATGCCGAGGCCTCCCAGGACCAGGCCGAAGCGCGTGCCGGAATCGAAAAAGCCCGACGGCAGGCCGCGTTCGGCGTGGCCAAAAAGCACGCTCACAATCTTGGTGCCGCCCGGCAGGTAAATGGATTCGCCAAAGCCCAGCAGAACGCGCAGCAGAATCAGAAGCGTCAGGGTGCCGGCCAGGCCCGTCAGGCCCTGCGCCAAAGACCATAGCGCAAACGCCCCCGCATAGACCCACAACAGGTTCAAGCGGTCTGCCATCAGGCCAATGGGAATCTGCATCAGGGTGTAGGACCAGAAGAAGGCGGAGAGCAGCACGCCCTTCGATTCCGGTCCCAGGTGGAGGTCGTGGGAGATCAGCGGCAAGGCAAACGAAATGGCGGTGCGGTCGAGATAGTTGATGATCGAGGCAATGAAAAGCAGCCACATCACCACCCAGCGCCGGGTGTTGCTGATGCCGGCGGACGGAACCATGGTGAAAGGCGTGCCTGAGGTCGTCCTATTCTCTCTGTCCATTCAGTCTCCCAGCTTTCAGGAAGGGCTTGGGCAGAATATCGCATTTCGAGAAGAGATCAAATGGAAGATGGAGAATTGCTCCTCCCGCTTCCGGCTGACGGCGTTCTTGAGGCCTGCCTGTCAGGCAAATTCCACGGGCAGGCCGGGGGCCAGGGACGAAATGAGATTATATCTCCGGCCGTTTTTCTCTGTGGTATTGTTGTGCCTCGAACAGGTTGCTCAAAGGCGCCGGGTTGTCATCCTGAGCGCAGCGAAGGATCTCTGCATTTTTTCAGACCAATACCGGGACTTTGCTCGCAGGATCACCGGGACAAAAAGTTTTTCTTAAGCAACGAAACGCTTTCACTTTGCGGAGGCAATCCCCGATGCGTGCCATCAGCCGAAGACAGTTCCTCGAGGTCGGCGTAGCCGCCACAGCTTCTTTGAAAGTTCTGGTGGCGGGCCACTCCAGAATTTATCCCGACCGCTGGGTTTATGTTCCAACACGCCTCGAGAGTGACAATGAGCTGAAACGTATCGAAGGCATTGCGCAAACTGCCGCCCGCCACGGTTTGAACGGCATGCTGCTCTCGGCAGGCTTCGACGAACTGGATTTGAAGCCTCAGGAATTTCTTGCGCGGCTCAGCAGCCTGAAGAAAACGTGCGACAGCCTGAAAGTGGAAATCATCCCGCTGGGATTCAGCGTGGGATACGGCAGCGGAATTACGGCCCACAATAAAAACCTGGCCGCCGGGCTTCCCGTGCGCGGCGCGCTGTTCGTTGCCGCGGAAAATCAAGCGCATTTCGTTCCTGATTCGCCCGCAAAACTATTGAATGGCGGATTCGAGGCCCGGCAAGGGAATCATCCCGCGGGCTTTTCCGTCCACGGGCAAAACGTTTCCATCGATACCGCCGTGTTCCATTCCGGGAAAGCCTCCGTCCGTTTCTCGAATTTTGACGGCCGTTCAGGAGAGGCTTATCTGGCGCAGGACATTCGCACCACTCCGTACCGTTGCTACCGCCTGCGGTGCTGGGTGAAGACGGAGGATGTATCGCCTGAAACGCGGTTCCATTTCTGGGCCATGGCGCCGGACGGCCGTGAGCTGGCTTACGTGGAACTTCCCATGCAGGCCACCAGCGGCTGGAACAGGATGGACTGGGCTTTCAACAGTTGGTACACGAAGCAGGTGAGTTTTCGCGTGGGCATTGCCGACGGCAAAGCTCGCAACGTCTGGGTGGATGACGTGGAATTCGAAGAAGTGGGCCTTACGAACGTCCTGCGCCGGCCGGGCACGCCGGTGTCGGTCCGAAATGAGAAGACGGGCGAGGTGTATCAGGAAGGACGCGATTACACCGCCATCGCCGACCCTCAGCTCAACTTTCGATTTGACCACGACGGTCCCGCCATCCATCTGCCGCCGGGCAGCCGCATCCGCCCCGGCGACCGCCTGCGCGTGGATTACTTCCACAACCTGATGATCTACCGCGACCAGGTCCCGATCGATATGTCGGAGCCGGAGGTTTACGAAATCTGGAAAAAGCAGGTGCCGCTGATCGAGAAATATCTGGCGCCGAAAAAATACTTCCTCAGCATGGATGAGATCCGCATCGGCGGCTTCTGCAAGGCCTGCAAGGATCGCCACCTGCCCATGCAGGAAATTTTGGGAGATTGCGTCAAACGGCAGGCGGAAATGATTCGCGCCGTGAACCCCGGCGCCGAAGTCTTTATCTGGTCAGACATGTTCGATCCCAATCACAACGCCCGAAAGCAGTACTACCTGATTGATGGAAGTTTTGACGGCACCTGGAAGTATCTGCCGAAGAATCTGATGATCGGCTGCTGGTATTACGAAAAGCGCGACCTGAGCCTGCCGTTCTTTTCCAAACTCGGCTACCACACGCTGGCCGGCGCCTATTACGACGCCGACAACCTGGACAATCCGAAAGGCTGGCTGAATTCGCTGGACCGCACGCCCGGCGCCATCGGAATCATGTACACCACCTGGCAGAACAAGTACAAGCTGCTCCCTGCCTTCGGCGACCTTGTTTCCAGAAGATGAGCGGCTGCCGGCAGAGATTCAGGGCCGGAGATCGAAAGGATGGGAAACCGCGCTCAGGCGAAGGGAAGCATGATCCAGCCGAGAAGGATAGCGATGCCGACAAAAGCGATGAAGACTTTGGCGCCGTAAATCACCTGCTCCCGCAGCGTCCCTTTGCTGAGCACGCCAAACACCACGGAGACAAGGAAAGAAAACAGGACCAGTGCTTCAAAATGCGAGAGGACCATTAGCTTTTACCTTCGGCGAAAACCTTCTAAGCTTTCCTTCCCAGCGCAATGTCGTATGCATCCAGAATGGCCAGAACGTTCAGCATGCCCGCCGAGACCAGATACGCTGTGCCATAGTCGGAGCAGACCGCAAAAATTTTGCCGCCCGCGTAACCGAAGAAACTGGCCGCGGGCATGGGCACGCCGATGGCGAGCTCGGCAAGGTAGCCCAGCGTGTGCAGGTAGGATGCCGAACCCGTGCCAAAAAACTGTCCCTGCATCGCCAGCCCGAAGACAAACATGCCTGTGATAGCCAGGAACAGCACCACGGCGCGCCCTCGGCGCCCCAGCATAAAATGTCCAAGCCCGGGAACGAGCCATGCCGCCAGGCACAGGCCAAACAGGCTGCCGGATGAAGGCTGGGGCCTTGCCCGGCCGGCAGGTTCCTTTGCCGGTTTCTCTTCCTCTGTTGTAGGTTTCCTGGCCATAGGCTGGGACTGAACAGGTTGGGCAGGCTTGCAAATCACCGCCTGCCCTCGCTTCAGCAGGTTGTTGAAAAACTCGCGCCGGGACTTGTAGCGGCGAGTTTAACTCACCAAAAGTGAAATTTTATCAATGCGCCCGTGGCGGCATGAAGCCATCGCTACAGGCTTTCAGCAACCCCTTAAAATCCAACCTGTAACGATATCACACGGGCCAAACCAGCAGCAAAAAAGTGTGAAGTGTGAAGGATGAAGAAAATTCCTTGATGATCCTGGTTTCATACTTCGGACCTCACACTTCATACTTTGGCCGCTCGGCATGGAATGTGGCGCGGACGGCAACCGCCGAAAGCGAGTGGTCAAACGCTGTCCTGGGTCCGGTAGTCGCAGGCCTCGCGGCAGTCGATGCAGTAATATTGGCCGTCTTCGGTGAGCCGGACGCCGTAATCTGAGTGGCAAAGCGCGCAGTATTTGTCGCAATAGCAGCGGTTTTCCGGCTCGCCGCAGGCACAGCAGTGAAAGATCTTCCGAGGCATGGTCCGGTTCTCCTTTTGGCGCGGGTCGGGGAGCAAGTCTGAAGGACGCAAGTAGCCTGAAGTGAAAAGTTAGGAGGTATGAAACAGGCGCTGCTGGGCCAACTTTTCAACCTTCATCCTTCAGACTTCATACTTCATACCATCGGCAAGTGTGACGCGCGTCCTTGACCCCTTTCCGTCATGCGTGTTAACTTCCATCTTTCGGCACCATCAGAAGACTTGACCAGGGAGGAAGTGATTTGGCCACGCCGGCGGAATCCGGGCCAAAACGGACGGCGCTCTACGCTGTCCACAAGGCGGCGGGCGCGCGGATGACGGAATTCGGCGGGTGGGACATGCCTATCGAGTACGCGGGCATCACCCAGGAGCACCTGGCCGTGCGGCAACGCGCCGGGCTGTTTGACGTGAGCCATATGGGCGAGATCGCCGTGCGCGGCCCCAAAGCGCTCGCTTTTCTCCAATCCATCACCTGCAATGACGTTTCGCGCCTGAGCGACCACCAGGCGCAGTACAGCGCCCTGATGTATCCCCAGGGCAGCGCCGTGGACGATTGCGTCATCCATCGCATGGGAGAAGCCGATTACTTTATCTGTGTGAACGCTGCCAACACCGACAAGGATTTTGACTGGCTCGTGGAGCACAATACCCTGGGCGCCGAGGTTGAAAACGTCTCCTCGCAGTATTCGCAACTGGCGCTTCAGGGTCCGAGGGCCGCGGCGATTATGGGCAAGGTGACCGGCGCTGATCTCGCTGCCATCCGCACCTACTGGTTTACTCCCGCGCGATGCTGCGGCGTGGAGGGCATTCTGGCCAGGACCGGCTACACCGGCGAAGACGGATTTGAGTTTTACTTTTCGCCCGAACATTCCGAGCACGTGTGGAACGCCCTGCTCGATGCAGGCCAGGACGAAGGATTGCAGCCCGCCGGCCTGGGCGCCCGCAACACCCTGCGACTCGAGTCCGCCTACGCGCTTTACGGGCACGAACTGGATGAGGACACCACCTTGCTGGAAGCCAACCTTGGCTGGATCTGCAAGCTCGACAAGGGAGAATTCCTGGGCAGGGACCCGTTGTTGAAACAGCGCCGGCAGGGCGTCCGCAAAAAGCTGGTGGGTTTTGAGATGGCCGAGCCTGGAATTGCCCGGGACGGCTACGCGGTGTGGATCGGCGAGGAAAAGGCCGGACGGGTGACCAGCGGCTCCCCCGCACCGTTCCTGAAGAAAAACATCGGCCTCGCCTACGTGCCGCCGGAAGCAGACCACCCCGGCTATGAGTTCATGGTGGAAATCCGGCAGAGAAAAGTGCGCGCAAGACAAGTGATGCTACCTTTTTACAGACGGCCAAAGTAGGATGGAAAGAGGGGGCAAAATCGGATTCACCCCCAGAGAAAATCATGAGGGAGCGCTGGCTTCATGTACCCTGAAGAATTTCAATACACCAAAGATCATGAGTGGATTCGAGTGGACGGCGACACCGGGACTATCGGCATAACGGACCATGCCCAGAAAGAACTGGGTGACATCGTCTATGTGGAGCTTCCAAACTCCGGCGACCAGGTAACGGCCACCGAGACCTTTGGAACGGTGGAGTCTGTGAAAGCCGTTTCAGAAATCTATTCTCCCGTCACCGGCGAGGTGACCGCCGTCAACAGCAAGCTGCGGGACCATCCGGAGCTGCTGAATTCCGATCCGCACGCTGGGGCGTGGCTCATCCGCGTTCAACTGTCGAACCCCAAGGAAGTCGCGAAACTGATGTCGTCGGAAGAATATGAGGCGTACATCCGGGAGGCGGAGTCCCACTGATGCGTTATCTCCCGAACTCCCCGCGCGACCGCGAGGAAATGCTCCGGGCGCTCGGCCACAGTTCGATTGAAGATCTCTTCTCGCAGATTCCGGAACAAATCCGGTTCAAAGGCCGGCTGGACCTGCCCGGCCCGCTCTCGGAGCAGGAAGTTCTGGAGCTCTTCCAGCAGGCATCGATCCAGAGCACGCGCGAGTTTGCTTCATTGCTGGGCGCGGGCGCTTATTCACATTTTCGTCCCGCGGCGGTTGACGCGCTGCTTTCCCGCGGCGAATTTTTCACCGCGTATACGCCCTACCAGGCCGAGCTTGCGCAAGGCACCCTGCAGGCGATGTTTGAGTTCCAGACGCTGATCGCGCAGCTCACCGGGATGGAAGTCGCAAACGCCTCGCTCTATGATGGCTCCACGGCCGCCACCGAGGCCGTGCTGATGGCCCTCCGGCTGACGCGCCGCAATCGTGTGGTGGTGGCCAGAACGCTCCACCCGGAATACCGCGAGGTGATGGCGACTTACGTGCGGCACCTGGGCACGGAAATCGTGGAAGTGCCTTACTCGCCCTCCGGGCGGCTGGACCTTGCCGCGCTGGAATCGGAACTCAGCGCGGAAACGGCCGCCGTCGTCATTCAATCACCAAACTTTCTGGGCGTGATCGAGCGTTTCAGCGAAATCTCGGAGATTATCCACCGCAGCGGCGCGTTGCTGATCGTGACGGTGACGGAACCGCTCTCGCTGGCGGTGGTCAATCCCCCGGCTGAAGCGGACATCGTCTGCGGCGAAGCGCAATCGTTCGGCGTGCCGGTGGCTTTTGGCGGGCCCTACGTCGGCTTCCTCGCCAGCCGTGACAAGTTTGTGCGACAGATGCCCGGCCGCCTGGTGGGCCAGACAGTGGATGCGGAAGGGCGGCGCGGATTTGTGCTGACCCTCGCCACGCGCGAGCAGCACATCCGGCGCGAGAAAGCCACCTCCAACATCTGCACCAACCAATCGCTATGTGCGCTGGCCGCAACCATCTATCTCTGCCTGCTGGGCAAGCGAGGCCTGAAGGCGCTGGCGGAACACAATCTGGCCAGGGCCCATTACGCCGCCGGGCAGCTCGCAGCAGTCCCGGGTGTGTCCATCCCCTTTGGGGCGCCGTATTTCAACGAATTTGTCGTCAAGGCCCCGGGGAACGCCGAGGCGCTTCTCGACGAGATGCGGCAGGTGGAGATTCTGGGCGGCGTGAACCTCGGGCGTTTTTATCCTGAGTTGGCGGACCACCTGCTGGTTTGTGTTACCGAAACGGTGAGCAAGGCGGTGCTTGACCGGATGGCCAGGATTTACAAGGAATTCGTCGCGCTGAGGCCGGCGCCGGCCGCGGCCTCGCATCCCGTGGGCCAGGAGAAAGCATGAAGGAACATGCCCGTCACGCCAGGCAGCACATCACGCGCGACGAGAACCTGATTTTCGAGAGAAGTTCGCCCGGCAAGTGCGGCGTCGACCTTCCCGCGCCGGATTTTCCGGCGGCCTCCACGGCTGAGCTTCTGGGCGACGATCTCTGCCGGAAGGATATCCCGGGCTTTCCGGAAGTTTCCGAGCTCGAGGTCATCCGGCACTTCACCCGCCTTTCCACCTGGAATTACGGCGTGGATACGGGGCTCTACCCGCTGGGCTCCTGCACCATGAAGTACAACCCCCGCATCAATGAGGTGGTGGCGCGCCTCGATGGGCTGGCGACAGATCATCCTTACGCGCCGGCGGACCTCACGCAAGGCTGCCTGAAGGTGCTGCACGATACGGCGCTCTGCCTGGCTGAAATTACGGGCATGGACGCGGTTTCGCTGCAGCCGTCGGCGGGCGCGCAGGGCGAGCTTTCCGGCATCCTGATGATCCAGGCCTGCCTGGCCGGCCGCGGAAACCCTCGAAAATTTATCCTGATCCCCGACTCCGCGCACGGCACTAATCCGGCCAGCGTCACGACCTCCGGTTATCAGGTGCGGAACCTGAAGTCCGACGCTCACGGTTGCATCGACCTGGCGGAACTTGATCGTGCCATGACCGACGAAGTCGCCGGGCTGATGCTCACCAATCCCAACACGCTGGGGATTTTTGAGGTCCGGATTCGCGAGATTTGCGATCTGGTGCATCGCAAGGGCGGGCTGGTCTACATGGACGGCGCCAACATGAATGCGCTGATGGGCGTTGCCCGTCCTGCTGACTTTGGCGTCGACGTCATGCACCTGAACCTTCACAAAACGTTCACCACGCCCCACGGCGGCGGCGGGCCCGGCTCCGGGCCCGTGGCGGTGAAGAAAGTTCTGGAACCTTATCTCCCTTCGCCTATGGTTGTGCAGGCGCCGGACGGGACTTACAGCCTGGATTACGACCGCCCCAAAAGCATCGGTCGCGTTCGAGCGTTTTATGGCAATTTCGGCATGGCCGTGCGCGCGCTCGCTTACATCGCTGCCAATGGCGGCGAGGGCCTGCTGCAAACCACGCAGGACGCGGTGCTCAATGCCAACTACGTGATGCGCCGGCTGCAGGATGTTTACGATCTGCCCTACAACGAACCCTGCATGCATGAGTGCGTTCTCTCTGACCGCCGCCAGGCCGCGCGCGGCGTCCATACCATCGATATCGCAAAGCGGCTGATCGATTACGGTTTCCATCCCTACACCACGGCGTTTCCGCTGATTGTGCCCGGCGCCATGATGATTGAACCCACCGAAAGCGCCAGCAAGGAAGAACTGGATGAGTTCATCGAGGCCATGAGGGCCGTGGCGGAAGAGGTGGATGAGGACCCCGAAATTGTCCTGAAAGCGCCTCGCTCGACACGCGTCAGCCGAATGGATGAGGCCAACGCCGCCCGCAAACCCGTCCTGCGCTGGAAGCCCTAGTGCCGCCTTTGGCGCCGAGTCTCGTCGAACCACAACCTGTAGCATCCTGCAAAATATTGCCCCACGATATTGGGTTTTTTTCGCTTTACAGCCCTTTCGATTCGTGATAGCTTGAGCGAAGAGTCTGGGGTAGCTCGCGACTGCCTTCTGTTGCGCGCCAAAGGCATTGACGGGTAAAGCGAGCGCGTTGGAATTTGAACGGCGAGAACGCCGGCGGAATTCGCCGGGAACATACCCGTTTGCGTGGCGCATTTCCCTTGAAATTCTGGATTTGGACGTGCGCCCCTGGTGTGCCTGCAGCGCCGCTTGCGGAGGAGTTTGAGTTTTTGAACGGAGGCAATTATCTTGCTGAAATTAAAGAGATTAGAACTGCTTGGCTTCAAGTCGTTTGCGGACCGTACGCGCCTGGAATTCCAGGACGGAACGGTCAGCATCGTGGGGCCGAACGGTTGCGGCAAGTCCAATTTGTCCGACGCCATGAACTGGGTCCTGGGCGAACAGAAGGCGCGCATGCTCCGTGGCGAACGCATGACCGACGTTATTTTCAACGGGACCGGCAACCGCCCACCCACCGGCATGGCGGAAGTAAGTTTGACGCTTGAAGATCCCGACTACGACTCCGCAGATTACGCAGATGACGCAGGATCCCCGCAAGCTTCCCAATCCGCAGACGCCACAGATTTCGCAGAGGCTGTGCAATCCGCAGATGACGCAGAGTCCACGGAGTCCGCAGATCCAGCGGCAGGTGGAACAACTCAAATCGAGCGGGATGCCTCCACCAGGCGCACCGTTTACAAGGGCTACCTGAAGGATGGTTCGGGGCAGATCACCGTCACCCGCCGGCTGTTCCGCTCGGGCGAAAGCGAATACCTCATCAACGGCCGTGCCAGCCGCCTGCGCGACATTCAGGACCTGTTTATGGGCACGGGCCTGGGACCGGAATCCTACGCCATCATCGAGCAGGGGCGCATCGGCCAGATTCTGAGTTCCAAGCCCTCGGACCGCCGCCTGATTCTGGAAGAGGCGGCCGGCATCTCCAAATTCAAGGCCCGCAAGCGCGCCGCCGAGCTGAAGTTGGAATCCTCGCGCGGAAACCTCTCGCGCATCACGGACATTCTGGAAGAAGTCATCCGGCAGGTAAACTCGCTGAAGCGCCAGGCGTCAAAAGCCCGCCGCTATCGTGAACTGCACGACGAGATGATGGGCCGGCAGAAAGTGACGCTGGGCTCGCGGCTGCGCATGCTCGAGTCGCAATGCCAGCAGCTTCGTAAGGACTCAGAAACGCTCCAGCAGCTTTGCGCGGAAGAGAGCCGCGGCCTTGAGCTGCTGGCCACCGAGCAGCGGACCACCACGGCGCGCTGTGAAGAACTGGAAAGCAGGCTGATTTCCATCCGCGAGACGGCGGCGGAAAACGAACTGGAACGGCAGCGATTGAGATCGCGGCTGGAGCAGATCCAGCAGCAGGTCGCGGCGCTCGATTCCAGAAGCGCTGAGGCAAAGCAGGAGAGCGCGCAGATCCGTTTGCGTATCGAGTCGCTCGAGCAGGAAGCCGCCCGGCGCGCTCAGGAACATGAGGCGCTGCTGCAGGAACAGGCGGCGGCGGAACAGGAAGGCGCGCGGCTGCAGGGGATGCAGGAAGAACTTGGGCAGCGCATCCGCGAAGCTGAACGGGCTGTTGAGCAGTCGCGCCAGGCTCTGATGGCATCCATCGGCCGGGCGTCGAACCTGCGCAACCAGCTTGTGCAGGCGGAAGAAATGGGACTGGCGCTCGACCGCCAGGAAGCAAGAATCAGCGAAGAACGCGCGGGCGTCGAGGCCGAACGCCAGCAGCGCGCCGCCGAACTCGAAACGCTGGCGCAGCAGAATGAGCGCTTCCAAACCGAGCTGGCGCAGCTTGCCGAATCGGTTTCGCAGACGGCCGCGGCGCTCGAGCAGGCGCAGCAGGCGGAAGCGGCCGGAAGGCGCGATCTTGAAAATCTTCGCCGCGAATTTTCCGGCATGCAGGCGCGCAAGCAGACCCTGGAAGAGTCGCTGGCGCGTCACGCCTATTCCACGGAAAGCGTGCGCCGGCTTTTGAACGGAGAGTTTCCTTCGAACGGCCACCATTTCCGGCCGCTGGGCGTGCTGGCGGACTTTTTGGAAGTTTCTCCCGGATACGAGGAGGTTGTGGAAGAATTCCTGAAGTCGGAGCTGGACTGCGTGGTGGTTGAGCAGCACGCGGAAGCGCGCTCGGGCATCGAGATCCTGCAGGCTGAAGGCACCGGGCGATCGACGTTTTTTGTGACCCGGGCGGAAGGCGCCCACATCGGCAGCAACGGCCATCACCAGATCAGCCAGGAACCGGGCGTGTTGGCTTCGCTCCGCGAGATGGTGCGGCTCGATCCGCGTTTGGGATTGAACGGCGATCCGCCGCTTCCTTCGCTGAGCAAGGCCTACCTGGTGGAAGACACGGCGGCGGCAGAGAGGCTGGCGGCAAGCTATCCCGAATGCCACTTTGTCACGCGCTCCGGCGAGCATTACCACCACCGGCTGGTTTCCGGCGGGCACGGATCGAGCGCGGGCCCGCTCGCGCTGCGGCGTGATTTCCGCGACCTGGAACGGCGCACCGTGGAAGTGGAATCGGACATCCAGTCGCGCGAAGAGAAGCTTGCTGCGATCGAGCAGCAGGTGGGCACGCTGAAGGAAACTTTGAGCGGCCTGAACGCGGCGCGGCAGGAATCGGAAAAGGACTCCGTTGTGGGGACAGAGCGGCTGCGGCAGGTGCAGCAGGCGCTGGCCCGCGCGCTCGAGCGCTTGCGAGTGTTTGATGAGGAGAGCCAGCGGCTCGAGGCGGAGCGCCAGTCGCTCCAATCGAAGCAGGTGGTGATTCGCGCCCAACTTGAAGCCGAGGAAGGGGAAAAAGTCCGGCTGGAGGCTGAAATCGCTTCCAGCGCTGAGCAGGTGGGGGTTGAACGCCAGCGGTTTGATCAGGGTGCGCAGACCCTGGCGCAGGCGCAGGCGCGCTTCAGCACGCTGCAGGAACGCACCCGGGCGCTTGCCGCTGAACGCGCGCGGCTGGACGCCCAGGCGCGCGAAATGGGCGACCGCATGGATTATCTTGCCCGGCAGGTGAGCGGCTGGGAAGAGAACCAGCGGCAACTTGCGGCGGAAGCCGAATCCACCCGTGCGCGCGATGCCGAGCTTGAAATTACGCACGCCCGCCTGAAGGAAGAGTTGCAGGCCGTGGGAAGCGAATTGCAGGCCGTTCGCGCCCGGCGGGATGAACTGCGTCCGCAGGTTGAGCAGGCCCGCGCCCGCTACGAAGCAGCGCGTGAGAAACGTTCGGAAGTTGAAGTTTCATTGGCGCGCGCCGAATCCGACCGCGACCATCACGCCGGGCAGTGCCGGGAATCGCTGCAGCAGGAACCCGATGCCCTGCTGGCCGAACTGGCCGCAGAAGCATTCCTCGCGGGCGAGGCTCTCGAAACAGCGGAAGAGGAAGTTCGGCAGCTCAGGAAGAAAATCGAAAATCTTGGCCCGCTCAACATGATGGCGCTCGAGGAACTGAAGGAAGCCGAAGAGCGCTATGAATTTCTGGAAGGCCAGCGGCAGGACCTGCTTTCTTCCATCGAAGACACCGCGCAGGCCATCAAGGAAATCGACCGGCTCTCGCGATTGCAGTTTATGGAAGCCTTCAATGCCATCAACACGCATTTCGCGGAATCGTTCCGGACGCTTTTTGGCGGCGGCATTGGCCAGTTGCGGCTGACCGATGAGGAAGACCCCGACAGCGGGCTCGACATAGTGGCCCAGCCGCCCGGCAAGCGCCTGCAGAACATCCTGCTGCTCTCGGGCGGCGAAAAAGCGCTGGCCGCGCTGGCGCTGCTGATCGCCATCTTCCGCTACACGCCCAGCCCCTTCTGCGTGTTGGATGAAGTGGACGCGCCGCTTGATGACACCAACGTCGGCCGCTTCACGCGCCTGATCCGCAAGATGAGCTCGGCAACACAGTTCATCCTGATTACCCACAACAAAACCACCATGGAAATCGCCCGCGCCATCTACGGCGTCACCATGGAAGAACCCGGCGTTTCAAAGCTGATCTCAGTGCAACTGGAAGAATTCGAGGAAGAGCCCGTGGCCGTGACAGCGTGATTGGCCCGGGTGCTTGAAGGGCCAGAGAATATCTGCAGATTTTTCGCAGGACTCCCCTTGCTCTGCCAGCGTGCAAAGGCGGACGAGATTGATGCCTGCACACCGCGTCCGCAAGCCAGGCGCAGGCCTCGTGTTGCGCGCCGATGCACGGTGCAGAACGATGTACGCCTTTTCTTTCCCATTGACATGAATTCCTGATGCTTTAGAATTGAGGACTGCACAATTCCATCATGCAAGGGACAAAATTGATCATTCACGAAACGAATCTCCCAGGGACAACTCTTTTATCCCGCGGCAAAGTCCGCGACATCTATGCGGTAGGCGACGACAAGCTGCTGGTGGTGGCCACGGACCGCATCTCGGCGTTTGACGTCATACTGGACGAGCCCATTCCGGACAAAGGGCGCGTGCTGACGCAGCTTTCATGCTTCTGGTTTGACCGCTTTCTGGGCCTGGTGCCCACGCATTTCCTGACGGCCGATCTGCAAGAGTATCCGGAGGAACTGCAGGCCTTTGGAGACGAGCTTGAAGGGCGCTCGATGCTGGTGAAAAAGGCAGAGCCGTTCCCCATCGAATGCGTGGTGAGGGGCTATCTGGCCGGCTCGGGCTGGAAGGAATATCGCTCCAGCGGCACGGTCTGCGGAATCAAGCTGCCCGCGGGGCTGGTGGAATCAAGCCGCCTGGACCAGCCGATTTTTACGCCGGCCACCAAGGCCCAGACGGGCCATGACGAAAACATCTCTTTTGAGGAGATGGTAAAGACCGTTGGAAGAAGCGCTGCCGAAAAACTCCGCGACATGAGCATTCGGGTTTACGCGGAGGGAAGGAAGTACGCCGAGGAGCGTGGGATCATTATCGCGGACACGAAGTTTGAATGGGGACAGCTGGGAGCTGAAATCATCCTGATCGATGAAGTGCTCACGCCTGATTCTTCACGCTTCTGGCCGAAGGACGGTTATCAACCCGGCAAGTCGCAGCCTTCTTTTGACAAGCAGTTTGTGCGGGACTATCTGGAGTCAACCCACTGGGACAAGACTCCTCCCCCGCCGCCTCTCCCCCCGGACGTCGTCGTAAAAACCAGTCAGAAGTACCGGGACGCCTACCGTCTTCTGACCGGGAAATCGCTGCACACCTGATTTTGAACAGGCTGGGAGCAACATGGAACACTGGAACTGGGTGGACTGGGTCCTGGCAACCATCGTTCTTGTCTCCGTGCTGACAGCCATGTGGAAAGGCTTTGTCGCCGAGCTGGTGGCCCTGGCGTCGGTCATCGCCGGGCTGGTGGTGGCGGCCTTCAACTACGAGCGGCTGGCCCCTCTGCTGCAAGGATTCACGCGAAGCCGTGGAGTCGCGCTGGGCGTCAGCTTCCTGCTGCTTTTCGTGGCGGTGATGGTGGTCGGGGCGCTGATTTCGTCGCTGGCCAGCAAGCTGGTCAAGAAAGTGCGGCTGCAGTGGTTCGACCGCTTTATGGGAGGAATTTTCGGCCTGGCCCGCGGAGTTTTGGTCGATTGCATCGTCCTGCTGGTGATGATGGCTTTTGCCATCCAGCAGGTAGCGGTGGAAAAGTCCGCCCTGGCCCCGTACTTTATCGCCGGCTCCAGGGTTGTGGCGCTTGCCATGCCCGGCAAATTGAGGGGCGAATTTGGCGCGGGCTTCGAAAAGTTCAAAAAGGAAATGAACCTGAACGACAAGAAAACCATGGAGGCCCATTCGGCGGGCGCGCAGAAGCTTTAGGATCGGGGTGCCGGGGTGAAGAACCAGCTCGAATCTCTCGTCAATCAATTAATCGAAAATGACATCCTCTTCGAGGACGCCGTCAGCGAGTTTGAAAAGCGGTTTATCAGGACAATCCTGGAGAAGAATAACGGCAACCTGTCCAGAGCGGCCGAGGCGCTGCACATACACCGCAACACTTTAAGCCGCAAGATCGCAGTGCTGAAGCTCGACCATGAGCCGAAGCGGCGGAGACGGGCCCGCAGGTAGAAACAAAAAGCCCGGGCGCCGCCGGCGACCCCTTCAACCTGGGATCCCGGAACACCCGGGCGATTCACTTCCTGCCATCGGGCGCCGCCGGTCAAGCCATAAGGCGGGATGACCGGGCCCCCGGAAAAAAGCACGGATGAGACTATTTTCCCCTTCTCCCCGTGCCCTTCTTCTTTTGAGCCGCAGCCGCTTCCCTTTCCTGCGCCATCTTCAAAACGCTTTCGTCAATCTTCGCGTCGCTTAAGGTCAGCGTGAAATTCGGGGTCGTTGTAAAAGACGCGATGTTCCCCTGGAATCGAAGCGGGTCGCCCGACTGCAGCAAGTTAACGCCCGGCTGGGAATCATCCAGAACAATGTCGTAAGTCCCTTCCTTGGACTGGGCATCGGGAGTAACATCCACGCGCACCTGAAAGGTCTTCGGGTCGCTGCCGGGAACCACGCTGTCCACGTGCCCGACCAGCCCGAGGGGCTGGCCTTTCAACTGCGTCCAGTTCTGCTGCCCGGTGTCACCGCCCACGGAAATTGCGTCCTGAATCTTATAGAAGGCATCAAGATTGACATTCCCTGTCTTGGCGTGCTCGGGTGGCGGCGCCACCTTGAAGTCGGCGGGAATGGCGTCTGTAGTCTTGGCCTGCGCCAGGAGCTTGTCTGCGCCTTCGTTGGAACCGTGCTGCGCTTCATAAACCTGGTCGTAGAATTTCTTCAGCCGGTCCGAGTTGGGGTTATTGGCATCTTGTGCCAACGCCGTGGCGCGGGCGAGGTACCAGATGGCCTTGTTGATATCCCGGGGATTCTCGTTGTAGTACGACTGCCCAAGAAGTGAATAGACCAGAACGTTGTTGGGTTCATCCTGCGCAGCCGCCTCCAGCGACTTGATGGCCTGGTTGTAGTCTTTTTGCTGCACGCCAACGAAACCCAGCGCCGTGTTGAAGACCGCCCGCTTCGTTTTGGGTTTCACGTAAGCTTCAAATTGTTCTGCGCTGACGCCTTCAGGTTTCTGCAGGTTCTGCAGGACTTCAAGGCCGTGCTCGGCCTCCTGCTTGGCCGTTGACAAATCGGCCGATGCGGTCGAGGAGGAAGGCTTGAACGTGTAAGGAAACGTAAAGCTGAGGTATGACAGGGCATCCAGATTGTCTGGATCGGCGGCGAGCGCCTTTTTTGCAGCCGCAATCGCCTGTTCGGTCTGGCTCATCTGAACATACGTTTGCATCTCAGCCACGTATGCGTTCGCCACGAAATCAGAAGTCTTCCCGTACTTTTCAACGAAAGCTTGAATCAACGAAATTCTCTTTTGCGGGTCCTTCTCCTTGACGAATGCCTGAAAGGCATCATATTCATCCCGGCTCTTCCACTGCGGTTTTTTCGCCTGCGGCGCGGCAGGGGCCGGCGCTGGCGATGCGGCTGAGGGATGAACCTCCATCGTGCCTGCGAGCTTGTGTGCGGCACACAAGGAGTTTGGTATGCAGAAGAAGCCAGCAAGCAGCATCATGCTGAAAAGCACAGTTGTTTTCTTCATTGTAATGCTACCTCTTGTTCTAGGGTTTTGAGTTCCGGGCCAGAGGGAGTCTTTGTCTGGCCCTGGTCCGCCGTGGAAGACTTGCAATGCTCCGCCCAGTCACTCAGCCGGCCGGATCCCGTCGTAATGAAGCATTGTTCCAAATACCAAGACTTTAGTAACATTGCAAGGAAAAACTTACCAGCCCCTTTCCCCCTTCCCTCGCGGACCGGGCATGTTCCACTTCAAATTAGATGCAAGATTAGAGCCATCCGTGTCTTTAAACAGCTTACCATTTATTGCCTCCCCGCACATCATTATCAGATTCAACTGCTTACATCGGCAATCGAAAATTGAATTCCGAATGATGCCAGCCTTCGCCTTCAGAATGGCTCCGGCAGCGGCCTGTGTCCATTCGCTTCCATGGCGCCCGATGTCGCTCTAAATCTTTCCTTTGCACACTGTATAGCTTGGGCCCGGGGAACAAGCAGATCTAAAAAAGCATCTCCCAGCTTCCAAAGGGGATTGCAATTTTCGCACGTTTAGCACAATATGGCAACTTTCCTTTAAAGATTTTCAGAGTTTAAGTGAAAGGACCACAAAGTGCCAAAGAAAACTGTTGAAATTGCAAAACCAGAGGGGAAGCTGGGGATCATGACCTGCGGAATGGGGGCCGTGGCAACCACCTTTATCGCCGGCGTCGAGGCGGTCCGCAGGAACATTGCGCGCCCGATCGGTTCGCTGACCCAGATGGGCACCATCCGCCTGGGAAAACGCACGGATAAGCGGATCCCCCTGATCAAGGATTTTGTGCCTCTTGCCCAGCTTCCGGACCTTGTTTTTTCAGGTTGGGACATTTTCCCCGACAATTGCTATCAGGCGGCGCTGAAGGCAGGTGTTCTGAAACAGACCCATCTCGACGAAGTCAGGAATTTTCTGGAAGATATCAAGCCTCTTCCCGCTGTGTTCAACCGCAAGTACGTCAAACGGCTGAACGGGCCCAACGTGAAGCGAGGCAAGACCAAGATGGACCTGGCAAAGCAGGCCATGGAGGACATCCAGTCTTTCCGCGAAAAAAGCGGCGCCAGCCGCATGGCCGTTATCTGGTGCGGGTCCACTGAAATCTTTATGAAGCCGGGCCCCGTGCACCAATCGATTACTTCGTTTGAGAAAGGACTGCGGTCATCAGACCCCGGCATTGCGCCCAGCATGATCTATGCCTATGCGGCGCTGAAGCTGGGCGTTCCGTTTGCCAACGGTGCTCCCAACCTGACCACGGACATCCCGGCGCTTCGCCAATTGTCCCTTGAGAACAAGGCCCCCATCTGCGGAAAGGATTTCAAGACCGGGCAGACGCTGATGAAGACCATCCTCGCTCCGGGCCTCAAGGCACGAATGCTCGGACTGACCGGCTGGTTTTCCACCAACATCCTCGGCAACCGCGATGGAGAAGTGCTCGACGATCCCTTGTCATTTCGCACCAAGGAGGAAAGCAAGCTTTCGGTCCTGGAATACATCCTGCAGCCGGATGTGTACCCGCAACTTTACAAGGATTTCTACCACAAGGTGCGGATCAATTACTATCCGCCGAGCGGCGACAACAAGGAAGGGTGGGACAACCTCGACATTTTCGGCTGGCTTGATTATCCCATGCAGATCAAGATTGACTTTCTTTGCCGTGATTCTATCCTGGCGGCTCCCATCGTTCTGGACCTCATCCTGTTTATGGACCTTGCGCAACGTTGCCCGGAAATGGCCCGCAAAGGGATCCAGGAATGGCTCTCGTTCTATTTCAAGAGTCCGATGTGCGCTCCCAATCTCTACCCTGAGCACGACCTGTTCATCCAGCTTATGAAACTTAAGAACACCTTACGCTATCTGCGGGGCGAGGAACTGATCACCCACCTGGGCCTCGAATATTACGACTGAACGGCACGCAGGTTTCGCAGAATTCTTTAACCCATGTTTGACAAGATTGCGCCGAGGTCTGGATAATCGATCTGCGGGTGATGCGGCAAGCGGCGCGAGTTTCAAGAGAAATGCCGACGGAAGGAAGTGCGCAATGAGAATCAGAAATTTCCTATATCGGATGCTGTGGGCCGGACTGCTCCCGGCGCTGCTTGTGCTGGCAGGCTGCCAGTCTGCCAAAAAAGAACAGCCCGCTGCTCCCCAGGGGCAATCCTCTCTCCTGAATCCTGCTTCGCTCAATGCGCAGGCGCCGGACGTTTACTACGCAAAGCTTGACACCACAAGGGGCGCCATAGTCATCAAAGTCACCCGCGACTGGGCGCCCATCGGCGCCGACCGTTTCTATAATCTGGTCAAAAACGGTTTTTTCAACGATGCTAGTTTTTTCCGCGTCATTCCCGGCTTCATCGTGCAATTCGGCATCAGCGCTGACCCGAAAGTTTCCGCGGTTTGGCACGATGCCAACATCCCCGACGATCCTGTAAAGCAGAGCAACGCGGCGGGGACCGTCACCTTCGCCACAGCCGGGCCCAACACGCGCACGACGCAGGTATTCATTAGCCTGGCGGACAACAAGAGCCTGGATGCCCAGGGCTTTGCGCCTTTTGGCGCCGTCACGGAAGGGATGGACGTCGCCCAGAGTTTTTACAGTGGCTACGGCGAGGGTGCTCCCATGAGCAACGGCCCCAACCAGCAACTGATCCAGAGCGAGGGCGAGGCTTACCTGGCCGCGAACTTTCCCAAGCTCGATCACATCAAGTCAGCAACCGTTTCGCAGTCGGCGCCTTGATCGCGCCGATCCACGTCCCGCGACGGAGCGGGTCGACGCATCTCTGCGGTCGCCAGGCCCCGAAAAAATCCCTTAGCAACAGGAACAGGAGAACCAATGGAAAAATTGCAGCCCGGGCTTCATGCTATTATCGAAACGTCTGCCGGAACCATAACCTGCCGGCTCTATCCTGAGCATGCGCCGAAAACGGTGGAAAACTTTGTTGGGCTGGCGCAGGGAACCAAAGAATTTAAGGACCCCAGAACCGGCAAGGCGGTCAAGCGTCCTTTCTACGATGGATTGGTTTTCCATCGCGTGATGCCCAATTTTATGATCCAGGGCGGCTGCCCACTCAGCACCGGCACGGGCGGCCCCGGATATCAGTTTGAGGACGAGTTCACGCCGGAACTGCGCTTTGAAGGAGTGGGTAAACTGGCCATGGCCAACGCAGGGCCCGGCACCAACGGCAGCCAGTTCTTTATCACCGTTGCTCCCACGCCCTGGCTGAATGACCGCCACACGATTTTCGGCGAGGTGGTCCAGGGCCAGCACGTGACCACCAAAATTTCCATGGTCAACCGCGACCGCCGCGACAAACCCCTCGATCCCGTGGTTATCAACCACATCCGAATCGAAGAAGTAAAATGAAGGCTCACACGCCGATAACGGTAACGAGTACTTTGACCGAATCGGCGGATTTTTGCAGCGCGGCCTTTTCTTCCATGCTCAGCTTGATCTGGATGATTTCTTCGATTCCGTTCTTTCCAAGTTTTACGGGAACGCCGACAAACAGCCCGTTGATGCCGTACTCGCCTTCCAGGTAGGCAGCGCAGGGCAGAATTTTCTTGCGATCGTAGAAGATGGCTTCCACCATTTCTACCGCCGCGGCTGATGGCGCGTAAAAGGCGCTGCCTGTCTTGAGATAATTCACAATTTCCGCCCCGCCCTTGCGCGTGCGGTCGATGATGGCTTCGAGCTTATCCTTCGGCATCAACTCGCCGACCGGAATGCCCGCCACGGTGGTGTAACGCGGCACGGGAACCATGGTGTCGCCGTGGCCGCCCAGCACAAATCCCTGCACATTCTGCACTGAAACGTTCAATGCTTCAGCGATAAAGGTGCGGTAGCGCGCCGTGTCCAGGACGCCGGCCATGCCGATAACGCGGTTCCTGGAAAATCCGCTCACCTTCAGCGCTGTCTGCGCCATGGCGTCCAGCGGATTGGTGACGATGATCAGGATAGCTTCCGGCGAAACCCTGGCCACTTTTTCGATGGTGGCTTTCACCACGTCATAATTGGCTTTCAGCAGGTCGTCGCGGCTCATGCCGGGCTTGCGGGGGAAACCGGCGGTCATCACCACCACGTCGGAATTCGCGGTGTCGGCATAATCGTTGGTGCCTTTCACGCGAACGTCGTAACCTTCAATCGGCCCCGCCTCCAGCAGGTCGAGCGCTTTGCCTTGCGGCACGCCTTCCAGAATATCGATCAACACCACATCGCCAAGCTGCTTGTCGGCCAGGCGATGCGCGCACGTGGCACCCACATTGCCTGCGCCGATCACTGTCACTTTCTTTCGCATTATTCCTCCTTGCAAAATTGTTTTTTAAGCCACGAATCAATCTCAGAGTTATTTGGGCGTTCGTTCTCAATTTCTTTTGCGTTCCCCGAGAACGGGGTATTTGGTGCAAGACGTACGACGGGAATGCAAGGTGCGAGTTGAGATAGGTATGCACAGAGGCTGGCGGTCCGCGCAATTACGTTGTGGAGTGTATTGGCGGCGCCGAAAAGCATCGCAAGATCGTAAGCGGCTAGGCCCTTCGTTGGAGAGGAAATAACTTTGCCCGCAATACCCTGCAGTTGGGGTACAGCGAGAATGTGCTCTAGCTTCACGATCTCTTGCCTCAACGAGATCATCTCAGCTTGGAACTTCCCCATGACATAGGTGTCGTCGGGAGAACGGAATTCAAGGAATTCTCCGGAGCTGATCGCGTCCTGAAGCGCCGTGCTCGAAATTTCGTGGATACTGAAGGCAGCTACAGAAACCACTGCCTCCGTGAGTTGAGTAAGCTGCTGCCGCGAAGGGTATATCACCCTCAGAGCGTCTTCTACCTTTAAGTTAAGATCATGCTGTAGCGATTCAAACGTGCCCCGTAGCACAACCTTGCTGCCGACCTTTGTAAGCATTGTGCGAAGGTTTGCCATCAGCTCCGAAAGTAGGTTCGTCTCCAGAGCCTTCCTCCGCAGCCCCCCGCCGAGTCGAAAGGAGCTTAGTAGCGCGCCTGTGATCTCTCGGAAATCCCGGAACAAATACACCCAGTTGGCAGTAGGAAAAGGACCGCCGGTTTCGGAAGCGGCTTTCATCTCATCGTTGCGTCTGACCTCGTTAACAAAATCCCTTACGAGGGCGTACTCCGGCTCTTCCTCGAATGGCCGCCAGTTTTGAGAAGCTAGAGCCTCGTCAACATCTTTTCGCACGCATGTCACTAACTTGGTCTGTCCCAACTGGGCACGCTCGTAAGCCTCGCGATACTCCCTCCGAGTGATAGTTATTCCCTCGGCCCGGGAGTGGTAACTTCCACCCCTGAAGCCCACGAGTACGACCACATATTGAGAAGATCGGATTCCGGCAAGGCAGTTCTCGATAGTGCCCTGACTTGGGTCTATCTCGAAATCACTACACTCACTCAGTCGTACACGATATCCTCGCTCTTCGAACCACCACTTCAATGCAAGGCGCAGATCAGCGAAGTCGCGAATGGTCGAACTAATGAAAACGCTGGGTTCCATTGCCACAACTTGACACCTTCTCGCCGGACGAACTGACAGGCCGGACCGACTAGTTGCAGCCTTCTGGTTTCTGACTTTGGATTTCAGAAAGCTCACGGCCAGCGATGCGCTGGCCGTGGCTGCCATAATTCCTACGCCGCGCCGGCTTTCACCTGCGCCATGTTTTCGATGATGGCATCGGCAAACGCCGCCGTTCCGAGTTTGGTGACGCTCTCGATGCCTTCCATCACCATCAGCCGCTCGAGGTCGTAGGTGACGCGATGCTGCGCGATGGTGGCGGCGAGTGACCGCTCGATCATCTCGCCGGCTTCCGGCCAGCCGATGAACTCAAACATCAGCACGGCGGAGCGGATGAGCGCAGCGGGGTTGATGACGTCCTTGTCTGCGTATTTCGGTGCAGTGCCGTGCGTAGCTTCAAACACTCCGTAGCCGTCGCCAATGTTTGCGCCCGGCGCCAGACCCAGCCCGCCGATCTGCGCCGCGCAGGCATCAGACAGGTAATCGCCGTTCAGGTTGGGCGTGCAGAGCACCTGGTATTCGTCCGCGCGGGTCAGGATCTGCTGGAAGATGGAGTCCGCGATGCGGTCGTTCACCAGGATCATCTGCTTCCACTTGCCGTTGCCGTGCGTCGCGTAAATCGAGTCCAGGCAGTCCTTGACTTCTTTATAGATTTCCTGCCTGAAGGCATCGGTGGCCATTTCCAGCCCCGGCTCGATCATGGCCGCGTTTGCTTCGATCGAGAGATTGCGATCGTGGTCCTTGTTGCCGATAATCCAGCTTTCGCGTTCCGTCACAACTTTGCCGCGGAATTCCTTGCGCGCCAGCTGGTAGCCCCAATCGCGGAAGGCGCCTTCGGTGAACTTCATAATGTTGCCCTTGTGCACCAGCGTCACGCGGTTGAGTCCGTGGTCGAGCGCGTACTGGATGCCCCGCCGGACGAGCCGCTGAGTCCCCAGAATGGAAATGGGCTTGATGCCGATGCCGGAATCCGCGCGGATCTGTTTATTGGTCTTGTCCTCGCGCAGCAGCGTGTTGACAAATTCGATAGCGCGCCGCGCCTGGTCGGTGCCTTCGCGCCATTCGATGCCCGCATAAACGTCCTCCGTGTTTTCGCGGAAGATGATCACGTTCATCCGGGTCGGGTTCCGAACGGGCGAGGGCACGCCGGGAATATATTTCACCGGCCGCCAGCAGGCATAAAGATTCAGGAGCTGCCGCAAAGCCACGTTCAGGCTGCGGATGCCGCCGCCCACCGGCGTGGTCAGCGGGCCCTTGATGGCGATGTGAAACTCCTTGATGGCGTCCAGCGTTCCCTGGGGCAGCCACTCGCCGAACTGCCGGAAGGCTTTTTCGCCTGCGAACACTTCAAACCAGGCCACGCGGCGCTTGCCGCCATAGCTCTTTTCCACCGCCGCGTCGCACACGCGTGCCGTGGCCTTCCAGATGTCACGGCCGGTGCCGTCGCCTTCGATGTAAGGAATAATCGGGTTGTCAGGGATGGTCAGTCTGCCATCGGTGGCCGTGATGGCCGTGCCGTTTTCGGGAACGGGGACTCCGTTATACGATTTCATACCAGAAGAATCCTCTCAGTCAGTTTTTTGTAAACATCCAACGGTTGCCGTGCGCAACAGGGCAGGGGAACTGCTCGCGCGGCGCGTTGATGGCTTAAATCAAGATTTAACCGCGTCCTGCGAGTGGAACCATCCCGGCCGCGCGTCCGATCGGCCGCGATCAGGCCTCCCGCAGAAAATTACGAAGCACGGCAGGCAGGATGCCGCCGTTGCGGTAGTAGGTGACTTCGACCTCCGAATCCAGTCGGGCGGTCGCCTTGAAGCTTTTCCTCTTGCCGTCCGGGCCCACAGCGGTGATGCTGATTTCCGAGCCAGGCTGGATGTGCTCGCCAAGGCCGGTGATGTCGAACACCTCTTCGCCGGTCAGCCCGAGTGAGGCCGCGCTCTCGCCCTGCCTGAACTGCAGCGGCAGAACGCCCATGCCTACAAGGTTTCCGCGATGGATGCGCTCATAACTTTCCGCCAGGACGGCCTTCACACCCAGCAGCAGCGTGCCTTTGGCGGCCCAGTCGCGCGACGAGCCGGAGCCGTATTCCTTGCCGGCCAGCACCACCAGCGGCACGCCCTCTTGTTTATATTTCATGGCGGCGTCGAAGATCGACATCTGCTCGCGCTCCGGGAAGTGCACCGTGTAGCCGCCCTCTTTGCCGGGCACGAGCTGGTTCCTCAGGCGGATGTTGGCGAACGTTCCGCGCACCATCACGCGATCGTTGCCGCGCCGCGAGCCGAACGAGTTGAAGTCAATTTTCTTCAGGCCGTGTTCCATCAGGTAGCGGCCGGCCGGCCCGTCTTCAGGAATGTCGCCGGCGGGCGAAATGTGGTCGGTGGTGATGGAATCGCCCAGCAGCGCCAGCACGCGCGCTCCGTGAATATCCTCGACGGGCGGCACATGGGTCGTCATCTCGGTGAAGAACGGCGGTTCCTGGATGTAAGTCGATTCTTCGCTCCAGGGGTAGAGCTCTCCGCCGGCTACGGGGATATCGTTCCAGGTGGCGTTGCCGTCCCAGACGTTTGCATAAACCTCGCGGAACATCTCCGGCCGTATGGCCTTGCTCATGGCCTCAACAATTTCTTCGCGAGTCGGCCAGATTTCGCGCAGGTAGACGGGCTTGCCCGCCTTGTCCTGTCCCAGCGGCTCATTCGGCAGATCGATATCCACCGTGCCCGCCAGCGCGTAAGCTACTACCAGCGGCGGGGAAGCCAGATAGTTGGCGCGGACCTGCGGATGCACGCGCCCTTCAAAATTGCGATTGCCGGAAAGCACCGCGGCGGCCACCAGGTCGTTTTCTTTAACCGCCTTTGAAACCTCGGGCGGCAGCGGGCCGCTGTTGCCGATGCAGGTGGTGCAGCCGTAACCCACCAGGTCAAAGCGGATCTTTTCCAGCGGCTCCAGCAGGCCGGCGGCCGTCAGGTATTCGGTCACCACCTTGGAACCGGGCGCCAGGCTGGTTTTGACGTATGGTGGAACGCGCAGCCCGCGCTCAACCGCTTTTTTCGCCACCAGGCCGGCCGCCAGCATCACGGAAGGATTTGACGTGTTGGTGCACGACGTGATGGCGGCAATCACCACCGCGCCGTGGCCCACTTTGGCGCTGGTTTCGTTAAAGCCGATAGTTGCAGTGCGGCCCACGGCATCGGGTGCGAGGCCGATGCCGCGCTCTTTGGTGGGAGCCGTCAGCGCCTTGTGGAAGGCGCTTTTCATGTTTGAAAGCGCCACCCGGTCCTGCGGGCGCTTCGGCCCGGCGAGGCTGGGCTCAACTGTTTCAAGCTGCAGTTCCAGGGTGTCGCTGTATTCCGGGTCGGGCATTCCGGCGCTGCGGAAGATGCCCTGCTCTTTCGTGTAGCGCTCCACGCGCTCCACTTCCTCGTCCGCGCGCCCGGTCTGTCGCAGGTAACGCAAAGTTTCCGCATCCACGGGGAAGAAGCCCATCGTCGCGCCGTATTCGGGCGACATGTTGCCGATGGTTGCGCGGTCGGGCAGCGTCATCTGTGCGAGCCCGTCGCCGAAAAATTCCACAAACTTGTCCACCACGCCCCTGGCGCGCAGCATCTGGGTGACGGTCAGGACCAGGTCCGTGGCGGTTACGCCTTCACTCAGCCGGCCCTTCAACTTGAAGCCCGTCACCTGCGGCGTGAGGAAGTAAACAGGCTGGCCCAGCATCGCCGCCTCGGCCTCGATGCCGCCCACGCCCCAGCCCAGCACGCCCAGGCCGTTGATCATGGTCGTGTGCGAGTCGGTGCCAACCAGCGTGTCGGGATAAAGCACCGTTTCCCCGTCCTGCTGCGATGCTTGAACAACCTTGGCCAGATACTCCAGGTTCACCTGGTGCACAATGCCCGTGGCCGGAGGAACCACGCGGAAATTGTCAAAGGCCTGCTGGCCCCAGCGCAGAAACTTGTAGCGCTCGCGATTCCGTTTGAATTCCATCTCTGCGTTCTTCTGCAGGGCTGTGGTGATTCCGAAAAAGTCTACCTGTACGGAATGGTCAATCACCAGATCAACCGGCACCAGCGGGTTGATCTTTGCCGGATTGCCGCCCAGCCGCTGCATGGCCGAGCGCAGCGCCGCCAGGTCCACCACAGCGGGAACGCCGGTAAAATCCTGCAGAATCACCCGCGCGGGCTTGAAAGGCACTTCCTGGCGGGAGGTCGATTTGGCGCTCCAGCCGGCCAGCGCCGCCACATCGCTTTCCTTGATCAGTTTGCCGTCGCAGTTGCGCAGCACAGCTTCCAGCAGCACTTTGATTGAATACGGGAGCCTGGAAACGCTTCCCAGCCCGGCCTTTTCCAGGGCATCCAGGCGGTATATGGTGGCGCGGCCACCCGTAGTTTCCAGGGAGGCACGGGAGCCGAACGGGTTGTTGGCCTTATTCACAGTCATATTGGATGCCGCGAAAACTCTCTATCTTATCAGGAAATGCGCGCGCTGACGACTCATTTCTGGCGCGTCGTTTCAGCAGGAGGGGGTTGCCAAACGGAATTCGGAATTCCGGCTGGAAGGGAAAACTCTCGCGCCCGTGGGCTTTCACTATTGTGTGTTCGCGTTCGAGGCGGGTAGCGCCCAGGCATAGAGCACGCTGTCAACGGCGGTCAGCAGGTATTGACGGCCGTTGAGTTCGTAGGTCATGGGGCAGCCGGTCAGCCGGCCGCCGGCGTAGACGTGCCAGAGGGATTTTCCGGTAACGGGGTCAAGCGCCTCAATATCTCCAGAAATATCGCCGGTGATCAAAAGTCGCCCGGCTGTGGTGAGGATTCCAGAAGCATTTTCACCGTAGCCAATCGCCGGAGGGCTGTCGTGCTGCCAGCGGATCTTTCCGGTCTGGTAGTCAATCGCCAGCAGTTGGGCCTGCGACCACAGCGGGCTCTCCACGGCGCCCTGGTGTTCTGACTCGGTTTCCTTTGAGCCGGTCCGCGTCAGGTAGCTGATGAAGATGTCGCGGTAGGCGTTCACGTAGAACAGGCCTGTTTCAGGATCAAAGCTGGGCGCCCACCAGTTGGTCCCCATGCCGTCCAGAAACGTCCCTGAAAGTTGCGGCTGCTTCTTCAGGTTGGGGATTGGCTCTCCTTGCTTGTTCAACCCCAACGACCAGTTCTGGGGACCATAGGGCACGCTCAGCAGGTCCTTTCCGGTGGCGCGATCCAGCAGAAAAAAGTATCCGTTGCGGCTGGCCTGGGCCAGCAGTTTGCGCGGCCTGCCTTGGAAATCGGCGTCGAAGATGATGGGAGTCTCATTGGCGTCGCGGTCTTCTGTATCATGCGGAGAAGGCTGGAAGTACCAGACCATTTTGCCGGTGTCCGGATCGATGGCCACAATCGAGCAGGTATAAAGGTTCGCGCCGGCGCGCACCTGGCCGGACAAGACAGGGTGCGGGTTCCCGGTGCCCCAATAGATCAGGTTCAGCTCGGGATCGTAGCTGCCCGTCATCCAGGTAGTGCCGCCGCCGTGCGCCATGGCGTCGGCATTCGGCCACGTGTTGGCTCCGGGTTCGCCCGGCTTGGGCGTGGCCCACCATCGCCAGATGAGATGGCCATCCTCCGGGCTCCTGCAATCGAGAAACGCTTTGATGTCCGTCTGGTCGCCGGAAATGCCTACGATCAGGTGATTGTGCACCACCAGCGGCGCCATGCTGATGTAATAGCCAAAGGCGGTGTCGGCCACCACCACGTCCCAGAGCTTCTTGCCGGTTTTGGCGTCGAGACAGATCAGATGAGCATCGGGCGTGCCGAAAAACAATCTGTCCTTGTACATCGCCACGCCGCGGTTGGCGATAAAGTTTCCTTCCGACTCGCGCTGGAACTGCCAGATCTGCCTGCCCGTGCGCGCGTCCACTGCCCACACGTGGTTCGGCACTGTGAAGTAGATAATCCCGTTCACTTCGAGCGGCGTGGATTTCATCGCCTGCTGATGCGTCTGGAACGCCCAGGCCAGCGT